>NZ_JAHLQD010000005.1:0-320330 GCF_018918225.1 Roseburia sp. MSJ-14
CTTTGGTATGAAAACTATATGGTACTGGCATTTCCAGCGAACATGTGATAAACTTTGATTGTCCATTAAGGACCGCCTCCTTTGTTTTGAGATTGGCTTGCGATACCTTTCTCATTGTAACACAGGAGGCTTTTTATTGTTATCCTACACGCTACTGCTTACTCCATTCACCCCAGCATAGCTGGGGGATTAGGTTTTTCATTTATTACTTTTTTCTAATGGATGCTCTTTTATATATGCCTCCATAATTCCTGCTGCCATTTTTACCAGCTGCTCACAAGGACGTTTCTTATAATATTCCTCGGTACGCTGTTCCGGCTTAGGCTCGTCCCTTTTTTGAGTCAGCCCTAATAGTTCTCTACAAACAATGGAACCATTTTCTGCCTCATATGCCTTTGCCAATTCCTGTACCCTTGCATAATGCTCTGACTTTCCCTCATAATCCCGTGGCTCATGATAGCCATACAAAAGTCCTGCAACAATCAACATTCCACTGACACCACCGCAAACTTCACGAAGTCTTCCCATTCCTCCACCAAAGGATGAACTGACTTTTAAAGCGGTTTCTCTGTCTATATCATACAAATCTTCAAAGGCAAGCACTACGGACTGAGAACAATTATACCCTGCCCGAAAATTTTCTCCTGCCTTTTTTGCATATTTGCTTTCTTCGTACTTCACAACTTCACTTCCTAATCTTTTAGATTACATGAAGATTTTTCAAGGAAACATCCATAATTGGAGCGGAATGTGTTAATGCACCACTGGAAATATAATCTACACCTAGTGAAATGTAGTGTGTAATATTTTCCTTTGTTACATTTCCGGAACACTCGATTTCTGCTTTTCCATCAATAAGTGCTACTGCCTTTTTCATTTCTTCTACGCTCATGTTATCTAACATAATAATATCTGCACCGGCTTCTAAAGCCTCTGCTACCATTTCTACGGTTTCACATTCTACTTCAATTTTTCTTACAAATGGCGCATATTCCTTTGCCATAAGTACCGCCTGTTTTACGCCGCCTGCTGCACCAATATGATTATCTTTTAACAACACACCATCGGAAAGGTTATAACGATGATTATATCCACCACCGGTTTTTACTGCATACTTTTCAAAAATACGATTGTTTGGTGTTGTCTTTCTTGTATCTAATAACTTAACCTTACTTCCTTCTAATAACTTTGCTACAGAATTGGTATAAGTAGCAATACCACTCATACGCTGTAAGTAGTTAAGTGCTGTACGTTCTCCAGATAAAATTGCTCGAATATCTCCGGTTACAGTTCCGATAATCTCACCATTTTTTACGGTATCTCCATCTTCAAAGTTTAGTTTTACACAAATTTCATCATCCAAAAGTTCAAATACACGCTTAAATACCCAAAGTCCGGATAACACACCATCCTGCTTACAGATTAACTGTGCCTCTCCCTTTTGCGCCTTTGGCATAACTGCATTTGTTGTAACATCTTCACTGGAAATGTCCTCTCTTAATGCCTGTAAAATCAACTCATCCACATTTAATGTCATGGTTATGTTGTTCATATTCCTTTTTCATCCTTTCTATTTCCTGACGTACCATATCTTTATTTTCCTGATTAAATTCATTCAAATTCAAATACTGTCCCGGGTCAAATAATTCTTCTGCTATTTTTTCAGGTGCCTTTGTATCGTTCTTTTCTAATATATCCTTTGCTGCTCTTTCTGCAAAAACGAGACTCTCTAACAACGAGTTACTTGCAAGACGATTTGCTCCGTGTACTCCATTACAGCAAGTCTCTCCCACTGCATATAAGTGATTCATAGAAGTCCGTCCTTCTAAGCTAGACTGAATTCCACCCATAAAGTAGTGCTGTCCCGGTACTACCGGAATGCACTCCTTGGTTACATCATATCCTTCTTCTAAGCAACGTTGGTAAATATTAGGAAAATGGCTTAAAATATCCTCTTTTGCAATTGGTGCCATAGATAACCACACATATGGCTTACCATCTTCTTCCATTTGTTTATGTATTGCCGCTGTTACAACATCCCTTGGCAGTAATTCATCTACAAATCGTTCCATTTTGGCATTATAAAGCAATGCTCCTTCTCCACGCACTGACTCTGAAATCAAAAAGCTTCTGCCTGGCTTCTCGGAATACAAAGTTGTTGGATGAATCTGCACATAATTTACATCCTGAAGTGCTATTTTATGACGCAATGCAATGGCTATAGCATCTCCTGTAATATGTGGAAAATTGGTAGAATGACGATATAAACCGCCAATTCCGCCACATGCAAATACCGTGTTTGGTGCAGTAATCGTATCTACCTTTCCATCCGGGAGTTGCACCACCAGTCCATAACATGCATTATCTTTACATAAAATGTCCAACATTGTGGTATATTCATATAACTTGATATTTTTACGCTCTTTTACACGTTCTAATAAAGTTCCGGTAATTTCTTTTCCTGTAATATCTTCATGGAAGAGAATTCTTGGACGAGAATGTCCACCCTCTCTGGTAAATGCCAGTTCGCCGTCTTTTCTTTCAAAATCAACACCATATTCTATCAGTTTCTGCGCAATATGCTGTGAACTACGAATCATCACTTCTACGGATGCCTTATTATTCTTATAATGCCCCGCCTTCATGGTGTCTTCAAAATATCCATCAAAATCATCTTCAGAACGCAACATGCACATACCACCCTGCGCTAAAAATGAATCACTGCTTTCTGCATCTTTCTTTGTTATAACTGTTACTTTTTTATCTTCTGGAAATTGTAGAGCACAGAACAACCCAGCTGCTCCTGTTCCGACAACTATAACATCTGTTTCTCTTTCCATTTCATCACCTGCTTACTCCTTTTTCCGCTCATTATAGCACAATCAGCTCTTACTTACAAGTTACTTGTAAGTTTCCTACTTCTTTACGCCCTTTCCATCACGGTTTGCTACCCGCAATCGATGAAGTGCAATTTCTTTTCCTCGAACCTCTATGTTCTTTTCTTCCTCTGCTTCTAATAAATATATTGCATCCAGCTTGTCTTTTAGCTCTATCTTCATACCTCGGACACCAACTGCTCCTTTTTTCTTTTCCGGTACATCTTCTGCGGCAAATCTTAAATACATTCCCTTTTCCGTACCCATAACGATAGTTTCTCCTTCTGCTCCGGTTACAGGTTGTATCATCAGAACTGTTGCACCTTCATTTAATTTCGTGGCAGCTGTGGTTCGTTTCGAAACATCAAACTCTCCACCGTCTACCTGTTTTAACATACCATCACTGCTTGCAAATAGCAGCTTTCTTCCTAACAGATTTCCGATACTTTCAATATAAACCATATTTTCTTCACTACTGCTATAATTACTTACATTATCAATTGGTGTTCCCTTATCTCGGAACTTTCCGTAAGGCAAGTCTAATACCTTTACCATATGCATTTGTCCTTTGTCGGTAAAAATACATAATCTATCGGTATTCATACAGTGAATGATGTATTTATTTTCTGCATCTGCTGCTTCTTTGTTTCTCTCATAAGCAGCTACATCAATGGTCTTAGCATAACCAAAGCGATCCATTAAAAGGATTACCGGTATCTCTTCGATTTTCTTTTCTTCAAATACCGCCTCTGCTGCATTTTCAATTGCAGTTTTACGAGGACTTGCGTATTCTTTCTTAAATCCTTCTAATTCCTTGACGATAACCTTTGCCATTGCCGCACGGCTTCCTAAAATTTCTTCATATTTTTCAATATTTTGCAATGTAGTCTCATGTTCTTTCATTAAGGCTTCTATTTCTAACCCAATCAACTTATACAAACGCATTTCTAAAATTGCAGTTGCCTGACGCTCGGTAAAATTTAATTGTTTGGCATCCGCTTCTGAACCCTTATAACGAAATTCGATTTTTTCCGTATTACCATTCATAAGACAGTCTTTGGCATCTTTTATATTCTTTGAGCCTCTTAAAATCTCAATGATCAAGTCAATCACATCACATGCCTTGATTAAGCCTTCCTGAATTTCCTTTTTGTCTAATTCTTTTGCCAATAAGGTCTTATATTTTCTGGTTGCAAGCTCATACTGGAAGTTCACATGATGACGGATAATAGATACCAATCCCATGGTTTCCGGTCTGCCATCTGCTACTGCTAACATATTCACACCAAAAGTATCTTCTAATCGCGTTTTCTTGTAAAGCATGTTTTTCAGGTTCTCTACATCTGCGCCTTTTCGAAGTTCCAGTACAATACGAATTCCCTCTTTGGAAGATTGGTTGGAAATATCTACAATATCGTTGGTTTTCTTTGTTTCTACCAAACTATATACATCATTTAAAAATTTTCCAATATTAGCACCAATCATTGTATATGGGATTTCGGTAATTACCAGACGCTCTTTTCCGCCCTTTACCTGTTCTACTTCTACTTTTCCGCGAATTTTAATCTTTCCGCTTCCTGTTTCGTAAATATTTAATAAATCGTCTTTATTTACTACAATTCCGCCTGTAGGAAAATCCGGTCCCTGAATGTGTTCCATCATTTCTTTGGTTGTAATATCCGGGTTTTTCATGTATGCCTTAACTCCATCAATTACTTCACCGAAATTGTGTGGTGGAATACTGGTTGCCATTCCGACAGCGATACCATCTGCTCCATTAATGAGAAGGTTTGGTACTTTTACCGGCAAAACAGATGGTTCTTTTTCTGTTTCATCAAAGTTTGGTACAAAATCTACTACATCTTTATCTAAGTCGGCAAGGTATGCTTCCTGAGTAATTTTCTGCAAACGAGCTTCGGTATAACGCATTGCCGCAGCTCCGTCTCCTTCTATTGAGCCAAAGTTACCATGTCCATCTACCAGCGGCATTCCTTTCTTAAATTCCTGTGCCATTACAACCAAAGCCTCGTATATGGAACTGTCACCGTGTGGGTGGTATTTACCCATGGTATCTCCTACAATACGCGCACATTTACGGTATGGTTTATCATATTTTATTCCAAGTTCATGCATATCATAAAGGGTACGTCGCTGTACCGGTTTTAATCCATCCCTTACATCCGGCAATGCTCTGGCAATAATAACGCTCATGGCATAATCAATATATGACTTCTGCATGATTTCCGAATATTCGGTTCTTATGATCTGTTCATTTTCCTGCATAACAATTTCCTTTCTATGAGAATGTTAAATTGGAGTTGCTATCCAGTGAAAAGCTCTCGGAGCATCCGCACCGAGAGAATATTGCACAGAAATTGCATCTGGAAAACAAGTTTTCCGAGTGCAATTTTCGTGCAATTAGTCCTGATTGCTTTGCAATCGGACCTTTTCACTGGTATTTCAACCAATCTTACTATATATCAAGTTCTGCATCATGGGCATGTTCATGGATGAATTCTCTACGCGGCGGGACTTCTGTTCCCATCAGCATTTCTGTTACATCTGAAGCCATTCTTGCATCTTCGATTTCTACTTTTTTCAAAATTCGTGTTGCCGGGTCTAGGGTTGTCTCCCAAAGCTGCTGGGCATCCATTTCTCCAAGACCTTTATATCGCTGCAACGTAAAGTTTCCTTTATGGGTTTTACGATACTTCTCCAATGCTGCATCATCATATAAGTATTCTTCCTCCCCTTTGGATGGAATTGCCTTATAAAGTGGCGGCATTGCAATGTACACATGTCCTTCAAATATTAATTCTGGCATAAAACGATAAAACAACGTAAGCAATAATGTGGAGATATGCGCCCCATCCACGTCCGCATCTGCCATAATAATAATCTTGTCATAACGAAGCTTTGTAATATCAAAGTCATTCCCAAATCCTTCGGAAAATCCACATCCAAATGCATTTATCATGGTTTTTATTTCTGCATTTGCCAGTACTTTATCAATACTTGCTTTTTCTACGTTCAAGATTTTACCTCGGATAGGAAGAATTGCCTGGAAATTACGGTCACGAGCTGTTTTTGCTGAACCGCCCGCAGAATCTCCCTCTACGATAAATATTTCACAAATAGATGCATCTCTGCTTTCACAGTTTGCTAACTTTCCATTGGAATCAAAGGAAAACTTCTGTTTTGTCAAAAGATTTGTCTTTGCTTTTTCTTCCGTTTTTCGAATCTTAGCTGCCTTTTCTGCACAGGCAATGACACTCTTTAGCGTGTCCAGATTCTTATCAAAATAACGCTGTATCTCTTCCCCGGTTACTTTTCCGGTTGCTCTTGCAGCGTCCTGATTGTCTAACTTTGTTTTGGTCTGTCCCTCAAATCTTGGTGCCGGATGCTTTACAGATACAACGGCAGTTAATCCGTTTCTTACATCTGTTCCTGTAAAGTTCGCATCTTTTTCCTTCAAAATTCCAAGTTCTCTGGCATAGTTATTAATCACGGTTGTAAATGTCGCTTTAAATCCGGTCAAATGCGTTCCGCCTTCTGCATTGTAGATATTATTACAAAATCCCAATACATTTTCGTGGAATTCATTGGTATACTGAAAAGCTACTTCTACTACAATACCTTCACTTTCTCCTTTAAAGTAAACAACATCATGAACAACTTCTGTTTTCTTATTTAAGTCTTTTACAAATCCACTGATACCCTCCGGCTCATGGAATTCCAAGTGCTCTGTCTCTTCTCCACGTTTATCTTCATATATAATGGTTAAGTTTGGATTCAAATATGCAGTCTCATGCAGACGACTCTTTACATCATCCTCTTTAAATCTTGTTTTTTCAAAAATCTCCGGATCCGGTAAAAAGTTTATTTTGGTACCACGTTTTTTCGTATTTCCTAATATTGGAAGTAATCCATTTTCTAACTCTACTACTGGTTTTCCCTTCTCATAACGATCATGATGAATTTTTCCATCTAAATACACTTCCAAATCTAAATAAGTAGATAATGCATTTACGACAGAAGAACCTACTCCATGCAATCCTCCGCTTGTTTTATACGCTTCGTTGTCAAACTTTCCACCTGCATGAAGAGTGGTAAATACCAAACGTGCCGCTGAAACTCCCTTTGCATGCATTCCTACCGGGATTCCTCTTCCATTATCCTCTACGGTACAAGAACCATCTGCCTCTAATGTTACTCGTATGGTATCACAATACCCCGCCAAATGTTCATCTACGGAGTTATCCACAATTTCATAAATCAAATGGTTGAGTCCTTTTCTCGAAACACTTCCTATATACATACCGGGTCTTTTTCTTACTGCTTCAAGACCTTCTAAAACCGTAATATTCCCGGCACCATACTCCTGCTTCTTTGCCATTTCCTTCTTTCCTTTCTTACTATATCTATCCTCTTTCAAACGATTTGCTCTATTTTTATGCTCTAATCGATAGTATGTTCTGTTTTTTCTAAACGTTCCTAGTATAACACAATATTTTGTGGTTTGCAAAATTTTTCCTATACAAAAAGACGGATATTGGCAATTTCCAAATTTCCGTCTTTCTCGATTATTGACCATTCTTTAACAATTCCTTATATATCATATATATCTCTATTTCTGCCTCCGTGTCAGATTCCATGTTTCGCTTTTCCTGCCATATGTCTATCATTTCTACTACCTTTTCCTGATTTTCCATCAAAAAATCCATAGTTAACTTTCCTTCTGGCAATTCAGTATATCCAATACATTCTGCATACTGTTTTCCACTTCCATTTTGCATATATTCGTTAAACGCATCTATTTTTCGCTGTGTTTCCCCTGTCGCTGCCATTTTAATAAGAGTCCCGTCTTTCTGTTCTTCTTTTTCGCATGCAACATATGCTAACTCAAACTCTTCCATTACATTTCTTTTTTGCACATTGTTAACTCGTTTTTCCTCTATGTGCATAAACTTGTCAATTTTGCCATTTACACCAGTTACAAATTGACTCCAGGGATTCTGCATTTGTTTCCAACTCACTCCTGCAAGTCCCATAAGAATTACAATTACTACTATTACAACACTTATACTAATTAACATCTTCTCATATAGTTTCTTCTTCATTTTTCTCTCCCCACTTTTAGTCATTATTTATAATTATCTCTGCTTTTGGAAAAGCCTTTTTTAACTTTTCTACTTCTCTCTTGTCCTTCGACAATGGAGTATTACTTAGCTCTATTCGCTCTAATTGATTCGCCCCAATTAAATCATCCGCATTTGAAATATCACTATGCTCCAATCTGACTTCTTTTAATTTAGGAAGTTGACCTAAAACAGAATAATCTTTTATGTCACTATAAAAAATTGATACCGTTTCTAACTTATTACATCCTGCCAAAAAATCTATATTTTGTAGTTGGCATTTTTCATACACATTGGAAAAAGTAAAACTTTTTAGCTTGCGTAATTTAGGCAATACCTCTTTCAAGCCTTCTTGAAATTCTTTGATTTGTTTCTCACTTGCCTTGCTTTTTACTCTACTCCAATCAAGTATTTTATATGCCACATCTGCACCTGCATATCCTAAAATTGTTACTTTCTCTGCCTTTTTACACTTTTTCATATCTGTAAGAGTAGTATAATTTTGGGGATTTCCGATACAAAGTTCTTTTACCTCTTCTAATTCTCTATAACGTATATCCTCTACTGTAATGGTCGTACCGTAACCATTTCCAACAGAGTCACAAATAGAAATTCCCATATTAATATCTTCAAAATGAACATAACTATTTGCATGCCAAAAATAAATTATCAGCAGTACAACGACTGCTGATAAAGTTCCTATCACTAAATGCTTCTTCTTTTCTTTCCCTTTCATTATTTTTCTTCCTTTCTGTTATCTACTTTTCTGCTTCTTCCCACAAATCCTCGTGTTCTGCCTTTTTGTCACGAAGCATCAATTCTGATACCGCCTCTTTTGCCGGCTTATCTTCAAATAATACCTTGTTTACCTGTTCGATAATCGGCATGGATATCTGATATTTCTTCGCTAATGCCATAGCTGCTTTTGCAGAATAAACGCCTTCAACTACCATTTGTACTTCGTTCATTGCTTCTTGCATAGTCTTTCCCTGACCAATTAAGATTCCCGCACGACGGTTTCTACTGTGCATGCTGGCACAAGTTACAATCAAATCTCCGATTCCGGTCAGTCCAAAAAGAGTTTGATATTTTGCCCCCATTGCAATTGCAAGACGACTAATCTCCGCAATTCCTCTGGTAATAAGTGCTGCCTTCGTATTATCTCCGTATCCTAATCCATCTGCCATTCCCGCTGCAAGTGCAATTACATTTTTCAATGCACCACCTACTTCGATTCCAAGCATATCCGGACTGGTATAGATTCTAAACTCTTCATTCATAAATATATTCTGAATATACTCTGCTGTCTTTTTGTCATGTGCGCCTACTACACAAGTGGTTGGCAAACCTTTTCCTACTTCTTCTGCATGACTTGGACCAGATAAAATTGCTACATTTGCCTGTGGGATTTCTTCTTCGATTACATCCGATAAAATCATCAATGTACTTTCTTCAATTCCTTTTCCCACATTTACAATCAACTGTCCTTCTGAAACAAATTCCTTCATGCTTTTTGCTGTGCTTCTGGTATGTACAGAAGGAACTGCCAACACTAAAAGATCTCTGTCTTTTACTGCTTCTTCCAGACTTGTTGTTAAGCCCATTTTCTCTGAGAGTTTTACTCCCGGAAGCTTTGTAACATGCTCATGTTTTTCCTTTAACATGTTAATTTCATCTTCTAAAATAGACCAGATAGTAACATCGTGTCCATTCTTTTCTAATACAGTTGCAAGAGCAATTCCCCAGCTTCCTGCACCAATCACGCTTACTTTTGCCATAATTTCCTCCACTATTTCTATGCAGTCTTTTTCTCTTCTGACTTATGAAGGGAAAGTTTATTTTCTGTTCCACTTAACAAACGTTTGATATTTGCTCTATGTCTCCACAATGCTAAAATGGTAAACAATCCACCTACAATATATATTTCAGGTAACAGCTCTGAATGTACTCCTAACATTCCATTCTGTCCAAATATTACAAGTTGTATGAAAAAGCTCAGTACTACTAAAATAGAACCAAGTGATACATAACGAGTGATTGCTACTGCACCAATAAATAGAGCCAGACAGACCGGTGCCATCAATGGATCGAATGCTAAAATAAATCCTGAGGTACATGCAATTCCTTTTCCACCTTTAAACTTTAAATAAAAAGGAAAATTATGTCCTAATACTGCACCAAATCCTGCATACATTTCTAATAATTTTACACCATCCGGGTATTTTCCACGGAATAATAACCATGCTACCAACATTGCTAACATTGCTTTTCCCAGGTCACCCACAAATGTAACTAATCCAGCCTTCCATCCTAAAGTACGAAGTGCATTGGTAGTTCCCGCATTTCCACTTCCCTGCTTTCTTATATCAACATCATGAGCCTTTCCATAGATATATCCAGTTTGAAACAAGCCGAAAATATAACCAATAACAAGACTAATCACTCTGCTTGCAATCATCACTAATCTTCCTTTCTCTCTCGTATAATAAACTTTAATGATGTTCCGCGGAATCCAAATGCATCTCTAATACGATTTTCCAAGTATCTTGTATAGGAAAAATGCATCAATTCCTTATCATTTACAAAAATAACAAAGGTTGGCGGCTTCACTGCTACCTGAGTAATATAGTAAAGTTTCAGTCTCTTTCCTTTATCTGAAGGTGGCTGCTGCATTGCTACTGCTTCTGCCATAATCTCATTTAATACTCCGGTAGCTACACGCATGGAGTTGTTTTCCAATACCATATCAATCATTTCAAATAATTTCTGTGTACGCTGTCCGGTTTTTGCAGAAATAAATAAAATTTCGGCATATGGCATAAAGCTTAAAATCTGACGGATACGCTCTGTATGCTTATAAATGGTCTTGTCATCCTTTTCCACCGCATCCCATTTATTTACTGCAATGATAATTCCCTTTCCACGTTCATGTGCAATTCCGGCAATCTTTGCATCCTGTTCGGTTACACCCTCAGTTGCATCAATTACAATCAGAACCACATCGGCACGTTCCACTGCGGTAACAGCTCGAATAATACTATAACGCTCCAGCTCTTCTTTAATTTTATTCTTGCGTCGCAATCCCGCGGTATCAATAAAGACATATTCTGTACCATGATACTTGATAACTGTATCAATGGCATCTCTGGTCGTTCCTGCAATATCAGATACAATTACTCTGTCTTCTCCGCCTAACTTATTAATAAGAGAAGATTTTCCTACATTTGGCTTTCCTATAATTGCTACCTTGGGTCTGTCATCCTCTGTTGCCTCATCTACGTCTGCCGGGAAATGTTTTGCCACTTCATCTAACATATCTCCCAGACCTAGACGAGAAGCTGCTGAAATCGGAATTGGTTCTCCGATTCCTAAATTATAAAATTCATATACATCTGCCATGAATTTTTCAAAACTATCTACTTTATTTACTACCAATATTACAGGCTTATGGGAACGACGCAACATATCTGCCACCTTGGAATCTGCGTCTACTAATCCCTGACGTACATCTACCATAAATATAATTACATCTGCCGTGTCAATTGCAATCTGCGCCTGTTCTCTCATCTGTGATAAAATAATATCTTTACTCTCCGGCTCGATTCCTCCTGTGTCAATCAGGGTAAATGCCATATTTAGCCAACTTACATCTGCATAAATTCTATCTCGTGTTACACCGGGCGTATCCTGAACAATGGAAATACGCTCTCCGGCTAATACATTAAACAGGGTAGACTTTCCTACATTTGGTCTTCCTACCACCGCAACTACCGGTTTACTCATATTTTTCTCCTTTCCTTTACTGATGCTATTGCACCATACAGGTATACCGTAAAGGTATTTTACAAGTCAGGTCACAAAACCCCGACCGATTGATTTTACAATATCTATTCGTACTTGTAAAGTTTTTTCCATAATACTTTAAAACATACTTTTATAGTATAACAGACTTTTGAGAAATAGTAAATGCTCGTATAACACCAAAAGAGAGTACCCAAAACGGATACTCTCTCTTTAAATTAACCTTATGAATTCAAATTACTTTTCACCATACAGTGTAATTAACTTGTTCAGGTATTCATAACGTTCTTTTGCATATTCTTCAGACTCTGCAAACAGTTTTTCTGCTCTTTCCGGATTGAATCTTGCAAGTGCATTGTAACGAACTTCTCCGTTTAAGAATGCCTTGTAATCTCCAGTAGGTGCCTTGCTGTCTAAGGAGAATGCTGCTTTTCCTTCCTTCTTCAATTCTGGATTGAAGCGGAATGTATGCCAGTAACCAGCTTCTACTGCATTCTTCTCTTCTGTCTGAGCTTTGCTCATACCAATCTTAATACCATGGTTGATACATGGAGCGTAAGCAATAATCAGGGATGGTCCTGGATAAGCTTCTGCTTCTGCGATTGCCTTAACACACTGGTTGTAATCAGCACCCATTGCGATCTGTGCAACGTATACATAACCATAGCTCATTGCGATAGAAGCAAGGTCTTTCTTCTTCATTTCTTTTCCGCCTGCTGCGAACTGAGCGGTTGCTCCTGTAGGAGTAGACTTAGAAGACTGTCCACCTGTGTTAGAGTAAACTTCTGTATCGAATACCATTACGTTGATATCCTGTCCACTTGCTAATACATGGTCAACTCCACCGAATCCGATGTCGTATGCCCATCCGTCACCACCGAATATCCACTGGGACTTCTTAGCAAGGAAATCTTTCTCTGCAAGGATTTCTTTGGAAGCATCACATCCACAAGACTCTAATGCTGCTACTAACTTATCGGTAGCTGTTCCATTCAGAGCACCTACAGTATAAGTATCTAACCATTCTTTTCCGGCAGCTACAACATCTGCGTTCTTGCCATCAGCAACTAATGCTTCTACCTTTGTTCTTAATTTTCCTCTTAATGCTTTCTGAGCTAATAACATACCGTATCCAAACTCAGCAGCATCTTCGAATAAGGAGTTAGACCATGCTGGGCCATGTCCTTTTTCGTTTACAGTATATGGTGTAGAAGGTGAGGAGTTACCCCAAATAGAAGAACATCCTGTTGCATTTGCAATGTACATTCTATCACCGAATAACTGTGTAATTAACTTAGCGTAAGGTGTTTCTCCACATCCACCACAAGCTCCGGAGAACTCAAGTAATGGCTGTTTGAACTGAGATCCTTTTACGGTTGTTTCTTTGAACTTCTCAACAACTTCTGGTTTCTTTTCTACTGTTAAACCGAAATCAAAGTATTTCTGTTCTCCAACGTTTTCTTCGCAGTTTGCCATAGAAAGTGCTTTTTCGCCTTTCTTTCCTGGACATACGTTAGCACAAGAACCACATCCTGTACAGTCAAGTGCGGAAATTGTCATGCTGAACTTGTATCCTGGCATTCCTGTCATATCAAGTGTCTTCATTCCTTCTGGAGCCTTAGCAGCTTCTGCCTCTGTCAATGCAACTGGACGGATAACTGCATGTGGACATACATAAGAACAGATATTACACTGAATACAATTTTCCGGATTCCATACTGGAACATCTACTGCGATACCACGTTTTTCAAATGCAGCAGAACCAGACGGAGTCTGTCCATGTTCATATTCTTTTACTACAGATACTGGAATCTTATTACCTTCCTGAGCATTAACAGGAATCTGGATATTGTTAACGAAATCAACAACATCTTTTCTATCTCCTGTTGCAACTTTTGCAAAGCTTTCATCCTTGGCATCTTTCCAGCTTGCAGGTACATCAATCTTAACAACTCCAGTTGCTCCGGCATCGATAGCATCGTAGTTCATCTGTACGATCTTATCACCTTTTCTTCCATAAGTAGCTTTAGCTGCTGCTTTCATCAGCTCGATAGCTCTTTCTTCCGGAATAATAGCTGCCAATTTGAAGAAGGCAGACTGAAGTACAGTATTGATACGTCCACCAAGTCCGATTTCTTTACCAATCTTGATACCGTCGATGGTATAGAACTTAATATCGTTTTCAGCAATGTATCTCTTAACCTGTCCTGGTAAATGCTCCTCTAATTCTTCTGGAGACCAAGAACAGTTCAAAAGGAAAGTTCCGCCCGGTACTAATTCCTGAACCATATTGTACTTACGGATGTAAGCTGGGTTATGACAGGCAACAAAGTTTGCCTGCTTAATTAAGTAGGTAGACTTAATTGGTTTCTTACCGAAACGTAAGTGGGACATTGTTACACCACCGGATTTCTTGGAGTCATAATCAAAGTATGCCTGAGCGTACATATCTGTGTTATCTCCGATAATCTTGATGGAGTTCTTGTTTGCACCAACAGTACCGTCAGCACCAAGTCCCCAGAACTTACAGTTGATAGTTCCTTCTGGTGTTGTTACAGGGTCTTCTTTTACTTCAAGAGATAAGTTTGTAACATCATCATAGATACCAATTGTAAATCTTTCTTTTTCTGTATTGTTGTATACAGCAATAATCTGTCCAGGAGTTGTATCCTTAGATCCTAATCCGTAACGTCCGCTTGTAATCTGAACGCTTTCAAACTTAGTTCCCTTTAATGCTGCAACTACGTCTAAGTATAATGGCTCTCCAAGAGATCCAGGTTCTTTTGTTCTGTCTAATACAGCGATTAACTTAACAGTTTCAGGAATAGCTGCTACTAAAGCTGCTTTGTCGAATGGTCTGTATAAACGAACCTTAACAACTCCGACTTTTTCTCCCTTAGCCATCAAATAATCAATTGTTTCATCGATAGTATCACATACGGAACCCATAGCGATGATAACTTTTTCAGCATCTGCTGCACCATAGTAGTTGAACAATTTATAATCTGTTCCTAATTTGGCATTTACTTTATCCATATACTTCTGTACGATTGCTGGCATTGCATCGTAAGTAGTATTACAAGATTCTCTTGTCTGGAAGAAGATATCCGGGTTCTGTGCAGAACCATCCTGACGTGGGTGATTTGGATTCAATGCATTCTTACGGAATTCATCGATTGCATTCATATCAACCAGGTCTTTCAAATCTTCATAATCCCATGTTTCGATTTTCTGAATCTCGTGAGAGGTTCTGAATCCATCGAAGAAGTTGATAAAAGGAAGTTTTCCTTCCAGTGCTGCACAATGTGCTACAGGTGTTAAGTCCATAACTTCCTGTACGGAAGATTCACAGAGCATTGCAACACCAGTCTGACGACAGGCGTAAACATCAGAGTGATCACCGAAAATATTTAACGCATGGCTGGCTACGCAACGTGCGGATACATTGAATACTCCCGGAAGTCCTTCACCTGCAATTTTGTAAAGGTTTGGAATCATCAATAATAATCCCTGGGATGCAGTATAGGTTGTAGTTAAAGCTCCTGCTGCCAAAGAACCGTGTACAGTACCTGCTGCACCTGCTTCAGACTGCATTTCAGTTACCTGAACTGTCTGTCCGAAGATGTTCTTTCTTCCCTGTGTTGCCCATTCGTCTGTAGCTTCTGCCATAACAGAAGATGGTGTGATTGGGTAGATGGCTGCAACATCAGTATATGCATAAGAAGCATGTGCTGCTGCGTGGTTACCATCCATGGTTTTCATAGATCTCTTCATTACATTTTCCTCCTACCTAAATTGTGCATATTTACTTTTATAAAGGTAAATATACAGGTTTTGTGATTCAGTATTTTAAGTGAATCAATTTGAATGTTGATAAATTTTTTCACATTCTTAACTAAACTATACTCACATTGTCACAAAAAATCAATAGTTTTTCCCCTTATTTTATGTATTTTTCTGAAAACACCCGCATAGGAATCGGCTGTTCAAAAAGGAAGCCCTGACCGTACTCAAAACCGCATTTTGTCAGGAAGTTACACTGTTCTTCCGTCTCTATCCCCTCAACGATTGTTTTTTCTCCTACGCTATGTATTAATCGCCCCATTTCTTCCATAAATATGCGCCCTTTTTTATTATTTGTTTTCTTTAAAAAGCTCTTGTCAATTTTCACCACATCCACCGGAACATCCATTAACATGCTAAGGGATGAATAACCTGTCCCGAAATCATCCATTGCTACTTTAAAACCAGCTTTTCGCAATTTTTGTATTTCTTGCTTTACTAACTCATCACCTACACTAAATAGACTTTCCGTAATTTCAATTTCAATACATGCTGGGGGGATTCCATATTTTTCTGCTTCCGTAACTATTTTGAAGTAAATCCCTCCGGTATCAAAATGTTTTCGTGAAAAATTCACAGAAATTACCGGAATGGCAATTCCCAACTCTTTCCACTGGCGCATTTCCTTTAACACTTGCTGGTACACAAAAAAATCTAACGCAATAATATCTCCTGATTTTTCCAACGCTGGTATAAATTCTTCCGGACATGCAATTTTCCCTTTTCTCCGTTCCCAGCGTATCAGGGCCTCACCTCCTATAAATCTGCGTTTTTCACCCAGTTGTACTTGTGGCTGTATATAAACTTTAAATTGCCCACGCTCTAATGCTTTCGGGAATTCTTCTATAATCTTTTTTTCATTTTCTCTTTGCAGACGCAGCTTTTTCTCATACACTCTGCAAAAAATACTGTCATTCCCTTTTATGCTCTTTCTGGTTAAATTTGCATTCTCTATTGCAATTTCTAACTTTTCTGTTGGACTTTCCATATAATAAATTCCGGTAGAAAGTTTTATATTTTCTAGTGCATACTTGCGTTTTTGTTGCCCGATATAATCAGTATTCTTTTTTACTACTTGCTGCAATATATCCTCTTTACTTTTTCCCCACATAAATCGAATAAATAAATCAGAATATAAACGGCATGCAATGGTATTTTTATCTTCCATAAGTATTGTTGCAAATTCCTTTAGCACTTCATTTCCTATCTCTTGTCCATAATTATCATTCAGATAAGAAAAGTCATTAATATCCGTATAAACCACTGCATATTGCAAATTTTTATCCCATTCTTTTATCTTATTTTGCACATTTTCCTTAAAAGCTTCTTCGTTATAGAGCCCCGTCAAGGCATCCCGCTTTTTTAATTTTCTTATGGTTTGCCGTTCTTCTTCCTGTTGGCGGCGAACTGCTACAAATACGGAAAGTAAATATACCAGTTCTCGAAACATATTCTGCTCTACCTCGCTCCATGTTCTGCTTTTTTCCATATCACAGAACATTACATATCCTCTTCCCTGATCAAAATAGGAAAAGGAACCGCTCAGCATTGCATGAATTCTATTTTCTTTAAATATCTCTTTTTCTTCTTTATTTAATTCTCCCCCTTCCAAACAATCATGGATGCAGACCAATTCTTTTCCGTCCATCTTTTCTCGTATTTTTTTCCATTTTGGTCTTTCTTCCGATATCCACTGTTTCGGTAAAATTCCCTGCTCACGGTTCCATGCATTCGTACGCTTAAATTCTTTTTTTCCTTCATCGCACTCTAACACTGCAACCGCACCCAGGTCATATTTTCTTCCAATTCTTTCTATTAATAGATTCAAGGAATTGTTTACATCTTTTGCATGGGATAACAATAAAAAGGCATTGGTTAAAAAATCAGAATCCTGACTTCGCCCTGCTCTATATTGACTGGTTCGACTCTCTATCTGTTTTTCCTTTTTTTCTTCACCATTCGTCTCTAAAGTTCGCGCCACCCAATACTGATTCTTTCCTTCTTTCTTTGCCTGATACATTGCCCCATCAGCTGCTGAAAATAACGTAGCATAATCTCCCTTTTCATTCTGGTATAAGGAAATTCCTACGCTACATGTGATTCTTACCTGTTCTTCTACCCCATTGTATTCTTGTCTTACCATATCACAAACATTCTGTGCTTTTATTCTCGCCTGATTTTCCCCGGCATGTTTCATAAAAACAACAAATTCATCTCCCCCGATTCTTCCCACAACATCACTGTTACGAAACAGACCTATTATCTTTTCTGCGATATTAACAAGTACACTATCCCCAAATAAATGTCCGAATGTGTCATTAACATTTTTAAAATTATCCACATCAATTAAAAAGAATGCATGCTCCCCTTCTGGTTCGTTCTGTAAAAACTCCTCTATGCTTTCTTTGGTAGTTTCTTTATTCAGGACTCCGGTTAATCCATCCAGTTTCAGTCGCTTTTCCATTTCATCCCATTTTGACTTTTGTATGGTAATTTCTGCTTCTGCCTGTTTTCTTCCATGAATATCCCATCCTGATACCAGGTAATATGGAATTTCTTCCTGATATCCGAAAAAGCGCATTTTTATCCCCAGCCAATGTATTTTTCCTTCTTTATCATGGATTCGAAATTCACATTCCTGTGTTTTCCCGCTATGCAGAGCTTCTTCCGTTACTCTCTGCAATCTTCGCAAATCTGCCTTATGCACAATATCAAAAAAATCATGTGACATGTGATTAATCTCACTAAGTGTATACCCACTTGGTACAAAAAATTCTTCATTTCCACTAATAATTTTCCAATTCTTTCCACCCTGTATCACAGCACTACCACCCGGTATCTGCTGTATTACTTTTTCATATTCCATACACTTCACCCATTTTCTTAATAAATACCTTTATTTGTAATATTATAACAAATTTTTCCATGTATTTCAATTATTTTCAATTATTTTGCACAATATTGTTTTGAAAAAAGTTTAATTTTTTTCCCAAAGTTCTTGCAAAATAGGATATATACGGTAAAATAGAAAAGACTGAGTAATTTTGCATATATGAAATAAGTAGAAAGGTGTATTACAATGATTAGTGCAAACAACGTAACATTAAGAATCGGAAAAAAGGCTTTATTTGAAGATGTAAATATTAAGTTTACAGAAGGAAACTGTTATGGTCTTATCGGTGCAAACGGTGCCGGAAAGTCCACCTTCTTAAAAATCTTAAGCGGACAGTTAGAACCTACCAGTGGTGATATCACTATTACCCCGGGGCAGCGTCTTTCTTTCTTACAACAGGATCACTTTAAATATGATGAATTTCCTGTTTTAGACACTGTTATTATGGGAAATCAGCGTCTTTACGATATTATGAAAGAAAAAGATGCTATTTATATGAAGGAAGACTTTTCTGACGAAGACGGTATTCGTGCCAGCGAACTGGAAGCTGAGTTTGCTGAAATGGATGGATGGAATGCAGAATCAGATGCTGCCCAGTTATTAAACGGATTGGGAATTGATACCGAATTCCACTATTCTTTAATGAAAGACTTAAACGGTGCTCAAAAGGTCAAAGTTTTGTTAGCGCAAGCTTTATTCGGTAACCCGGATATTCTTCTTCTGGACGAACCTACCAACCACTTGGACTTAGATGCCATTGCATGGTTAGAAGAATTCCTTATCAATTTTGAAAATACGGTTATCGTGGTATCCCATGACCGTTACTTCTTAAATAAGGTATGTACCCATACTGCTGATATTGACTATGCTAAGATTCAGCTCTATGCCGGAAATTATGACTTCTGGTATGAATCCAGCCAGTTGTTAATTAAGCAGATGAAAGAAGCAAATAAGAAAAAAGAAGAAAAAATCAAGGAATTACAGGATTTTATTTCTCGTTTCTCTGCAAATGCTTCTAAATCCAAACAGGCGACTTCCAGAAAGAAGGCTTTGGAAAAAATTCAGTTAGACGAAATCAAACCTTCCAGCCGAAAGTATCCTTATATTGATTTCCGTCCAAACCGTGAAATCGGAAATGAAGTTTTAGCTGTTGAAAACTTAAGCAAAACCATTGACGGTGTAAAAGTTTTAGACAATATTTCTTTCATCGTAGGACATGATGATAAGATTGCATTTGTCGGCGGAAATGAGTTAGCAAAAACTACATTGTTTAAAATCCTTGCCGGAGAAATGGAACCGGATGAAGGTACTTATAAATGGGGTGTTACCACTTCCCAGTCTTATTTTCCAAAGGACAACACCGAAATCTTTGACAACGACCTGCAAATTGCTGATTGGTTGACACAGTTTTCAGAAGTAAAAGATGCTACCTATGTGCGTGGTTTCTTAGGAAGAATGTTATTTGCCGGAGAAGACGGCGTGAAAAAAATGAAAGTATTATCCGGTGGAGAAAAAGTGCGTGTACTTCTTTCTCGTATGATGATTGAAGGCTCTAATGTTTTAATCTTGGATGAGCCTACTGACCACTTAGATATGGAATCTATCACTGCCTTGAATAATGGATTGATTAAATTCCCGGGAGTTATTTTATTTGCTTCTCGTGACCATCAGGTTGTACAGACTACCGCAAATCGTATTATCGAGTTCTTACCAAACGGAAGTCTGATTGATAAGATTACAACTTACGATGAGTACTTAGAAAGTGATGAAATGGCAAGAAAACGTCAGGTATATTCCACCAGTGATGATCAGGAATCAGATGACTAATTTCATTTTTGAAATTATAGTTTAAAACAGGAGAAGCCTTTTTTGAAAAACAAAGGCTTCTCCTGTTCTTTGTTTACGCCAGTTTCTTATCGCTTTTTCTAATTATCGTTAAACATATCTTCTAAGGTATGCCATCCGAGCACCGCACATTTTACTCTGGCTGGCATATGGGAAATATCAGAAAGTGCAGAAGCTTCTTCTAGTTCTTCCATCTCCTCTTCCGTGGCTTTTCCTTGAATCATTTTAAGAAAAATTTCCGCAAGGTGAAGTGCTTCTTCCTTTTTTCGCCCGATAATTAAATCTAACATAATATCTACGGATGCCTGGGAAATGGCACACCCACTTCCTTCAAAAGCACCATCGGTAATGCATCCATCTTCTACCTTAAGCTGCAACACAATATCATCGCCACAACTTGGATTTACTCCTTCCAACATCAGATTTGCATCTTTTAACACATGTTTGTGTTCCGGATGTAAATTGTGTTCTGTAAGAATTGTATTGTAAAAATTTCTAGTCTCCATAGCCCATTCTCCTTCTTATTTCTTTTAGGCAGGCAATAAAATGCTCAATATCCTCTTCATCATTGTAAAAGGCTATACTTGCCCGAGTTGTAACTTTATCACCTAAATATTCCAGAAGTGGCTGGGCACAGTGATGTCCTGCCCGCACTGCGATATTAGATTCATCTAATATAGAAGCTATATCATGGGGATGTACCCCTTCTATGGTAAAACTTAAAATTCCATGATGTTCTTCCGGCTTTGTGCTTCCTAATATTTTTAGATATGGGATTTGCTGCATCTGTTCAAATGCTATTTTTGTTAATTTCTGTTCTCTTTTTTGAATATTTTCGATTCCCACTTGTTCCATATAGTCAATTGCCGCTGCTAATCCTACAGCTCCTGCTGCATTTACAGTTCCTGCCTCGAACTTATGTGGCAACTGGGTATAAATTGCACCCTCTCTGGTTACTTTATCTATCATTTCACCACCTCGCAAGAATGGTGGCATTTTCTGAAGAAGTGCTTTTTTCCCATAAAGTACGCCAATTCCCATAGGTGCCATTAGTTTATGTCCGGAAAAGGCTAAAAAATCTGCATCTAATTTTTCTACATCAACAGTAATGTGTGGTGCACTCTGAGCGGCATCTACTAACACTACGCCACCCTTTTGATGTACCAGCTTTATAATCTTTTCCACCGGAGCAACACTTCCTAACACATTGGAAATATGACCGATTGCCGCTAATTTTGTTTTTTCACTCACTGCCGCTTCTATATTTTTTTCAAGGAAACTGCCATCCTTTTCACATTCCAAAAATACCAGTTTTGCTCCCGTCTGTGCAGCTACCATCTGCCATGGCAGCAAATTGCTATGATGCTCTGCTATGGTAACTAAAATCTCATCCCCTTGTTTTAGCCGGGTGAGTCCATAACTATATGCCACCAGGTTAATACTTTCTGTGGTATTTCTGGTAAATATAATTTCTTCTGTGGAAGAAGCATTTAAAAAGGCTCTTACCCGCTCTCTTGCACCTTCATAAGCATCCGTTGCCGCCATTCCGATGCGATACAATCCTCGCAATGGATTGGCATTGCTTTTTTTATAAAATTCCTGTTCTGCTTCTAATACAGAATACGGACGCTGTGCTGTTGCCGCACTGTCTAAATAGACCAGACTGTGATCTTGTAGTAAAGGAAAATCCTTCTTATAATCCTTCATGAATTCTTTCCTCCAAATAACTCTGTATTTTTTCTTGCATTTCCTGTGAAGGTACCATACTGCATAATGCATCCATTTTTGCCTTTGCTACCAGTTGCTCTGCTTCTTTTCGCTCAAATCCACGAGAACCCAGATAAAATAAAATCTGCTCGTCTAATTTTCCGATGGTAGCTCCATGACTTCCTTCTACATCTTCCTCTCCGCACAAAATCAGAGGAATCGTCTGATTTACCACATCTTCACTTAGTAGCAATACATCTTCACTTTCTGCTCCTTTTGCTCCACTACACCCGGTAATAAAATCAAGGGTTCCTCGAAACAGCTTAAACGCTTTATCTTTCAAGATTCCGGTTGCTGTAATCTGACTTTCTGTTTTCTTTCCGATATGACGTACTACATAATTCATATCGACACGCTCTGTTCCTTCTGCCAAATATCCAATATCCATCTGATAATTGCTGCGTTCCCCTGATAGTTCTGTGGAAGCCCCTGTATAAAGTTTACCTGCTCCCAGTTGAAGCTGAAGATTCATAATCTGTGCGTCTTTCTCACATTTTCCCCCAAAGTCGCACAAACACTCTGTATTTTTACTTAGCAACTGTATCGTATAAAGATGAACCTTTGCATTTTCCTTTGCATAAACTTTTGTTTGATTTGATACAGAAATTTTCATTTCGTCTTTGGAACAATACAGTAAGATTACTGTTACCTCACTGTTTTCTTCTGCTTGAATCTGCAACTGGTCAAAATATCTGCCTTCTTGAACATACTCATACTCAAGTACAATAGGTTCTTTCTGAATACTGTTTTCAGGAATAAAAAGCGTATTGATTTTTCTTGCTGTCTCTCCTTCCGGCAACAATTCTGCCACTTCTTTTCCCATTCCCGTTTCTATTTCTTGCATGGGAGCTTGTTTTTCTAAACGCACGCCCTCTGCATTTGGCACTCTTTCTATCACATCGCAGGCTTTTTCGGCTGTTTCCATGGAAATTTTGGTTTCATTCATTTTAAGCCAATTCCAAGTCTTTGCCGGAAGTCTGTTTATTACTATATTTTTTTCCATGTGTTCTCCTTCTTCCTACTAAACTCCTTAACCGATGCTGCCCTGCATCTCCAACTGAATTAAGTTATTCATCTCTAATGCATACTCTAATGGCAACTCTTTGGATACATTGTCTGCAAATCCGCTAACAATCATGGATTTGGCTTCTTCTTCACTAATTCCTCGAGACATAAGATAAAAAATTGCTTCATCGCTAATTCTGCCGATTTGCGCTTCATGTCCTACATCTGCATCATTGGTACGAATATCCATTGCAGGAATCGTATCTGATCGCGAAATTGCATCCAGCATTAGAGACTCGCAAGATACTGCCGATTTACTGTTTTTTGCCTCTTTGCCAATTACTACCGAACTTCGGAACGTACTGATACCGCCATCCTTAGAAATAGACTTTGTATTAATATAGGAAGAAGTATTTTCTCCCTTATGCACTACTTTTGCACCGGTGTCCAAATTCTGTCCTTTTCCCGCAAAGGTAATTCCAGTAAATTCCATCTTCGCATTCTTTCCATTTAGAATACTCATAGGATAAAGGTAAGAAACATGGGAACCAAAGGAACCTGATACCCATTCTATGGTTCCTCCCTCTTCTACCAATGCTCGTTTTGTATTCAGGTTGTACATATTTTTAGACCAGTTTTCAATGGTAGAATAGCGTAACTTTGCATTCTTATGAACAAATAGTTCCACACATCCTGCGTGGAGATTTGCCACACTGTATCTTGGTGCAGAACATCCTTCTATAAAGTGTAGATAAGCTCCTTCATCCACAATAATCATTGTATGTTCAAACTGTCCGGCTCCCGGCGCATTTAATCGAAAATAAGACTGAAGCGGAATCTCTACGGATACTCCTTTTGGTACATACACAAAAGAACCGCCTGACCAGACTGCCCCGTGAAGTGCCGCAAATTTATGGTCGTTTGGTTTTACCAATTTCATAAAATGCTTTCGTATCATTTCCCCGTATTCCCCTTTTAAAGCACTGTCGATGTCACTATATATAACTCCTTGTGCCTCTACTTCTGCCTTAACATGATGATATACCATTTCGGAATCATACTGTGCGCCCACACCTGCTAAAGACTTCCGTTCTGCTTCCGGAATTCCTAAACGCTCAAAGGTATCTTTTATCTCTTCCGGAACATCCGACCACTTTCCATGCATCTTTGTGTTTGGTCGCACATAAGTTGCTATATGATCCATGTCTAAGCCTTCAATGGAAGGTCCCCAATCCGGAACTGCCATTTCATTGTATATTTTCAAAGATTTCAAACGGAATTCCCGCATCCATATTGGTTCCTGTTTTTCATCTGAAATTTTTTCTATAATCTGTGGTGTTAATCCTGCCTCAATATGATAAGCATCCTTATCATCGTTTTTTATATCATAAATTGTTCTGTCAATATCGTCTACATATGTTTTTTCTTTCATATTTATTCCTCTTTCAAAAATGCTTCATATCCATTTTTGTTTATTTCCTCTACTAAAGAACCATCTCCTGTTGCTACAATTTTTCCATCTACCATAATGTGTGTGTAGTCTACATGAAGATTGTCCAAAATTCTGGTACTATGGGTAATAATAAGTAATGCTTTGTCCCCTTTCTTCTGATATTCTTCTATTCCCTTTGATACTAAGCGAACCGCATCTACATCCAATCCGGAATCCGTTTCATCCAAAATCGCCAAATCCGGCTGCAATAACATCATCTGCAAGATTTCTGCCTTCTTCTTTTCTCCACCTGAAAATCCCACATTTAAGCTTCGTTCTCCATATGAAGTATCCATCTGTAATACCTTCATAGCTTCTTTCATTTCCTTAGAAAAATCCCACATTTTAATTCGATTTCCTCTGCGTTTTTCTACCGCATTTCGCAAGAAAGAGCTTAATGGTAATCCCGGTACTTCTAATGGTTCCTGAAAGGACAGGAAAATTCCTTCCTTGGCTCTTTTGTCTGCCGGCTCTTCGGTAATATCTCTACCTTTAAAATAAATATTTCCATCTGTTATCTGATATCTTGGATTTCCCATCAGTACATAACCTAATGTTGATTTACCTGCTCCATTTGGTCCCATCAGTACATGAGTTTCTCCCTTTTTTATTTGTAAATCTACCTGATGTAAAATCTCTTTTTCTTCCACACTGGCGGTAAGTCCTTGTATTTGTAAGATTGGTTTTGTCATTTCTTTTCTCTCCATTCTGCTTTTGCATAAATAATAAAAGCGGTAAAACCCGACTATTTTACTCGGATTTAAACCGCTTTTATTATAACTCCGCATTTCTCTTTATACAAGCCAATTTAAGCTATGATATTGATAATCATTCTCAACAGTGTTCTAAAAAAATTATTTTGCCTTTCCCTGTGCAGCTACTTTATTCATCTTCTCGGCAATGAGTTTCTCATCTCCTAAATATTTCTTTGAAATTACATTGAAATTTTCATCAAATTCATACACCAACGGAACACCTGTTGGTAGATTTACCTGCATAATCTCTTCTTTCGTCAGTTTTTCAAAATACATCACCAATGCGCGTAAAGAGTTTCCATGTGCTGCAATTAATACTCGCTTTCCTGCCTGCATCTGAGGTTTGATTTCTTTTTCAAAGTAAGGAATGGTTCTTGCAATGGTATCTTCCAAGCTCTCTGCTAATGGAAGCTGTGCCTTGTCTACTCCGCGATACTGTTCTAAAAGAGCCGGATTTCTCTCATCTTCCGGTTTCAACATTGGTGGACGTACATCATAGGAACGTCTCCATATTTTTACCTGTTCCTCGCCATATTTTTCTGCTGTTTCTGATTTGTTAAGTCCCTGTAATGCCCCATAATGTCTCTCATTTAACCGGAAGTCTTTTATCACCGGCAACCATGCACGATCCATACTATCTAACGCTAGGTTCAATGTATGAATTGCTCTCTTAAGATAGGAAGTATAGCATAGGTCAAAATCAAATCCTTCTTTCTTTAATACTTTTCCGGCTTCCGCAGCCTCTTTTCTTCCTGTATCAGATAATTCTACATCTGTCCATCCGGTAAAACGGTTTTCCAGGTTCCACTCGCTTTCCCCGTGTCGAAGTAACACCAATTTCATTTCACTACCTCCTCTATGATCTATTAACTATAAAAAAAGTGCTATTCTTTTATTGGTTAGTTGTATCTAACCTCTTTTAGAATAACACTTTTTCTTCTTTTGTCAATACTATTTCTAATTTATACCAAATATGCTTTTAATAGTTCTAAGGTATTTCTTGCTCCATCTACATGACTTCTCTCATATCCATGTGACGCATACACACCAGCTCCAATCAGTCCATGACGGCAGTCATAGCCTGCTTCCAAAGCCGCATCTGCATCTGAGCCGTAGTGTGGATAAACATCGACTGCAAAATCAATGTTATGCTCCTTTGCTGCCTTAATGAGATTTGTTACCACTTCGTAGTTATAAGGTCCAACGCTGTCCTTGGCACAAATCGACACCTGATGTTCGTTACACTGTAAAGTATCTCCTATGCATCCCATATCCACAGACAAAATCTCTGTTACACCTTCCGGTACTGTTCCACATGCTCCGTGTCCCACTTCTTCATATACAGTAATGTGATGATAAATTTTTCGCTTTGTGGTAATTTTTTCTTCTTTTAAAAATTTTGCAAATCCTAATAAGATTCCAACACTTAATTTGTCATCTAAGAAGCGACTCTTAATATATCCCTTTTCTGTAATTGTAGTTCTGGGATCAAATGCTACAATGTCTCCTTCCATGATTCCAAGCTTTCTTGTTTCTTCTTCGGAAGTCACATTCTCATCTAATACAACTTCCATATTATCATAGCTTCGTTTGGTATCATTGTACTCACCATTTACATGGATTGAAGCATTTTCTAACTGGAATGTTCCTTCGTACTTTCCGTCAAATCTGGTAATAATGCGACAATTCTCTGCCTCTGCATTATTGGGATTCATGCCTCCTAAGGGAGACAATTTCAATCTACCATTTCCCTTAATCTCACGCACCATGGCTCCTAATGTATCCATATGTGCTTCTAATAAAATAGCATCTTTTTCATCTTCTCCACCAATTTCTACTAATACGCCGCCTTTTACTGTTTTAACGGGATGATAGCCTAATGCTTCATAAGCACTCATCACATAATCTGCTGCATCCTTGGTATAACCGGTAGGACTATCAATTGATAATACTTTTTTTGTCTGTTCTAATACATAATCCATATATTTTTCCATTTCTTCTGTCTCCTTTTATATTAATGCTAAAAATGCCCCTAGATTTCCTCGCTTTCCATGACTTGCCCGATGAGAAAACAATAGTCTCTCGTTGCAACAGGTACATATATTCGTAACTGCTAAATGTTCCGGTTCCACCCCAGCCTCTAATAAGATTAACTCGTTTGTATGCCACAAGTCAAGTTGATACTTTCCATTTCCTTTATCGATTAAAATTTCTTTTTCATGACCGACAAATTCTTTTTGGAACTCCACTGCCACATCTTCACTGATTTCATAACAAGACTGGCATATGGATGGTCCTATGGCACAGATTACCTCTTCCGGTTCTGTTCCGAATTCTCTTTTCATTGCCTCCAATGTTACTTTTCCCATTCTTCCTACGGTGCCACGCCAACCGGAATGTGACAGCCCAATTGCATGATGAACCGGATCTACAAAATATAACGGAACGCAGTCTGCATAAAAAGTAGATAATACAATTCCCGGCTCATTGGTAATCAGTCCATCTACGTCTGTGTAACCGCGCTCTTTTATCAAACCCCTTCCGGCATCCTCTTTCCCAACTCTTCTTACATTGGTTGTATGGGTCTGATCTGTAAAAACAAAATTTTCATATTCTGTTCCAAGTGCTTTTGCTACTCTGTGAAAATTCTCTTCTACTGCTTCTCGCTTATCTCCTCTGGTAAAGCTTAAATTAAGACTTTCAAATATTCCTTCACTAACACCGCCTTTTCTGGTAGTAAAACAATGCTTTACGATTCCGGTCTGTTCCAGCAATGGATATACTAACATAGGAAATTCCTCTTGCTCTTTTACTTCTAGTACTACCTGTGGTGTTGCTTTCTTAAAAAACATTTATATTGTCGTTCCTTTCTTTTTAATTGATGTAGCAAAATGCATTTTCAATGTGAATCACCTCTTCATCAGTAATTCCTACCACATCAAAACGGCAGGGTGTTTCTTGTAAATGACCATATCGCTGTAAAAACCAGCTTGCCGTTTTGCAAATTCTTCTTTGCTTTGTACGGTCTACTGCTTCTAAGGGATGACCACCTCTGTCGCTTTTTCGATATTTCACTTCTACAAATACCAAATATTGTCTGTCTCTTGCAATGATATCAATTTCTCCATATCTGCTGTAAAAGTTTCGTTCTAATATTTGATACCCCTTTTCCTGCAAATACTCTGCTGCCCGCTGTTCCTGACAATAGCCTTCTGCCCGCTTCCCTCTTTCTGCCATATACTTCCCTTTCTCTCTAATCCTTTACCTTTTCTTTTAACTTATCCATATCATCTACAAAGACTAATATTTCTGCCACAACTTCGTAAAGTTCCGGTGGAATATTGTCTCCGATTTCTAACTTGGATAATGTATCTGCTAATTTATCATCACGGTAAAAAGGAATTTCTGCTTCTTTTGCTTTTTCAATAATCTTTTCCGCAACCATTCCCTTTCCTGCTGCAATAATTTTAGGTGCACGTTCTCCCGGTTCGTAAGCAACAGCAACAGCTGTCTTTGGTTTTTCACCTTGTTTGCTTTCCGTAATTACCGGTTCGTTTGTATTTTTATAACGAATCTCTGCCACTGTTGTCTCCTCCCTTCTTTTATGCTTTCACATCAAAAGAATACCGTTGAAACCTTCCAACCGGCTTTTCTTTTTCCAGAAAATCTTCCACAAACTCTTGCTGTTTCCCTCGATTTTCCACTTCTATTTTACACTGATATCCCTTTTCCTCTAAACGTTCCTGCAATTCATCCATGTGATTTACAATGATATCATACGAGTTATTATCCTCCAAATAAAAAGTAGTTTCTACCTTGGTTCCCAACATTTTAATATAAATATCGGTAGAACCTAAATGATCCATATCCAAGTGTAATAATGCCGTCAGTTCTCCCTCTTTATCTTGTAGACTTTTCTTATTGGTATACACATATAAATCGCTGTGTGCTTTTTGATGACGTAATTTCAGTGGAATCTGCACATAGGTATACATGTGGTTCAACTGATTCATAAATTCCAGATTGCTCTGCACGCTTTGGACTGATTTTGACAATGCTGCTCCCTGCTCGGTGCCTGTGTGATTTAGTACCTGTTGAAGCTGTTCCATTTGATGTCCCAAACGTTGGTATAATTCTTTTACCGTTCCTTCTTCTTTCAAATCCTCCGGTGTGGTAAGCCATTGTTCTTCCATTGCCTGTTTTAACACGGTTTTATATTCATCCGAGAAAAACAATTTCTGCATGGCTGCTGTGGAATAATTTTCACTGTTTTCTACAGATGCTACCATCTGTTGTAATAATTCTCCAGCTGTCAACTCTGTATTCAACTGCCCGTTCTGAAATAATATTTTATTGGCAACTGCTCCGGAAAATTCCTGTAATAATGAAGTAAGATTTGCCTGCTGATTTGGGGACAATATCACACTAACAGCATTCTGTTTTCCACTTACTTCACTGGTTACATTTTCCTGTACCACATTCTCGGAAATCACTTTCTTGGCTTCTGTTCCCTGTTCCTGGGGTTGTTTATTCTCGATACCTGATTGCAACTGATTTCCAACACTACTTTCTTCTTGTGTCAAATCCTGATGAATAATCACACCTTCTGTTGCATCTACCTGATCTACTGTTAAGTTGGCAGCCGCCTCTTCCTGTGCCATCTCATTTGTTGCACCTATCATTTGTGCTGCCTGTACCGCATTCTGTGCACTTCCGTCTGCTCCCGTCTGACCTCCAACTAATATTCCTACAATTTGTTGTTGAAAGTGCAACAGTGGTTGTGTATTTCCTGTTATCTGTCCCTGCTGGCTGACACTTCCCTGTTGTTCTCCATAAATCTGTTCTGCCATATCCGGAATTCCATTAATAATTTCTTTCATTTCCGGCAAAAATGTCTGTTGATTATTTTTATAATTTTCAAATTGTTGAATATTGCTATCACTTATCTCAATTCCGGCTTTTTGCATTTGAAGTAACGTCTGAACATCAGTCTGTGGAAAATGCGCCATAAGTCTGGACATCTGCAATAGACTTGTTTTATCTACCGGCATTTGTTCTTTCATCATCTCACTTACCATGGACAAATTTTGCTGCGTTACTTTTAATCCGGCTGCTTCTAATGCTTTTAATAAGGTAGGATTCTGCGCACTTTCCCAATTCACCGGATGAATGGAAATCTGCTCTCCACTATTTGCTTTTACTTCAAATAGCATGGGCATTCCTTTTGCCAGTTGTACTCCGCTTTCCATTTTCGCCATCATTGTCTGCCCATCGCTTAATCCTATGGTTACCTGCCCATTTTTAATATCTAATATCGTTCCCTCAAACACCTTTCCCGGTGTCATTTCCTGAAGATAGGTAGAAGTTGGACGAATAGTATCTTTTACAGCAGTCATCGTCTGCGTATTAGACGCTGTATTGTTTTGGTATTGATTAATTCCTTCTACAATTGACATAGCTTCTCCCTTCTCTTTCTCGTCTCTTTTTACAGTACACAAAGTTCCCTTTTCTTAGCAGAAATGCGTTATAAAGCTCCGTCTGTGAATTGGTGATGGTCCATATTTTTTCAGTGCTTCTATATGCTCCTTGGAACCATACCCCTTGTTTGACGCAAATCCATACTCCGGCATTACTTTATCATATTCCACCATAAGACGATCTCTGGTTACTTTTGCAATGATACTGGCAGCACCAATGGATATACTCTTTGCATCTCCTTTAATAATAGGTATCTGGCGAATTGGTACTTCCGGAATGGTAACTGCATCATTCAATAATATATCGGGTGTTACTGACAGATTATGAATAGCCTCTCGCATTGCTTCATAAGTTGCCTGTAAAATATTGATTTCATCAATTCTTCCCGGTCCTACCATTCCGATTCCGGTTGCAACTGCCTGTTCCATAATAATATCATACAATTCTTCTCGTTTCTTTTCGCTTAATTTCTTAGAATCATTGATATATAAAATATTGCAATCCTTAGGTAAGATTACTGCTCCTGCTACTACCGGTCCTGCAAGTGGTCCTCTTCCCACTTCATCAATTCCGCAAATATAACCACAGGCTTCATATTCTTTTTCGTATTTCTTTAACGTTTCAATTCGCGCTCGTTCTTTTGCCAGATTATCTAATCTTTTCTGTGCCTGCTGCACCATTTTTTGAACTCCGGCACGTTCATCCTTTTGATATTCTGTAATAAAAGAAGGCAGCATCGTTTCCTCTGCTGCCTGTAATTCTTCTTTTATTACCCCAATTTTCTTTAATTCACTCACACTTTTATCCTCTGTCTTTACTTATGTTTTATAAATCCAAATTTAGAAAATGGATAAATCCGAAGCCATGCCCGACCTACAATATCATCTCGTTTGATGATTCCCACACTTGGGTCCCTACTATCGGAGCTGGCATTTCGATTATCTCCCAGTACAAAATATTCTCCTTCTCCAAGCTTAATAGGCTCTGCAGCTGTTCCGGGATTCTTGATAATTTCTCTTCCGTAAGATTCTTTTAATTCTTTTCCATCAATATAAATGGTTCCATTATCATCGATTTGTACTGTTTCTCCAGGCAATCCTATGATTCTTTTGATATAATAAGTATCCTCTTTATACTGGTATGGGAACACGATAATATCAAACCGCTCCGGAGCATGAAAACGATAAGATATTTTATCTACAATCAAATTGTCCCCATCACTTAGCGTATACTCCATAGAAGTTCCGATTACTTCGGTTCTCTGCCCCACATAAGTAATTACCAAATAGGTAATCACAAATACAACAGCGATATATATAATAAAACTAACGGTATCTTTCAAGTTAATCTTCTTTTTTTCTTTTTCCATTTAGCTTCTCTTTTCTATTTATAAATTCTATCGCTTTTATTCTACCCTTATCCTTCTGGAAATTCAAGAGTTATTTTTCCAAGCCGTCCACTACGGAATTCATCGATTACCAGAAGGGCTGCCTTGCTATAATCCAACTCATTGCCTTTTTGCACACAATTGCGGTTTCTGGCTATCTGCTCTAACACCTCTACCGCATCTTTTTCTTCTTCAAGTTCATACCGTGCTGCTAAGATTCCCGGATAGTTTTTCTGAATGATTCGTATCAGTTCTAAGGAAAGTTCATCAATATTTAAAATTTCATCCTTAATGGAACCAATCAATGCCAGACGAAGTCCTACCTGCTGGTCTTCAAACTTCGGCCACAGGATTCCCGGTGTATCTAAAAGCTCTACATTTTTATTTAAACGTATCCATTGTTTTCCTTTGGTAACTCCCGGCTTATTTCCGGTCTTGGCACATGCCTTTCCGGCATATGTATTAATAAATGTTGATTTTCCTACATTAGGAATTCCTACCACCATTGCACGAACCGGACGATTCTTAATTCCTCGTCTTCTATCTCGCTCGATTTTTTCCTTACATGCTTCCATAATCACATCATTAATTGCCTTCATCCCAGCCTTACTACGGGCATCCAGCTTCACAACATAGAATCCCTTGTTGCGAAAATACTCTGACCAACGTCTTGTCTGCTCATCACTTGCCAAATCTGCTTTGTTCATCAGAATAAGTCTCGCTTTGTTTTTCCCAAGTTCGTCAATATCCGGATTCCGACTGCTTAATGGAATTCTTGCATCTACTAACTCAATTACTAAATCTATCAGTTTTATATCTTCCTGCATTTGACGCTTTGCCTTGGTCATATGCCCTGGATACCATTGAAAATGCATTGTATCTCTCCTTACTATTTAATAAATCCAAATTTTCCCCACGGGGACACCACAAACCATGCTTTTCCTACAATATACTCCTTTTTTACGTTTCCAATGCTGGCATAACGACTATCCTCACTGTTATTGCGGTTATCTCCCAGCACAAAATATTCATCTTCTCCTACGGTAATCTCATTTTCTGCCAAAAGTGGATTTTCTATATTTGCTACCGCAACCTTTTCATCAAACTTTTTCCCATTTACATAAACCACGCCATCTTTAATCTGTACTTTATCCCCAGGACATGCGATCACACGCTTAATATAATAATGTGACTTTTCATTTCCGTTTGGTAAAAATACAATTAAGTCATTTTGCTTTGGGCTAAAAATCTTGTATCGAAAACGATTTACCAATATTTCTTCTCCGCTTTCCAGCGTTGGAGACATGGATGCTCCTACCACCTTTATGCGGAAACCTATAAATAATACCAACACCACTGCTATTAGCATTACTGCCAGAATCTCTCCTGTCCAAATGCCAATCTCCTTAAGCAATGCTGTATTCACTTTTCTTTTTCTTCGATTAAAATTTAATCCACCAGATCTTCTTCTCATATTCTACTCCACTAAAAGAACTTTTTGGTTCTACTTATGATAAAAGGGACAACTACCATCGTACTTGTCCCTTTCTTGTTCATTCTCTGTTGAATTATTTTACTAATTCTTTTACTTTTGCTTTCTTACCTACACGGTCTCTTAAGTAGTTCAATTTTGCACGTCTTACTTTACCGAAACGTACTACTTCTACTTTTTCAACGTTAGGGGAATGTAATGGCCATGTCTTTTCAACACCAACACCATTAGAGAATTTTCTTACAGTAAATGTCTCTCTGTTGCTTCCGCCCTGTTTCTTTAATACGATTCCTTCGAAAACCTGAATTCTTTCACGGTTTCCTTCTTTGATTTTACCATAAACTTTTACGGTATCACCTACGTTAAATTCAGGTACTTCTGCCTTTAACTGTTCCTGTTCAATGTTCTTAATAATTTCTGCTGCGTTCATTCTTGTGACCTCCTATATATTGGATGTTCTTAATACGCCTATTCGTATCAGAGGACCATCGTGTTTATTCACAACTGTTACAGTTTATCATAAATCACTTGTGTTGTAAAGCATTTTTTCCATAAAATACACCTTTTGCTTTGCCTTACAAAGTCCTAAAGATTCCTGTAATTTCATGGATATTTCATTTCCTTCTACTACCTGTGTAAACGGAGTAAAACCGTGTTCCAGACAATCGTTAATCAGATATGTTTCCAGTGCTTTCCCAATATGTCTTCCACGATACTCCGGCAATACTTCTAACATTCCAAGACTTCCCTCTTCATGTAATCCGATAAATCCTGCAAGTGTTTCTCCATAAAAAGCTCCAAACATTTTACCTGCTTCAATTCGCCCTTGGATATATCCTGGGTCATCCATCATACCATAATGCTTGTTTGCAATTTCCATGTGTTGCATGCCTAATTTGCGAATCTCTATCTGATGTTCTTCGCTTTTTCCGTCCAGTCGATACAATCCAGTGATTGGAAGCTTTTCCCGTTTCGTATAGACGAACTGCTGACAGGCTACAAACACCTCTCCTTGCAGCATCTGTTCTATGACGGAAACCATATATTCCTGATGTATTACTAATAACTCCGGTTTTTCCCTAACGATTACTGTTTCTACCATTTCTTTTCCGCTTTTCGCATCATCTACTGATAAAAACACAATTCCGCTTACCGTATCCCGCAAGCATACATTTTTCCCTTGGACATAAAGCAATTCTGCTTGTCCCCGGTCTATGAGTTCCGTCATATCCATATGCAATAACTTTTGCTGACGAAGCAATTCCCTGCATTCCTGCATTTCTTCATATTTTTGATATAAATCCGGTCTGCGTTCTTTTGTTCTTTCTATCGATTGTTCTAACCGCCAGGCATCTATGTTTTTCTGATTGCCTGATAATAATACTTCCGGCACTTGTTTTCCCTGCCATACTTCCGGACGACTATACTGGGGATATTCTAGTAGATTGCCTTCTAATGACTCTGTTACCCCGGAAAATTCATTTTTTAATACACCGGGTACCATACGGGAAATGGCATCTACCATTACCATTGCACCCAGTTCTCCACCGGTCAATACATAGTCTCCGATAGAAACATAGTCGGTAACTACTTCTTCTAACACTCGTTCATCAATTCCCTCATAATGTCCGCAAAGCAAAATTAAATCTTCTTCTTTTGCAAGCTCTTTCACAAGTGGTTGGTCGAACCTTCTTCCTTGGGGAGTAAGATAAACAGTACGAACTTTTTTTCCTGTTCTCTTTGTCACTGAATCCCATGCATCGTAGACCGGTTGTGCCTGCATTAACATTCCTGCTCCTCCACCATAAGGATAATCGTCTACTTTATGATGTTTATTCCGGGCATAATCTCGTATATCAATTGCTTCAATATTTAAATAACCTGCCTTTGACGCTCTCCCTATGATACTGGTATTTAAACCGTTCATCACCATTTCCGGAAATAACGTCAGTATATAAAAATTCATTCTGCCACCTACTCTTCATCATCTAATCCAGGCATTACAAATACCTGCATTACTCGTTCTTTCATATCTACCTTTAAAATACATTCTTTAATTGCAGGAAGTAGCAATTCTTTTTTTCCTTGACGTTTGATGACATAAACATCATTCGCCCCTGTCTGAAGCACATCTGCAATAGTCCCGATTTCTTCGCCTTGTGCTGTTACTACCTTCATATCAATTAAGTCTGCAATAAAATACTCATCTTTTTCACATTTCACTGCATTTTTTCTGGTAACAAATAAACTTTTCCCTTTATATTTTTCAACGTCATTGATATTATCAATGTCCTTAAATTTCAATATTACAAGATTTTTAAAATATTTTACCTGTGTGATTTCTAACTCTAACTGTTCTTTTCCTGTATCTAAAATCACTTGTTTTAATTTCTTAAAACGTTTTACATCGTCTGTGGTTGGAAATACTTTTACTTCACCACGAACTCCATGGGTATTGGTAATTACACCAACTTGCAGTAAATCCTCCATATCTGCTCCTTTTCTCTGATACATCTCTTTCTGCATTTAACAAAACCCCAGTCTAAACAACTTTATCTGACTGGGGTTTTATCTCTTTATTGTATAATATCTACAACTACTTTTTTGTCACTCTTAGTTGCTGCTGCTTTCACAACAGAACGAATGGCTTTGGCAATGCGTCCTTGCTTTCCAATTACTTTTCCCATATCTGGCTGGGCAACATGTAATTCTAAAACAATAGACTTTTCGTTCTCAGATTCTGTAACTACGACTTCTTCCGGATGATCCACAAGAGCTTTCGCAATTACTTCCACTAATTCTTTCATTACGTCACCTCACGAATCTTATTTTTCGATACCGGCTGCTTTGAAAATCTTTCCTACCATTTCTGTAGGCTGAGCACCGCTTGCTAACCATTTCTTTGCTAATTCTTCATTTACATGAAATTCACTTGGATCCTTTGTTGGATCGTAAGTTCCGATTTCTTCGATGAATCTTCCATCTCTTGGAGATCTGGAATCAGCTACAACGATTCTATAGAAAGGAGCTTTTTTCTGTCCCATTCTTCTTAATCTGATTTTTACCATTACACTTTCACCTCCTTGGGTTATTTTCTTCTATTTTGTAATCAGAGAAAACTCTGTTACCTGCTTTACAAACCAAATGGCAATTTAAATCCGCCACGTTTTTTCCCTTTACCACCCATTAATCCCGGCATCTGTTTCATCATTTTTCTAGTCTGTTCAAACTGTTTTACCAAACGATTTACCTCGCTGATATCAACTCCGGCACCATTGGCAATTCTACGTTTTCTGCTTGGATTCAAAATGGAAGGATTGGCTCTTTCCGCTGGTGTCATGGAATATATAATTCCTTCAATTCGTGCCATTTTCTTTTCATCCATGGCATTTTCGATTTCTGCTATCTGGGAACCACCAATTCCCGGCATCATACTAAGCACACTGGATAAGCCACCCATTTTTTTCATCTGGTTCATGGACTCTAAATAATCATCGAATCCAAACTCGGCTTTTTTCATCTTACGTTCCAGCTCTTTTGCCTTTTCTTCATCTATATTTTCCTGAGCCTTCTCAATCATGGTAAGAACATCACCCATGCCAAGAATTCGGCTCGCCATACGATCCGGATAAAACTGCTCTAAGTCAGATAACTTCTCACCCATACCAACATACAAAATTGGCTTTCCGGTAACAGAACGGATAGATAATGCTGCACCACCTCTGGTATCACCATCTAACTTCGTCAAAACAACACCGTCAATTCCAATCTTCTCATTAAAGTTGGTTGCTACATTGACTGCATCCTGACCTGTCATGGCATCTACCACCAATATGGTCTGATGTACTTCAACATTCTCCTTTATCTCTTGAAGTTCCTGCATCATTTCTTCATCAATGTGAAGACGACCGGCGGTATCTAAAATCACCACATTATGTCCATTGCCTTTAGCATGTTCAATTGCTGCTTTGGCAATATTTACAGGCTTATGACCGTCTCCCATAGAGAATACTTCAACGCCTTGTTTCTCACCGTTAATCTGTAACTGTTGAATCGCCGCCGGACGGTAAATATCACAAGCTACTAATAAAGGCTTCTTACCCTTTTGTTTCAACTTTCCGGCAATCTTCGCTGTGGTAGTAGTCTTACCAGCACCCTGAAGACCTACCATCATAATAACGGTTATTTCCTGCCCCGGATTCAATGCAATCTCGGTAGTTTCGGAACCCATAAGGGTTACCAATTCTTCATTTACAATCTTAATTACCATCTGTCCCGGGTTCAAACCATTCATAACATCCTGTCCGATGGCTCTTTCCTGTACAGACTTGATAAACTGTTTTACAACTTTAAAATTGACATCTGCCTCTAACAATGCAAGCTTTACTTCCTTCAGTGCTGCCTTCACATCATCCTCTGTCAATCTTCCCTTACTACGCAGGGACTTGAATACATTTTGTAATTTTTCAGATAAGCTATCAAATGCCATTTTATAACTCCTCTAATATTTCATTGGAAATATCTTCTATCTGTTCCATAATCTCTGCTTCATTCTGATTCTGGTAATTGCGCGTCAATGTACGAATCTGTGTAATCTTCTCTTTTGTCTTCATAAATCGTTCCAGCAGATGTAACTTTTCCTCATATCCTTCTAAAAGCTTGTCACAACGCTTCACCAAATCATGTACGCCCTGTCGGCTGATTCCCGCCTCTTCTGCGATTTCACTTAAGGATAAATCATTCAATACAAAATCTTCATATATATTCTGCTGGTGTTCTGTCAGCAATTCTCCATAAAAATCATAGAGAAATGTCTGCATTACTTTCTTTTCCATTACAATCACCTTAGCTATCATACACGAAAAAGAGAAAGGTGTCAAGTATTTTTTCTTGACACCTTCTTTTTTCTGCAAGTAACGATAAAATTATAAATTAGTTCTCACCAGTTTTGGCTGATAGCCATCTGCTTCTAAAGCATCCATTATCTGCTTTTTATGTTCTGTTCCAAATGCTTCTAAGGTAATGCGAAGTTCCACTGCTGCATTACGGTTTGTGGAAACAAATTGATTATGCTCTAACTTGATAACATTTCCCTGTACCTTGGCAATGGTATTGGCAACCTTACTTAATTCCCCTGGCTTATCCGGTAATAATACAGACACGGTAAAGATACGGTCACGGAAAATAAGTCCCTGCTGAACTACGGATGACATCGTAATTACGTCCATATTTCCACCACTCAAAATAGATACAACGCGCTTATCTTTTACATCTAAATGACGAAGTGCTGCCACTGTCAATAATCCGGAATTTTCTACAATCATCTTATGATTTTCTACCATATCCAAAAATGCTACGATTAACTCATCATCTGTTACTGTGATAATATCATCTAAATTTTCACGGATATATGGGAAAATATTTTGTCCCGGTGTTTTTACTGCGGTACCATCTGCAATTGTATTTACCTTTGGTAATGTTACTACTTTTCCTGCTTCAAAGGATGCCTGCATACAATTTGCTCCTGCCGGCTCCACACCGATTACTTTTATCTTTGGATTTAACATTTTTGCAAGGGTTGATACACCTGTTGCAAGTCCGCCTCCTCCGATTGGTACTAAAATATACTCTACTAACGGAAGTTCTTTGAAGATTTCCATGGCAATGGTTCCCTGACCGGTTGCTACTGCCAAATCGTCAAAGGGATGAATAAAGGTGTATCCATGTTCATCCGCTAACTCATATGCCTTTTGGCATGCTTCATCGTATACATCTCCATATAAAACTACATCGGCACCATAACCCTTCGTACGATTTACTTTAATCAGTGGTGTAGTAGTAGGCATTACAATAGTTGCTTTTACTCCAAAACATTTTGCAGCATATGCAACTCCCTGTGCATGATTTCCTGCGGATGCAGTAATTAAACCTTTTTCTCTTTCTTCCTGACTTAAAGTGCTGATTTTATAATAGGCACCTCTTACCTTATAAGCTCCGGTAAACTGCATATTTTCCGGCTTTAAATATACTTTATTTCCAGTCTGTCCACTTAAAAAATCACTATATACCAGTTTTGTCTCTAATGTAACTTCTTTTACGATTTTACTTGCTTCTTCAAATTTTTCTAATGTCAACATATCCATTTTTCAATCCCTCGTTTTCTTATTCTGTGTCGTTTACTGCAAACAATGCATTTACAAATTGCTCTGAATCAAATTTCTGTAAATCATCAATGGTTTCGCCTACACCAATATATTTTACCGGAATTCCCAGTTCAGATTGAATTGCTACCGCAATTCCACCTTTGGCTGTTCCATCCATTTTAGTAAGAATAATTCCTGTTATATCTGCTACCTCGGAAAACTGTCTCGCCTGTGCTAAGGCATTCTGTCCCGTAGTTCCATCTAAAACTACTAAAGTTTCACGATAAGCCTCCGGATATTCTTTTTCTAAAATACGATGAATTTTCTTTAATTCTTCCATCAGGTTTTTCTTGTTATGAAGCCTTCCGGCAGTATCGCAAAGAAGTACATCTGCATTTCTTGCTTTTGCTGCTGCAACTGCATCATATACGATTGCTCCCGGATCAGCACCTTCCTGACCGCCAATCATGTCTACCCCTGCACGATTTGCCCATTCTGATAACTGCTCTCCTGCTGCTGCACGAAACGTATCCGCCGCTGCTAACACAACTTTTTTCCCTTGGCTTTTCAGCTTACCTGCTAATTTTCCAATGGAGGTTGTCTTTCCTACTCCATTTACACCAATTACCAGTACCACAGATTTTTCTTCTTCAAAACGGTATGCCGTTTCCCCTACATCCATCTGCTCTTTGATACTACGAATCAAAAGTTCTTTGCATTCGGCTGGTTCTTTGATATGTTCTTCCTTTACTTTTGCCTTCAGATTCTCAATAATCTTCATGGTGGCATCTACTCCAATATCTCCCATAATGAGAATCTCTTCGATTTCTTCATAGAAATCATCATCAATACTGGAAAATCCGCTGAAAATTGCATCGATTCCAGATACAATGTTGTCTCTGGTTTTTGTCAATCCTTTTACCAGACGACTAAAAAATCCCTGCTTTTCTTCACTCATTCTTGCTACCTCTCTACTTGTCCAATTCTTCTTCTATCAAATTTACAGAAACTAATGTGGAAATACCCTTTTCCTGCATAGTAATACCATATAAACGGTCTGCTGCTGCCATGGTTCCTCGTCTATGTGTAATGACAATGAACTGAGTATTCTTTGTAAGTTTATGTAAATAATTTGCAAATCGTCCTACATTGGAATCATCCAATGCCGCCTCAATCTCGTCTAATAAACAGAATGGGGATGGCTTCAGGTTCTGGATTGCAAACAATAAAGATATGGCGGTTAAGGACTTCTCTCCACCGGAAAGCTGCATCATGTTCTGCAATTTTTTTCCTGGTGGCTGGGCAATGATACGAATACCACACTCTAAGATATCCTCGCCTTCTACCAGCTCTAAGGAACCTTTTCCTCCACCAAACAGCTCTTTGAATACTTTATCAAACTCTACCTGAATCTCCTGGAACTTTTCCATGAACTGCTTACGCATTCCGGTATCTAATTCTTCGATAATATCCAATAAGGTCTGTTCTGCTGTTACCAAATCATCATGCTGCGTTTTCATAAACGTATATCGCTCGGACAGATTCTTGTAATCCTCAATGGCATTTACATTCACATCACCCAATTTTCGGATATCGTCTTTTATCTGCGCAATCTGCTTTTTCATTTCTGTCGGATTGTCATATTCCTCATTCCGTAACTCTAATGCATGATGGCGTGTTAATTCATATTCCTCCCACATATAGTTGGTCTGATTCTCTATGGATTCATTGAACTTTTCTTTCTGACTGTTCAATCGGAAGGATTCCTTGTCCAAATCATTGATATGTTTTGACAATTCCTCTTGTTTCTGGAAAAATCCTTTGTACTTGACGGACATTTCCTCTTTTTCTTTTTGCTTATCAGAAAGTTTCTGTTCTAATTCTCCATGTGTGAAATCTGATGCTTCCATGGTCTTTTTGATTTCTTCAATATCATGATATTTCTTATCCACATCTGCTTGAGAATCCAGCTTTTCCTGCTCTGCCTGATGTAATTCTTCTTCCAGTTTTCGCAGTTCTGTCTGTACACGAGAAATATTTTCCTGAATAAATTCTGCTTTTTGTACCAGATTAGCCTCTTCCAACTGCACTCTGGATACTTCTTTTTGACTGTCTTCTGCTAATTTATTCTGTTCTTCTAACAGCTTTTGGAAGTTGCTGTTTTCTTCTTCAATTTCTTTTTCTCTTGTATCTGCCTGTGATATTTCTTCTTGAATCTGTTGACGATTCTGTGTAATTTCTGCCAACTGCTGTTCAATTTCTCTGCTTTCCTGAATTAAACCACCATACTGGCTGGTATTCTCCTCTTTTTGTTCCTTGGCACGTTCCATGTTAAGTTTGGCTGTATTGGAATTTAACATGGCTTGTTTCAAGTCTTCCCGTAACTGTTCTAAGTCTTCTTTCAACAGTTCTCTTGCTGTTGTGATTTCTTCCATTCGTGCACGATATTTGGTTAAGTTTTCCTTAAGCTGTGCAACTGTTTTTTCCAGTTCTTCAATTTCTCTCTTTCGTCCTAACAGATTACTGGTATTTTTAAATGCACCACCAGTCATGGAACCGCCCGGACTTAAGGATTCACCTTCTAATGTTACAATTCTAAGAGAATATTGATATTTTCTTGCCAATGCAACTGCGTGGTCAATGGTATCTACCACATATGTTCTTCCCAGCAAATGTGTTTTCAATCCCTGATACCGGCTCTCTGCCTGCACCAGTTCACTTCCGATTCCAATCACACCCTGCTCTTTTAATGCCTGTTCGTTAATTTGCGGCTGTTTCTTTCCTACACTGGTTAATGGAAGGAATGTAGCTCTTCCGTAACGATTCTGTTTCAAATACTGAATCATTCGTTTTGCTGTGTCTTCATCATTGGTAACGATATTTTGAATACTTCCACCTAAGGCTGTTTCAATAGCTGTTTCGTACTTCTTTTCCACCTTAATGATGTCTGCAACAACTCCAAGGATTCCTTTTTCCCTATCCTTTTGTTCCATAACACGACGAATAGAATTGCCATATCCGTCATAACGCTCTGCAATATTTACCAAAGATTCTAATCTGGACTGTTCTCTGTGATAACGGGCTGTATCCTGTTCCAAAGCATGTTTTACTTCTTCTTCCTTGATTTGCCAATTTTTTCGATTATTCTCCAGCTTTTGTTCTTCTTCGATAAGCTTGGTATATTCTGCCTTTGCTTCTTCGTAACGTTTCTGGCACTCTTCTACAACTGCCTCTAACTCTTCTTCTTCACTTTTTTGCTCTAACAGACGTTTACTTAACTGTGCCTTTCGGATATTTACCTGCTCTTGCATGGTATCATATCGCTGCTGTCTTGCCTTTGTAGATGCCTTATGATTCAACAGTTCAATAATCTCATTTTTGCCGTCTTCCATTCCTCTGGTACAACGTTCAATTTCACTTTGAATCTTTTGGAAATGCTCCATAACCCTGGCTTTTTCTTCTGCCATGTGCTGCATCTGAGCATCCATTTCTTTTTTTTCTTCTTCGTAAGCCGCCTTTTGCTCCAGACGCTGTTCTTTATCCTGATTAATGGCTTCCTGTCTGGTACGAAAATGTTCTTCACTCTGCTCTGCTGTGTGAATCTGTTCTTTTAGGACGTTAATCTGACCTTCTAACTTTCCTTTTAAAACAGTCGTATTGCCAAGTTCTTCTCTTAAGGCGGTAATCTGAGCATCTGCGGCTTCCATATCCTGCTCCATCTGTTCATATTCTGCCTTAATATTGGTATAAGAACGATTGGACTCTTCCAAATCTTTTCCCACAATTTCCATGTTTTCTTCCACGGTCTTTAATTGTGTCTCCATTCGTTCCATTTCCATTAAAAACATATTTACATCATATGTCTTTAATTCTTCTTTTTTCTTTAAGTAAATCTTTGCCTTTTCAGACTGACGTTCCAGCGGTCCTACCTGTTTTTCCAATTCTGATAAAATATCATTCACACGCACCAGATTCTGTCGCTCATCTTCTAACTTTTTCTGTGCTGTGGCTTTTCTTCGCTTATACTTTACAATTCCAGCCGCTTCATCAAATAATTCTCGACGTTCTTCCGGCTTACCGCTTAAGATACGTTCAATCTGACCCTGACCGATAATGGAATATCCTTCTTTACCAATTCCCGTATCATAAAAAAGTTCATTTACGTCTTTTAATCTACATGCAGTTCCATTAATCAAATATTCACTTTCTCCGGAACGATACACTCTTCTGGCAACAGTAACTTCATTATAATCAATGTTTAAAGAACGATCCGCATTGTCCAATGTAATCGCCACATATGCATAACTTAAGGGCTTACGGTTCTCTGTACCGGAGAAAATAACATCCTGCATACTTGCACCACGCAACTGCTTTGCTCTTTGTTCACCCAATACCCAACGTACTGCATCTGCTACATTACTCTTTCCACTTCCGTTTGGTCCTACAATACCTGTGATTCCATTGTGGAACTCAAACACGATTTTATTGGCAAAGGACTTAAATCCATGCACCTCTATACTTTTTAAATACATAACTCCTCCTGTTTAGGAACTACTTTCCTGCTTTTTTAACTCCAAAAGTGTATGATAAGCAGCTTCCTGTTCTGCCCCTTTCTTGGTTCTGCCTGTTCCCTGTCCATAGGTCTTTGCACCAATTCGAGCTTCCACAATAAATTTCTTATCATGATCCGGACCCTCTTCCCGAATCAGTTGATAGCTTAATTCGCCTTCTGCTTTTGCCTGCACTACCTCTTGCAGGATAGTCTTGCTATCGAAAAAGAGCTTCTTATGTTCGATGTCATTTAAAATAAAACGGTCAATAAACTCTTTTGCACTAGCAAAACCACCATCTAAATATATCGCTCCTATCACTGCTTCTAATGCATCAGAAAGAATAGACTTTCTCTCTCTTCCACCTGTTAAGTCCTCTCCTTTTCCTAGTAAAAGGTACTTTCCTAATTCCAAATCTCTGGTACAAAATGCCAGTGTTGGCTCACATACCATACTTGCTCGTAATCTGGTCAATTCTCCTTCCGGATATTTGGGATACTTGTGAAATAAGAAATCACTACTTACAATTTCTAACACTGCATCTCCTAAAAATTCTAATCGTTCATTATCCGCCTGTTTTCCCATATGATGTTCGTTTGCATAAGAACTATGTGTTAATGCCTGCTGCAACAATTTTTGATTGGAAAATTCATATCCTATGCGGGTTTCAAATTCCTTTTGTAAACTCATTTTTCTCCTTCCTATGTATATGGTCTTAATATATGACGAAAAGGGTAGCCTGAAAAAATGCTACTCTGCATCTTCTCAGACACCCTTGTTCCTCTTTGTCCGTATACAATTAAATACGCCTTAGTTCATTGCATTCTTAATCTGTTCTACTGCATCACCAACAGTAACGATTTTTTCTGCTTCTTCGTTTGCGATTTCAATATCAAATTCTTCTTCTAATCCCATGATAATCTGGAAAATATCCAGAGAATCTGCTCCTAAATCATCTACAAATGTAGTGTCCATTGTAATTTCTTCTACGTCTACATTTAATACTTCCGCAATGATTTTCTTTAACTTTTCAAATTCCATGATAATTCCTTTCTACTCCTCTTCCATGGGAGATATTCCAATATTCTTTCTTATTTTTTCATTAATTTGCTGTTCCTTGAAGGTAACACATTGAATAATAGAGGTAGATACCTCTTTTGCTTTTGAACTTCCGTGAGTTTTTACCACAAGTCCATTCAAGCCTAATAACGGTGCTCCACCATACTCGGATGCATCAAACGACTTTAATGTCTTTTTCAATGCCGGCTTTACTAACAATGCTCCTATCTTACTTCTCAGGCTGGTCATCATTCCCTGTTTTACTTTACTAATCAGGGTTGCTCCTACACCTTCATAAAGCTTAAGGATTACATTTCCTACAAATGCCTCACAAACAATAACGTCTGCTTCTCCGTGTGGGATTTCTCTTGCCTCAATGCTTCCTACAAAGTTAATATCCGGGCAGTTCTTAAGTAATGGAAAAGTCTCTTTTACCAGTGCATTTCCCTTCTCTTCTTCTGCTCCAATGTTAACAATCGCAACCTTTGGATTCTTCACACCCATAACATTTTCCATGTAAATGGAACCCATCTTGGCAAACTGTACTAAATGAGATGCTCTTGCATCTACATTTGCTCCACAGTCAATCAGCAATGACACGCCTTTCTCGGTAGGAATAAGTGGAGCTAATGGTGGTCTTTCTACACCTTTGATTCTTCCTACAATGACTTGTCCGCCTACCAATATTGCACCGGAACTTCCTGCTGATACAAAAGCGTCAGCCTCCTGATGTTTTACCATATTCATCCCGATTACAATTGATGACTGTTTTTTCTTACGAATTGCCATAACCGGGGGTTCTGCCGTCTCAATTACTTCATCCGCATGAACAACCTCAATCTGAGAACCTGCATAGGAATTTTTTGCCAGCTCTTCCTTCACTACATCCTGTTGACCCACAAGGTATACCTTGATGTCCGGACGCTGTGTAACAGCATCAATAGCGCCCTTTACAATTTCTGCTGGTGCATTATCTCCACCCATGGCATCTACTGCTACCTTTATCATTTCCTGCATGAAACTTCCTCCTTACGGTCCCTGAAAAAGAATTTTTGAATTATTTTCCTTTTCAACGGATGCCTACTAATGAATATACTATAACTATATGGAGAAATCAATACAAAAAATTAGTTTTTACATTCCCGCTTTCTTTCAAGCTCGGCTTCTCTATCTTCTTCACTCATATACTTCCAGAAAATCTTTTCTAAAATAAACGATTCTAATAGTGTAAATACACCGGGTACAAAAATCAATGAAATCGGAAGTATATATAGTAAGGACATACAAGCAAGTGCTAATATAATTATTACTGCTGTCCACGGAAGATTTACCAATGCAATTAAAAGTGCATTTTTCATCGACTGCTTTCTTGTGTTTTCAAATCTTGCCATATAAGCAAATAGATATAATGCCCATGCCAACAAAAACAATCCCATTATGATAAATACAACCCCAAATGCTCCCAGCTTACTTCCATTTTGTCCCATTTGGCGCATAACATAGCTATCAAATCCAAGCACTAATGATATTACAATCACTAACAACCAAATCGGTGTGGTCTGCTTAAAATTACTTTTAAACGCTGACACATATTCCCTGAAAATATAACCTCTTTCATTTCGGATTACCTTATTTACCGTATAGTATAATGCAGTTGCTGCTGTACCCATGGTAAATATTGGGAGGGAGCAAATAACAAAAAATACGCTCAGGCATATGATGTCTGTTATTTTTCCCAACGTTTTCATGATTCCACCATCTACATCAAATATTCCCATTTTATTCTTCCTTTCTTATGTGAAATCTATTACATATTGTCTACTATCTGCTCTCAAAAGTCAATGTATCATTTTATGAAAGTTTTATAAACTAACTTATATACAAAAAGAACCGTTATTTCTAACGGTTCTCCACTGTCTGAAATTAGTCCTGAGGAATGATTTCTTTTTTGTTATAGCTTCCACAGTTCTTGCAAACTCTATGAGGCATCATTAATTCGCCACATTTGCTACACTTTACTAATGTTGGAGCAGTCATTTTCCAGTTTGCTCTTCTCTGATCTCTTCTTCCTTTGGAAGATTTATTTTTTGGACATATAGACATGGTCACACCTCCTTAAATTTGTTAAAAATATCCTGGATTGCTGCCATTCTTGGATCCGGTTCTGTTTTCTGGCACTGACACTCTGTGATATTCAGATTGGCTCCGCACCGTTTGCAAATACCTCTGCAATCATCCTTACACAGAACCTTCATTGGCCAACTCACCAAAATTTCTCCAAAAATAAGTTTATCTACATCCAGATTGGTACCTACCATATAATCTGTCTCATCCATGCGCTTTTCTTCATTCTGATTCGTAAGGTCTAATTCCTTATCAATCACAACAGAAAACTCCTTGTCTACATCTGTAAGACAACGGTCACACGGAATCGCAATTGTAACTTCTGTTTCGCCCTGAATAAACAAACGCTTATTCTCTTCATTGGTAAACTTCAGTACAAATGGTGCTTTCTTAACGATGGGAAACTCTCCCAGTCTTGAGTTAAAAGACATTAATTCAATTTCTACCTGTTTTGATACTTCCTTATTCTCACAGGAAATAACGTCTGCTAATTCTACTATCATGGCAGTCTCCTATCCACACTCGATATATTATACATATGTAAATTCCGTTTGTCAATAAATTTTTGCAACTATTTTATTTTACAAGTGCTACTGTTTCTCTTGCAATTGCAAGTTCTTCGTTTGTTGGAATACATAATACTTTTACTTTTGAATCAGCCGCGGAGATGATGCGCTCTTCGCCTTCAACTTTGTTAGCCTCTTCATCCATCTTTAATCCCAGAAATCCTAAGTAATTGCAAATCTTAGTACGAATACCACCGGCATTTTCACCAATTCCTGCTGTAAAGCAGATAGCATCCACACCATTCATTGCTGCTGTATAAGCACCAATGTATTTTGCTACATGATAGCAGAATGCTTCTAAGGCACGAATTCCTTCTGGTTTTCCTGCTTCTGCTGCGGATCTTACATCACGCAAATCACTGGAAATATGGGATAATCCTTCTAATCCGGACTTTTTATTCAAAATACTTACTACTTCTTCTATATTTAAATTCTCTTTTTTGGCAATGAATTCCATTGCACCCGGATCAATATCTCCGGAACGTGTTCCCATGATTAATCCTTCCAATGGTGTTAATCCCATAGAAGTATCTACGGATTTTCCATTTTCCACTGCACATACAGAGGCTCCATTTCCTAAATGGCATACGATTGTCTTTAACTGATCATATGGCTTATTTAACATCTCTGCTGCTCTCTTAGATACATAGCTGTGAGAAGTTCCGTGGAAACCATATCTTCTGACTTTATATTTTTCATAATAATCATAATCAATTCCATAAAGATATGCTTTTTCCGGCATTGTCTGATGGAAAGCAGTATCAAATACGCCTACCATTGGTGTATTTGGCATTAATTCCTGACACGCACGGATTCCGATTAAGTTTGCAGGGTTATGTAATGGTGCAAGGTCATTACACTCTTCTACAACCTTAAGCACTTCTTCATTTAAAATGGTAGAAGATGCAAATTTTTCTCCACCATGTACAACTCTGTGTCCTACTGCGCCGATTTCAGATAAATCCTTTAATACTCCAGTCTTTGGATTTACAATTGCTTCCAGCACTAACTGAATTGCCTGCTTATGGGTAGGCATTGCTGGTTCAGAAACTTCTTTTTCTCCACCATTTTTCTTATTCTGGTAAACCAGTCTTCCATCAATTCCAATTCTTTCGCAAAGTCCCTTTGCCAGAACCTCCTCTGTATCTGAGTTAATCACCTGATATTTCAGGGAAGAGCTTCCGCAATTGATTACTAATACGTTCATTTTATATCTCCTTTTCTGTTGCTGTTTTTACAAGCAAAATAGCGACGTTTTTACCATCGCTATTACTAATTCATTACTCTTATTATAAACCAATCCCCCCTTGTATACAATAACATTTTTTATTTTCTTGATAATTTTCTGGGAAACACATATAATTTAGTTACTATGGACTTTTCGGAGGTAACCCATGAAGGTATTAGGAATTATTGCAGAATATAACCCATTTCATCTGGGACATGCATATCAAATAGAAACATTAAAAAAACAAACACAGGCAGATTATGTCATCATTGCCATGAGTGGAAACTTTGTTCAACGTGGTGCTCCTGCCCTTATAGAAAAATTCACCCGAGCTCATATGACATTGGCAGGTGGCGCAGACCTTGTATTAGAACTTCCGGTATTGTCTGCGACTGCCAGTGCTGAATATTTTGCTCTGGGCGGAGTTTCACTTTTGAATAATACAGGTGTTGTTACACATTTGGGATTTGGTGCAGAACACGCCAACCTCTCCCTATTGCAACAGATTTCCGATGCTTTAATCGAAAATCCCCCAGAATTGGAAACACAGCTAAAATCCTGTCTGAAAGAAGGACTTTCCTTTCCATCTGCTCGTGCCAAGGCTTTAACATCTGTACTTTCTACCAGGGCACTGCAAGGGACAGAAGATATTTCCTGTGTTTTGGCTTCACCTAATAATATTTTAGGAATTGAATATCTGAAGGCTTTAGCTTCTCTTTCTTCTCCTATTATCCCTGTTCCCCTTTCACGAAAAGGACAAGGATACCATGACACAGACATAGCAGATGGCTTTTGTTCTGCTTCTGCTATTCGTGCACACTTAAAAAATGAAGCAGGAATTTTAACAGATAATACGTTTGCGGCATCTTCTATGCCTACTGCCTGCTTTGACTTACTCCAAAATTATCCACATCCCTATTTGTTTGAGGATGATTTTTCACAACTTGTACACTATAAACTTTTAACGGAAGATTCCGCCACACTTGCCACTTATGCAGACAGCTCTATTGACCTTGCCAACCGCATGTACCATGGGAAACATTCTTTTGCTTCCTGGACACAATTTTGCGAACTGTTAAAAGCAAAAAATACCACTTACACCAGAATCAGTCGTTTGCTCTTGCATATGATATTGAATTTAAAATCAGAAGATTATGTTTCCTTTAACGGCACTATGCAGATTCCTTACTTACGCGTGTTAGGCTTCCGTAAATCTTCTGCTCCACTTCTTTCTGCCATTAAGGAAAATGCAACTGTTCCATTACTTACCAGTGTTTCGAATGGCGAAAAGCAACTGTCTTCCAAGGCAATGGAACTTCTTCAAAAGGATATTACTGCCTCTGATATTTATCACATGATGTTTACTACGAATGATACCTTAAATGACTATCGTCACCCACTCATCATACTATGATATATCCTTAGCGGAGCATTTTTTATACAATAGGACATAATTTCCTATTATACAAAAAGCGTTTTACCAAGCAAAATTGGTAAAACGCTTTTCTTTTTGTCTAGTGCTTAATGATGGAATAAACGAATTCCGGTAAAGCACATTGCCATATTATATTTATTACATGTATCAATTACATTATCATCACGAATAGATCCGCCTGGCTCTGCAATATATTTTACGCCACTCTTATGTGCACGTTCAATATTGTCACCGAATGGGAAGAATGCATCAGAACCAAGTGCTACATCTGTCATCTGATCTAACCATGCACGTTTTTCTTCTCTGGTAAATACTTCTGGTTTTACCTTGAAGATTTTTTCCCATGCGCCATCTGCTAATACGTCCATATAATCATCACCGATATACAAGTCGATAGAATTGTCACGGTCTGCTCTTCTGATTCCATCTACAAACTGTAAACCAAGTACCTTTGGAGACTGGCGTAAGAACCAGTTATCTGCCTTCTGTCCTGCAAGTCTGGTACAATGAATTCTAGACTGCTGTCCTGCTCCGATTCCGATTGCCTGTCCGCCTTTTGCATAACATACAGAGTTAGACTGTGTATACTTCAATGTAATCATTGCAATTGCAAGGTCAATCTTTGCAGACTCTGGAATTTCTTTGTTCTCTGTTACAATATTGTCAAAGAAATCTTTATCAATCTTCAGTTCATTTCTACCCTGTTCAAAGGTAATACCAAATACCTCTTTATGTTCAATTGGTGCCGGTACATAATTCGGATCAATTTCTATTACATTGTAATTTCCGTTTTTCTTAGCCTTTAAAATTTCAAGTGCTTCCGGTTCATATCCCGGTGCAATTACACCATCGGAAACTTCTCTTTTAATAATTTTAGCAGTTGCTACATCACAGACATCGGATAATGAAATAAAATCTCCGAAAGAGGACATACGGTCTGCACCCCTTGCTCTTGTGTAAGCATTTGCAAGTGGAGTAAATTCCATATCCATATCATCTACCCAGTAAATTTTCTTTTCTACATCAGTAAGTGGAAGTCCTACTGCTGCTCCTGCCGGTGACACATGCTTAAAGGAAGTTGCTGCCGGAAGTCCTGTTGCTTTCTTTAACTCTCTTACCAACTGCCATCCGTTAAATGCATCCAAAAAGTTAATATATCCCGGTTTTCCACTTAATACTTTGATTGGCAATTCACCATTTTCCATATAAATTCTGGATGGTTTCTGATTCGGATTACATCCATATTTTAATTCTAATTCCTTCATGTTTTCCTCCGTATCTTATGATGATTATTTATTCTTGTTTACAATTCTTGTTTCATATTTTCCTGTTTCAATTTCAATATATCTTACAAAAAGAGATACCTTGTTGTCTTCATTTAAGCTATTCCATACTTTTTCTGTAAAGCTGTCAATATCGCCATCAATTCCAACCAGCTTTGGCTCACCTTCAAAACTTGGTAATGGATTGCCATCTTCCATATATGTATGGATAAAATGTCCCTCACCTGCAACTGGATTCTCGTATGCAAAAGTATAACGATTGCAAGCCTCCGGATTACCGTTATTACTCTTTAATATAGACATGGCATAATTGTAATTTCCGTTTTCCACATGCATAATACCTGAAATACGAGGAGTATAGTTTGGTGCATCTGGCTCAAATTCACGAGTACGAAGCGCCTGTTCAAAGGTTTGTTGCTTATCCATCAACTCATAAATCGTATCTGTCTGATCTCCGTTCGTAACAATGGTCTTATTTCCTAAAACTCTTACCGGAGCGTAAATAATCAGGCTTGGATCACTCAGCTTAGATGGATCAAATGCCTGTGTGCGAATTCCTTCGCCATCCTCTACAAATACACGATTTCTGCTGTTTTCACTTCTTCCCATAATAAAATAAGCGGTAACAGCGTACTTTCCATCCGTTGACTTACCGATTACAATTCCTCTTCCTGGATAAGAATTTCCCTTCAATTCAGTTTCCAATGACAACATTTTCATTCCTGATATCCTCCTTCGATATGCTATTACATCTTTCTTATTGTAACATGGGTTTTTCCTGCTGACAAGAAAAGGCTCATATAAGTAATATTAAAAAAATTACTATGTGTCATAAGTCTCTTTAATAAATATTTTTATAATATACTTTTTGTTTTAAATATTCATACAAGTATCGGATTTTCTTCGCTACTCGCAGAACTTTTATACTTCATATATAACACGGTATTTTCTAGTTCACAAAAGAGGATTCTATTTCACTTTTGTGAACTAGAATCCTCTTATCGTTTTACTTATTAAGCAATATTGCCTTTTGCTGCCAATCTTCCTTCTCTTTCATCTAAAAGACCATCGATTGCATCTACTAATTTTCCGATTTCCGGCTTAGTAAGCTGTGCATCTGCACCGAGCGCTTCTCCCTTTCTGCGTAAATCCTCATTTACCATAGATGAGAAAATAACCAATGGGATATGCTTTAAAGTTTCATCCTCTTTTACTAACTTGGTTAAACGATGTCCATCCATTCTCGGCATCTCAATATCTGTAATAATCAAATGAACCTTATTATCCAAATCACCGCCATCACGCAATTCGCATAACTTGTCCCAAGCTTCCTGTCCATCTGCGCAAACAATCAACTGTGTATAGCCTGCCTTTCTGAGACAATCGGTAATTAACTTAGACAATAATGGTGAATCTTCTGCAATCAAAATCGGTGAGCCGCTTCTATCGCGTTCTCCAATCTCTGCCATGTCAGATACTTGCAATCCTGTCTCAGGACTAATATCTGTTACGATTTTTTCAAAATCAAGAATTACAATCAAACGATCTTCTAACTTGATAACACCTGTAGATACTCCACTTCCTTCTATATTGATTGTAGAGTCCGGCTTAATAATATCTGCCCAGGAAAGTCTGTGAATTCCACAAACCTCATCTACATGAAATGCAATATTTAATTTGTTAAAGTTTGTAATGATAAACAATCCATCCTGTTCCATATTCGGAATTCCAAGACAATTTCTCAGATTAATAACTGTTATCATGGTATCTCTCGGCATAAAGATACCTTCTACGCTTGGATGCGCATTCGGAATCGGAGTTACCGGCTGATATGTTAAAATTTCACGAATCTTAGCAACATTAATACCATAATGGTTTCCAGCCAAGGTAAATTCCAACACCTCCAGTTCATTTGTACCATTCTCCAAAAGAATATTTGTATCCATAATTCCTTCTCCTCTCCGGCATTTTACTCGTACCGCTTTTATCCGTATCGAAATATTTACTAATATTATAGCATATTATTTTCAAAAAATATATAACATTTTTCACATTTTTTCTTACTTTTTTGGTTATTTCGTCTCTTACAAAGCTATATTTGCAATTACATCATTCACTTGAGCCTGTAACTGTATCGACGTAATATTTGCTGCATCTGCTTCCGGAACCTGGAAAACAAGTACCGTTTCTGCATTTACCCCCGGTGCTAAATTTTCCTCATATGTATACAAGTCATTGGGAAGTATCGTAAATTCATTTTTATATGAAGAACCTCCATTCAATGATACTGCAAAAACCGGGGACTTATCCGTAATATTACAATCTACATTTTCTGTTCCAGTATTAGTAATTGTAAAATTCATTACAAAATAAGTATATCCCTCTTTTGGTGGATTCAACTGAGGATAATTACTGTTCACCTCATACTGACCCGTATACTGAATCTCTACTCCGGGTATCCCTAATACCTGACTTAAACTCTCTACCGTCTGGGCTGTTTGATTTGCCTCTGTTTGTGTAGTATCTGCCGTAGTGTTTTCTTCCTGTACGTCTTCCGGATTCTGCTGTTCTTCCTTCTGTTCGTCCTGTGAAGTCACATCTTCGTCATTCTCCGCATCTTCTTTTTGCGCAATAACTGTTAGTCCATCCTGTTGGTGCTTATTAAACTTCGCCACTGTGCCGGCTGAATAATTGACAATCATAGCTTCTTCACTTTCTGTCAATACCTTCAGACTATCTCCACAGCCTGTCATAAGCATCCCTGCTGCTATAATGACTGCGCCCTTTTTCATGAATCCTTTCATAGGCCCTCTCCTTTTCTACGCTGTCTTTTCTAAAATATACCTTTATTTTATCATTATTTTGGTTCTCCCGCAACTCTTTTAACTACTCTTGCCATCCAGTTCAAACCAAAACTCTACACCATTTTCGTAGTTATTCACTCCGCACTCCCGATGAAAAGAATCCATGATTGCCTTCACAATAGAAAGCCCGATACCATTTCCTCCATACTCTCTGGTTCTTGCCTTATCTACCTTATAAAACTTCTCCCAGATATGTTCTACTTCCGGTTCCGGGATTGGATTACCACTATTGAACACACCGATTCTTACAATGTCATCCTTCTTGGTAACTGTGATATTGATTCTTTTTTCATTTGCTGCATAGTGAATTGCATTGCTAATGTAATTTGTTAGTACCTGTTCTGTTTTAAACTCATCTGCCCATACATACATCGGCTCTTTTTGTTCAAAAGTTAACGTTATTCCTTCCTGTTCTCTTAAAATTGCCGTTGCATTAATTACTCCTTGTATTAATTCTACAATGTCAAATCTTTCAAATACTACCTGTTCATTTCCTGATTCTAACTGATTCAAGGTCAATAAATTCTTTACCATTCGGTTCATTTTGTCCGCTTCATCCATAATTACATCACAGTAAAATTCACGGCTTTCTGCATCATCATTGATACACTCCTGTAATCCTTCTGCATAACCTTGAATCAATGCAATTGGTGTTTTCAATTCATGGGATACATTTGAAATAAATTCTTTCCGCATTTCATCAATCTGTTCTTTTTTCTCAATATCTATTTTCAACTGATTATTGGCACTTTTTAATTCTGAAATTGTGTGCTCTAAGGTTTCTGACATCTGATTCATGTGCTCACCTAGAAAATCAATTTCATTTTCACCTTTGCTTTCAAATTTAGCATCAAAATCAAGGTTTGTCATTCTTTTGGATATTTCTGCTAACTGTAAAATTGGATTGGTGATTTTTCTTGTAACAAAATATAAAATCACAGCACATACTATAACAGACAGAATTCCTACATATGCTAAAAAACGATTTGCAATTTGTACACTTTCCTTAATACTTTCTAATGCTGTTCGCAAAAGAATCTGATTTCCGTTTTGCAATGTTCCACATAGTACCAGATAGTCTGATTTTAATCTGGTATCCGGTGTTTTTTCTACTAAATAATCCTTGGTGTTTTCAACTATTACTGCATCCTGACTTTTCGCAGAAAACATAATATCCAAAAACTGTTCTAACAACATGTCCTTATTGGAAACATTTGACTGTATAATCGTTCCATCGGAACTAATTACCATCAATGTAATATTACTGTTCGCACATTGCTTTTCCAATTCAATTTCAAAGTCTTCTGTATTTCCATTTCCGTTAGCATATGCTTCATCCACAGTTTTAAAGGTGTCGATTAAAATATCTTTTTTATAAGAAATATAGTAATCCTCCAAAAGTGTGGTATTAATAAACCAGCACAGTAATACTGTGCCGGCTACAATAGCTATCATAATTGTTGTAATTTTTCTTGTTATGGAATGTTTCATTCTTCTACCTCAAACTTGTAGCCCATTCCCCAAATGGTCTTTATGTATTCGCCTCTGCTACCTAACTTACTACGCAGTTTTTTCACATGTGTATCTATCGTTCTTGCATCTCCGAAATAATCGTAATTCCATACATGATTTAATATTTTTTCTCTGGAAAGTGCAATGCCCTTATTTTCCACAAAGTAAGTCAGCAGTTCAAATTCTTTGTAGCTTAAATCTAATTCTTTTCCGTCTACTTTGACCTGATGTGCTAAACGGTCAATAACAATACCGCCAATTTCCAAGACTTCTTCATCGTCTTTTTTGCCTGTTCTTCGTAAAATTGCTTCTACCCTTGCAACTAATATCTTCGGACTAAAGGGCTTAGAAATATATTCGTCTGCGCCTATATCAAATCCTAACAGCTCATCACTTTCTTCCCCTTTGGCTGTCAGCATGATAATAGGTACCTTAGAGGTCTCACGGATTTCTTTGCAGACATCCCATCCATTCATCTTCGGCATCATGACATCTAATATAATTAATGCGATTTCTTTATCTGCATAAAACTTATCCAGTGCTTCCTCTCCGTCTGCCGCCTCTAACACTTCAAAATTCTGTTTTACTAAAAAGTCTCGCACCAGCTTACGCATTCTGCTTTCATCGTCTACCACGAGTATTTTTAACTTTTCCATCTATTTCACACCTTTCACTTCATTTTTACCTTAACATAAAAATATGGTAAATTTGTGAATCCTACGGATTGATTTGAAGTTCCTGTTCTTTTTCACGAACTGCCTGTTCTCTTTCTTCTAATTCCTGCTGCCATTGGGCATACTTGTCCACAATCTTATTTTCATAATTAACAATATTGGGTTGATCGCTTGTCAAGGTAATAATCACCATTCCCACTACCAGTACTGCTAAAAATAAGTTTACTATCAAACTTATTCTAAGACGCTTCCTCCCTTGCTCTATCTTTTTTTCCATTCTTCCCTTAAAAGCAGTTTTCTCCCTTCGCATGCTACGCATTTCAGCTTCTACTTCCGGTGTTTGGAAATGAATTGGCTCTAACTCTTGTTCCTGTATGGTTGGAACCTGTAACAGATAATCACGCAATTCTTTTAAAAAACTTATTCCCACCGGGGTTTCAAAAAGTTTTTCTCCTATAAGTTTGCGGTATAACTGCAATACAATTTCCGGATTATCCATATCTGTATTTTCTCTGATATATTGAATTCCATCCGCTTCTCTTTTTGCCTGTTCTGCTACCTTTGCATCATCAAAATAGAATCCTTCTATTATCTTCTCTTTCTTCTCTTTCTTCTCCATGCTTTCTCCTTACTCACCCTTTGTGCTTATTATAGCATAATCTGTAAAAAGTTCCCATATATTTCTTTTTATGCTTTGCGCTGTTATAACTCTTGTTGTTATTTTTTTCTATAAAATCGCAAAAATAAGGTTTACAAACACTATTTATTGTGTATAATGCAAGTAAGAAATCAGAAATGGTTTCTATCTTCGAGACGTGGTTCAGGAGCGTCTGGCTAAAAATAACCTGACAATATTGCGAGGGTTTTCTCGATGTCACCTGGCTAATAAAAAATCGAAAAATTGTTTTGTATTTAATAGGATTTCCTGTTCCAAGTCTAAGTAAACCAAAAGCAGGATTAGATTATCGTTACATAATGATAATAAATGATGTAAGCTATATCAGATTTGATACTCCTAAAATCAGTAATCGCCAGATAAAAATAATAGAAAACAATTATGAGACTATTGAAAAAGAGGCAATAGAATACATAAAATCCTATATTCGTGTAGCGAATAAAGGACGTATTGATAGAACTGCAAGGTTCAGAGAATCAAGTTTAATTAATTTTCATAAAGAGTTGAATATAATATATGATAACAAAGACACCACCTAAGGTGTCTTTTATATCGCAGTAATTTTTCACCACTCTTCTATCTTAGTAAAAGTTGGAACGTCAGTTCTACCATTAGAAATTTGTTTTACATTTAGGCTATCACATGTCAGGTATTTTTACATCCTTGTAATGGTTACAACTTGTTTAGCCGATTCAACAGCAATCTTCTGAGTAGTATCTTCAATGAATTTCAATGTGTGATTTCCAACTTGACTTACAATATTCTTGGTTTTATTCCAAATTGTATCTTCTTGAATAGAACTATAAAAGTCGTGTCCATAGATAGTTACATCGGTAATTTAACAAATATTTTAGTAGCCTAATTGATAAAAGGCGGCAGTGCAAGAAGAATATAATGCTACAATAAAAAAACAAACTAATGGTGAAGAACTTTGTCAAATTGATAAAAATATAGTTCTAAATATTAAGTGCAAATTATTGACATAGAACAAGAAGATTGATATAATAAAATACTGCTAAACAACATCAGCCATCAAACCAGGGGTTGTACTGGTTTCGACGGGGGTTGTGAAGCTATGGAAGCCATTGGCGGGCTCGACCGCCTCAACAACGGAAACACTAAATATAAACGCTGAAGATAATTTAGCATACGCTGCCTAAGTGCAGCAGTCGGCCTTAGATTACTCACAGTTTAAGATACCGGCTTCGACTATGTGAGAAACGACTTATGCAAAGCTTTGCGCATATGGGCGTATGATGAAGCTACTGAAGCTGTAAGCCTGTTACTCGGCGTGCGGTAGAGGGAATGTCAAAAGAATAACTGTAATGGGAGATGCCATAGTGAATTGACTTTCGGACAGGGGTTCGATTCCCCTCAGCTCCACTTGCTAGAAGTGTTGAAAATAGCGTATTTTCAGCACTTCTAATAAAAAGAAAAATCAAAAAATACATTTTCAGACCACTTTAGCACGAAAAAATAGGGTAGAAAGATTAATTTCTTTCTACCCTAAACTTTTATTCTTTATAGCATTGAAAATTTCTTGTTGTTTCTCAATAATATTCAAAAGCTGCATGTGCAAAAATCAACACATGCAGCTTTCATAATCACTTTAATCAATTTATTTTTGATTACTTTTTAATTACTTTTTTGAAAATACCTTTTCCTGCTCCCTTGCCAATGACTCCGGTAGCACAGCCAACTCCTACACCTGCTGCTCCCGCTACTACAACAATACCGCCAATTACTAATGGCTTATTGTTACTCCAAGTTGAAATCACTGATTTTTCGGAAATAGTTACATTAATTGTCTTTGTCGTTACATTTCCTGCCAAGTCTTCTGCTTTGACTTCTACTGTATGTTTTCCTTTCTGACGCAAGGTATCTTGATAAATATTTCCACTCTTTCCGATTTCTTTCTTTTCTCCGTCAACAACTACTTCTGTCAACTTATCATTGGCATCTGCCAATGTTACGCTCCAATCAATATTGCTTTCGGACTTCATACCGTCTTCAATACCATTGAAAATCATTTTTGGTTCTGTATTATCTACAATAAACTCTGCCTGTGCAATTGCCTGATGTCCTACTTCATCGGAAACATCCATTTTAAATACATATTTTCCTTCGTCTGTCACCTCTGAAACCCCATCATATTCATCGCTATTTAAGGACATTCTAATGTTTGGAACTGTTAAATCGGCTACCATCTCACTTAATTCATATGGCAGCTTAAATACCTGATAATACTTACCATTCATCTCATCCACATGCTTAATAATCGGATCAGAAGTATCTACTGTAACAGTCTTTTTAGCTGTTGCGTGATTTCCAGCCTTGTCCACTGCTGTAATAACAGAGGTATAGATTCCGTCTTCTTTTAATTCATAAGACAACGAGGATTCTTTTCCACTATTTACCCAGTTTCCAACCTCTACATTTGCTACATTTCCTTCTGCATCCTCTTTTTGCACCTGAATGGACACACTGTTGCTATCAAAGTAAGACTCTACTACATCATAAGATAATGTAATTGTGTTGCCTGTAATATAGTAGTCACTAGCTCCGTTGATACTTACTTCCGGTGCCGTTTTATCTACTGTAAAAGTTAACTGCTGGCTTGTCGCCTGATTACCTGCCGCATCCTTTGCCTGTACTTCGATTTGATAAGTTCCATCCTCACTAAAGCTTTTGGTTAAGCTGCTGCTTTTTCCCTGATTACTCCAGCTTCCAAAGTCTACACTACCTGTCTGTCCGTCTAATGTCTTTGTTACATTAATTGTAACAGTATCAGTATCATAGAAGGACTCTTCTACATTTACTACAACCGGAACATCAGAAGCATGATAGCTGTCATTTTGAGGACCGGTTAATTCTATTTTCGGTGCTGTTTTATCAATGGTAAATGATATCTGTTTGGAAACAGCTACATTTCCTGCTGCATCTACTGCACTTACTGTTACAACATACATTCCATCCTCAGAAAAAGCGTAGTTTTTCTTATCATCTACCTTATCCGCCTTAAATGCTTCCAAACCATAATCAGTTGTAACACCATCAATTGTTCTGGTTGCTGTTACGGTTACCTGATTTAAGTCATAAATCTGCTCAATTACTCTTACAGTTAAGTTTTCTGTATTATTAGAGTACACTCCATTTTCAATTCCTGAAAGTTCAATTACCGGTGCTGTCTTATCAAGATATACAACCTCTGACTTTTCTACTTTATTTCCGGCATTGTCTGTAACTTTAACCTGCAAGGTATATCCGTTACTGCTTACTGCTTCATCTTCTGCCTTAATATCCATCTGATTCATATAGGTTATGTCATTATATTCACTACCTGTAAAATCATTCTGATATATTGTTTTTCCATTTAAAATATATTCTACGTTTCTAAGACCGGAATCTGTATCCTGAGTAACTACATGAAAACCTACATCTTTATTTTGCCACTTACTGTTATCAACGTCTGTTGTAATGGTGATTTCAGATTGAATATTTTCATATATGATACCATCTGATACCGTAGTCACGGACTGGTTTCCTGCATTGTCCACTGCATATGCAGATACTGTTCCCTTAAAATTCTCCGGTAATTCTATCTGGGCAGCCTTATCCTCAATAATGCTGATATCGCTGTCTTTACCATTCTGTGTATACCACACACCATATTCTTTTATATCAGACATGCTGTCACTACTTTGAACAACTGCTACTACTCTTTCGTTACAGAAATAACCAAAGGTAATGAAATTGATGATATGTGCCAGTACAGAATCGTTTTCTGTTTTAAATTCAATCGATGGACCATTCGGTGCACCGGTATCTACCTTAAGATGCTCTTCTCCGATTTCACTTATATTTCCTGCTGTATCTTTTGCAAAGTATTGTAATACATACATGCCATCGGCTGAAATTGTCGGCTGATTTGTTCCATCAAATATCGTTTCTACAATTGTACTTGGGTCTTGTCCTTCCTGATACAATTTGTAGCAAACACTAATCTCACTTCCGGTATCCTGTACTGCCGGCTTCATTGTAATAACCGGTAATGTTTTATACCATCCGTTTTCCCCATCTACCTTACTAAAGGATACTTCCGGTAAGGCAGGTGTTTCTTTATCAATCATTACCACATATGGCACAATCTCAGATTCTTTTCCAGCATTGCTGACTGCTTTCATGTAAACATACTGTGTTAAAACTTTTCCTTCATCGCATGTGATTTTCACCTGATTTTCAGATTCACATTTGTTCCATTCTAACTGACTGAAATCTGCCACTTTCTGGTCTGATACCGCATATTCGTAATCGGTACCTGACAACTGGCTTGTACTATTGTTAAGATTTAATGTAACATCATGAAAGCTCCATACGCCACTTACATATCCATTTCCATCAATTATAAGACTTGGAGTCTCTTCATCAACTTTAATGGTATTGTCTAATAATAATGGATCACCATAAACGAATGCATCTTTCTGATTTGGATCAGCAAGTTTAAATCGAAAGGCTATTGTATATTCACCTGTCATACCAAATGTATAACTATACACATTGCCCTGTTGGCTCATATCCTGCCACTGCATTTCGCCTTGACCATTGACAATATATCCTATCTGTAATCCATCATATTTTCTTTGCGAAGAGTCTACATAATTAACAGTTACATTATTAGCTGTCCACTGTCCAAGTTCGTAGTTATCACTAAAGGATACCGCTGTAATTGCCGGCATCTCGGGTTTTCTATAATAATACTGCTCTGCAATCTTACTGTCAGCATATCCTGTCTGAGTGGAATATGCTCTTAACAAAGCATAATTTTCATTTCCAAATAATTGTTCAGCCGGAACTTTCACAGTCTGCTTTCCACCTTTAAAGTTATTATCAAACTGTGTCCATTTTCCCTGTTTTTGTGCTGTTTCTAATCCTTTATATGCATAATATGTACTCTCTACATTCTCGGCAGATGTAATTTCCACTTCACCATTTCCTGCTATTTCTGTATAGGTTGCACCTGATGAAGTAATGACCGGTGTTGCCGCAAATGGTGCAAAACTAATTGCCATATTACCATTTTTATTGACATTAAGATTATACTCTTCTGCTTCTATATTTCCCTTTTTTTCACTTCCATTTACAAGAAAAGAGCTTACACCGCATCCTTCTTCCGGTAGGATTTTTATATTAAAATTCGTACCGTCTTTTACAGAAGGTATATTATATATTGTGCATGGTGTATTGGCACTATTATATGCTGTAGCTGCACTATCACCTGATTTGGTAATCTCTACTAATCCCTGTCCTGTAACAGATAACATCATATCATATACAGCTTTCCATGTTACTTTGCTTCCTTCTATTTTAGAAGAATCATATCCCTTTTGGTATGCCTTATCTGCAACAATGGCTACTGTATAAGTTGCTGTAGTAGATGATGCATCTCCCATAATTCCTGCATCTTCTATATTACATACTGGAGTATTATCTGCATTTTGCGGATACTTATCATCAAAAATAACATCCTCTTTTCCATTTGCCTGTCTTTTTACAATCAAACGATATTCATCTAAGGAATAACCGCTTGTCTCTGTGATAGTTGGCTTATCCCATGTTAAATTTACTGATGATGTAGGCACTCCTTCACTATCATTGATTCTGGCTACCTTTAAATTGCTTACGCTTAATTCCTTTGGAATGCAACGAAGTGTAATGTTACCGATATTATTTTTATCACCCGCATCATAAGTAATTATGTTATCCCCATCAATGTTGTACTGGCTATTATCTAACGCAGTACCATCTTTTCTTACGGATTCAAGAAAATATCCTTTGGTTGGTTCGTAATTGGCGGTTACTTTAGAAACTAATTCATTTTCAAATTTCTTACTTGTAATTTCATCAAATATTTTTTCATTTTCTTCTTCGTATATTTTTCCACCATTTTCTAGTGTAACTTCTATCCACTTTTTATATTCTAATGTACTAATTTTACCACCAACAATTTCAATAGAATTTTTAGTATTTTGCTCTGCATTAACATCTATCGAAAAATAATTTGTTGGTATTGTTGCCATAACTGTTAATATGACTGCAAAGGTTGCGGCTATTATTCTTTTCCCTTTTTTTCGAGCTTTGTTTCTAAACAACACCCTCATTTTTTCATTCCTTTCTACTTCCTCTTTAATAAAGATTTTGAATTACTCTGCATACTTTAGTCTTAACGTATGCAGAGTATCATTTAACTTTTCTAAGTACCTACTATTTTATTACTTTTTCTCTTTTTACATATACTACTATTCCTGCCATGCTTAAAATTGCCAGCATTCCTGCTACATAAATTCCTATAACATCTCCTGTCTTTGGGGCTGTTGTCTTTGATGTTGTACTTGTTACATTTTGTGCTGATGCTGTACCTGTACTTCCAATGGCTACTGGTTTAGTTGTTTCTGTACTTTCTGATGGTGTTTCCGGTGCATTTGTCTTTGGTACTCTCATAATAAATACTGGTGAAAATGATGTAAATCTTCCACTAAGTGTTCCGTCTCCTTCTGTTGTTGGAATATATTCCCATGTTCCATCTGCTTTACAATGAAAAATATAATAAGTATAATCACCTTTTCCTGCATATGGTGCATTTATTGTTACATCTATACCTTCTACTGGCATTGTATAACCATCAGGTAATGATAAGCCAAAATAATCATTATAAATAACATCTTCATTTCTATATCCCATTACCTTCTCAAATAAATCTTTTTCTCTTTCATGTTTAAGATTCATATCAACTGGCATATAGTATCTTATCTGTTCTAATTGCGCTTCTGTTGCTTCCACTTCCATATTTCGCGTTTTAAAAGTAAAATCTAATTGTACAACCTTTCCATCAATAACTGCTGTTGCTGATTCTGCAAATTTTCCTCTTACTTCCTCACCCGGAGTATCGTTCAATTCGGGGCTTTTTGCAGCCATCGCTGGCATTCCCATCGATAGGGTCATTACTACTGCTGTTGCTAATGCAAATAATCTTTTTTTCATTTTCTTCCTCCATCTCATTTTGTATGATTATTTATATTCTATAAAGTAAATATTTACCTTATATTCTTAATTTTACTATTTTATTTTTTACTCTATCTTACTACTTTTTCTTTTTTTATGTACACTACTATTCCTGCTACACTTAATACTACCAACATTCCTGCTACATAAATTCCTGTAAAATCTCCTGTCTTTGGAGCTGTTGTTTTTGATGTTGCACTTGCTACGTTTTGTGTAGATGCTACAGCTGTATTTCCTACAGTCGCTGGTTTAATTGTTTCTGTATTTCCTGTTGACGGTGTTTCGGTATTTCCTGATGGTGCTACTGCCTTTGGAACTCTCATAATAAATACTGGTGAGAATGATGTAAATCTTCCACTAAGTGTTCCATTTCCTTCTGCTGTTGGAATATACTCCCATGTTCCATCTTCTTTACAATGAAAAATATAATAAGTATATATACCCTTTCCAGCATATGGCGCATTAATTGTTACATCCACACCCTCTGCTGGCATTGTATAACCTTCTGGTAATGATAAACCAAAGTAGTCATTACTAATAACCTCTTCTTGCTTATCGCCCATTACCTTTTCAAATAACTCTTTTGCTCTTATATGTTTAGTTTCCAAATCAGAAACCAGATAATACTCTAGCTGTTCTAATTGTGCAGCTGTAGTTTCCTGCCTCAAATTATACTCATTAAAAGTAAAATCTAATTGTACAACCTTTCCGTCAATGACTGCTGTTGCTGATTCTGCAAATTTTCCTCTTACTTCTTCATTTGGAGTATCATCCACCACTGGACTTGGCGCAGCCATTGTTGTCATTCCCATTGACAGCGTCATTACTACTGCTGTTGCTAATGCAAATAATCTTTTTTTCATTTTCTTCCTCCATCTCATTTTATATGATTATTTATATTCTATAAAGTAAATATTTACCTTATATTCCTATTTTATACACACTTACATTTTTCTTCAGAACTTTAATTATCTGTAAGTATTTCTGTAGGTACTCATTTTTTTATCATTTAGCATTGTTATATTTTACATAAAAATAAAATCTATTCTTAATATCTTTGTTATGCGTTAAGTAAGTTGCTTTTTATTGTTTGCAAATTAGCATTACTTGTGCTGATGTTTCCCGCATAAGTTGTATCAATCTGCTGAACATTTCCAAATATCGTATCAATCTTGCTTTTGCACTCTAAATTTGTTTCTGACAATTTATCAAAATAAGACATAATTCCTTTTACTGCCGCAGATACCATCAATGTTTCATACCACTCCTCTGTTGCATAGTTTGTCCATGTTTCTACTGAGGTAAATGATGCATTTTCTATTTTAGCAATAACACTCATTAGTTTCTCATACACACTCGAAGAAAAATCACGAATTGCACCTGTTCTTATTTCCGCTGGTTCTACTCCATTAGATGCATCTATTGTTTTAACCTTACTATTGATTTTTTCCCAAAATGCCTTAATATCAATATTTATATCTTCAAAAAACATTCCCTTCAGTATTGGTAGTATATTCTTTATAATCAAATCATCATCACCATCTGTAAACTGACTTTTGGCTAAATTTATTATATTTACTAAATTCAGATATATATTAATTCCATATCTAGAACCTTCAAACTTCTTTACTGTAATTAGTTCATTCAAAGAATTTAGTCCGAGCGTATCCAATAATTTTTCAATATCGTCCGTTCCCAAATCATACACATCCATGTATTTTATCAAATATGCAATGATAAGTGCCAAAGAATCCGAGTCTGATAATGCACAATCAATGATGTCCTGCGTTTTAACATCATCACCACCAAATGTCAACGCTAGCAGATTCGACATATATTTAATGATTTGCATCTTATCTTTTTCGTCTGCATTATTTATTATAAAAGCAGTAAAATCATGTAACATACCAATGGATGCATCCTCTTTACCTATTTGTATAATAATGTTTCCACTTTCATCTAACCACAGATTTCCACCATTATCTTGTAAAAAGAATGAGTTTGGACTATGTAACTGTTTTACATTTTGTACGCCATACCCAATACAATAAAACTGCATCGCATTAGGAATTTGAAACATTAACGCATGTACATAATCTCCTTCCAAGGAATAGTTGGAAATATTTTTCCCTCTTGTCTGTATTTCAGCCCAATATTTGTCCAAAAATTTCTGTGAAAATCCTTGTGCATCAAATGCAACGCACCGAGTTACTTTATCTGATGTAATTGCCACATACATAGCCTTATTTCCACCTTTGGAATGTCCTATCGTTGTCACATTTTCATACTTAAGACTTTCAATAAAATCTAATGCCTCCCTTTGACATCTTGTGTCACTCACATTCAAACCTTCTACATTGTCAATCCATTCTTCACCACCGGAAGTACCCTTAAATGCCACTATAGCTTCTTTCGAATCCACCGACTCTGCAAAACATAATGCTAAGGTTGTCCCGTTAGAATTTTCCATTGTATCTGTCAGAACTAAATTTTTTAAATTCTCATCTGCTTTTATATATCTGATAATATCAGCCCATTCTTTACCACTTATACAGGAACCTCCCACTTCTTTATCTCCTAGGGCTTCAAGTTTGGCTAAGGCATTATTATTAAATACTGACAGTATATCCTTTATAGTTCTAGGATTTTCATCATTTTTCATTCTAATTCCATCAAATCCGTCAATTTCAACAATTTCTGCAACATCTTTATTTAAATAGCATAATTGTTCTAGCATACATAGTTCATTTTCACTTAATTCCATATCCTTTTTCATCCTACTCTCTCTGAACGCTTATTTCTTTCCATTCTATATACTTACCTGAAACATCATAATCTGAATAATTATATTCATCCAAATTCTCTATTTCATCTTTTTTCAAAAGTATAATTTCACTAATACCATATAATTCATTTTGATAAAACACTTTTTCCAACTCATCAATATAAGACTGAAATTCTTGTTGACCGATACACGAACTATCAATATATATATAATTCTTGCTTCCTACCGCACCATTATACATTTTTTCATCACTTGGAACTTCAACTAATGTTGTTCTTGTAACTTCTGCAAATACTTTCACCAATTCTGTTTTAAATACCTGTCTTGCAAGTTCCGTCAGATATGAGGAAAAATTCTCCCTTATTGCCACATTCATGTAATCATCTTCATATCCATTATCCGTTCTTCTTACTTCAAAACTATCTCTTCGTGGACTTCCATCTGATGGATAAGCTATTAAATGCTCATGTTCCAATGGTCCTGTAGCAACATAGCCTGCGTATGAAAATGACGTATTATACTTCTTTTCAATTGCTGTTAACATCTCGTCAATTGCTATAATTGCCTCTTGCTGTGAACTATCCAGCTTTTCTACATCTGTTGGCAATCCTACTTCTTCTAATATTTCTTTTTGTCTTTCATTTAAGACTAATTCCGGCTTACTTTTTAGGGTAATATTTTTACTTTCATTACTACTATTCTTTTTCATTCCACAACCACATACTCCTGTTCCGATTATTAGAACCGTTCCTATAATCATAATTTTTTTTACTATTTTCATAACTATTTATCCAACTCCTAACTCAAACATTTTACTACTGACAGTTATTATTTACTTCATACTATTTTTCCGGCACATTGACAATTATTTGCTCACGCTTAATATAACATTCTAGTTTTGTATATTCTGAGTAATTAAACTCATTCAAAGATTCTATTTCGTTTTCTTTCAAACATACAATATCACATCTACAATCAATTTCACTTTTATAAAGCTTTTCTTTCAAATCTTCTGTATAATTTTCCATTTTCTCTATATCTACTGAACCCGCATCAATATAAATACAATTAACACCACTTACTGCACCATTATACATTTTTTCATCACTTGGAACTTCTGTTAGTGTTGTATATGTAACTTTAGAATACACTTTTAACTGTTCTGTTTGAAACGCTTCTACTACCATTTTAGTAATATATTCATTAAATCCTTTGCGCAATGCCACATTCATATAATCATCTTCATATCCATTATCCGTTCTTCTTACTTCAAAACTATCTCTTCGTGGATTTCCATCTGAAGGATATGCCATTAAATGTTCTGATTCCAATGGTCCTGTAGCAACATAGCCGGCGTATGAAAATGACGTATTATACTTCTTTTCAATTGCTGTTAACATCTCGTCAATTTCTATAATTGCCTCTTGCTGTGAGCTATCCAGCTTCTCTGCATCTGTTGGTAAGCCTACCTCTTCTAGAATTTCTTTTTGTCTTTCATTTAAGACTATTTCCGGCTTACTTTTTAAGGTAATATCCTTACTTTCATCACTGTTGTTCTTTTTCATTCCACAACTACATACCATTATTCCGATTATTAGAACCATTCCTATAATCATTCGTTTTCTTACTGTTTTCATAATGTTTTAGTTTTCTCCTAAGCCCAACAATTCTGCTAGTTCTGCATCTACATTTTCAAAGGAATTCTTTGCACCTGTTACTATTTTTTCTGTCTTCTCCATTAGGGTTGTTAATACATCTTTTATTTCATTTAGGCTGGAAGCTACATTTATCATTTCCTCTGCCAAACTTCCTTTTGCATTAACAAAACTCACATTCACCTTTCGTCCTTCTACTTGCTTTTGCAAAGAAGACAATTCCTGTTCTATTTCTTTTACTTTTTCTAAATCTACTTTTATTTCTGTTCCCATGTTACTCCTCCTACCAAAACTTAGATAATAAGGAACCCACCATAGAGGTAATACCATTTGGAAAGTAAAATTTATCGGCTGTTTCAACTTCTGTTATGCTTTTATTTACTTTTTCACTAATATTCTTACACTCATCATAAATTACGGCTTTATATGGTCTCATCGTTGTTGCCAATTCTTCAATCTTAGAACAAATTAATTCATCTTGAATTCCCTTATTTTTTAATTTGTTAAGTAATCCTATATACTGCTCAATGCAACGTGATAAAAAGTCAGCATAATTTTCTATACTATTCATTGCCATTGATAATTCTATTTCATCATACACAACATCTTTCATTACGATTTCCCCCTCGTTGTCTTTCTTCATTTCTTGCATCTTGTATCTCTATATTCAAATTAGTGATACTATTTCTGTACTTTCTAATTTCTTCTTCACAATGCTGAATGTTATTTATGTACTCTCGCATTTTCGCTGATATCTGAAAAAGTACTCCCAAATACGCAACTGCTACCATTTTAGAACCTATTCCATTCAAAACATGGCTCATTCCGGCTTGATATCGCTGGACAATAACACTATTTTTCTTTATTTCTTCTAAATCATTAAGGCTATTTTTCTTTGCTCCATTTACATTTTCAAATTCTTCATGGGAAGCTTCTACTTTTCCCTTAAACACTTGTAATGAATCATAATTTCGTTCATTTTTTCTTATCTCTGACTCTAATTCCTGAATCTTACTTCTATATCCACTAATTTCATTTTCCAATCTACTAATCTTGCTCATATTATCCCTATTTTCTTACTTTCCTCCGTCACAAATTGTCATTTATTGTAATCAATCTACTCTTTATATTTTTTCTATGTACTGTGTGATTGACTTTTCCTCTGCTTCTTTAAATGAGGAAACTGCATTTTCCATCAAAGACGAGGTCTGGTCTACCAATTCCTGCATGGCTCCAATCACATACAACACTTCATCGTACATGTTTTTTGCCTGTTTGGCTGTTTCTCCTACACTTTCATTCAATAAAAACTTCTGATTTTTACAATTTGCGAGTCTCACACTGATATTATTTAATTTACTTATACTTGCATTTATTTTTTCTTCACTTATTTTTATTTCCTGACTCCCTGCACTTGCCATTTCTTCACCTCCATTAACAGCTCTTATTCTCCGGATAACCGTTTTTCATTCTAGCGTATAGTTCCTCTTCTTCTACGCTCATTTTCTTCCCGTTCTCTTTGTTCTCGTTCTCTTTGTTCTCGTTCTCTCCGCTCTTGTTCCCTTCGTTCTTCTTCTCTTATCGCTTCAATACGTCGTTGTTTATCTCTGATTGCCTCATTCTGTGCCTCTATTTCATCATCAATTTTTTGAATTTCTTTTTTCAATTCGCTGTCAATCGCATCATAATTGTTAAGAAGATTTATTTCTTCTGTTCTGCTATAATTCGCCTCTATTTTCTCTGCTATGCGCTTTGAAATAGTAGTTCTCCCATTATATTGATGAATATTTCCGGCATAGCTTCTCCGATTCATAATGTATGTCCCTGTTTCGTTAGCAACCATACCATTTTGACGTTTTGCTTCTTCTAGTTGTCCTCTTTTCGCTTGCAAATTACGGATATTCTCCTGACAACCTTGGATTTCTAATTCTAACTGACTAATCTGACTCATAATTATTTCTCCACCTCTTTTTGTTATGCCATAATTTTTCTTACTTCCTGCGTAATTGTTGCAAATTCTTCTGCCTTTTTTTCAAATATTGCGCCATACTTATCATCCAGCCCATCAATTGCATCAAAGATATTCTGCATCTGTTTTTCTGTGGTACCATTGATATCTATGACTTTTCTATGATACTCCTGAATATTGTTCTTATAATGTGCCACATCAAGATTTCCAAACAAATCTTCTATTCTGTACCAAACATCCCACTTGCTAAAATCCCAAAACGATTCATCCTCTACTTCTTTTACCTGCTTCATTAATTGGGTACGCATCTCAGTACTAAAATCGCGTATGATACAAGATGCTTCCTGTTCTTTATAGTATTTCATGCTCGGCTCCGGAATTTCCATCTCTTTCCTTTTTGCCACCTCAAGCGCTTCTATAATTGTTTGTGCCTCTTCCTCCGATAAAACATCGAATTTTGCCAAAATCCAACTTATTACAGCTCCATTGTTTTCGAAAAAATCTAAAATAGGGTTTTTCTTTTCAATTGTTGCAACCCTATCACTTGCTTTAATCCTAACTCCTATCATGAAACTTAATATTTCTCCGAGCCCTCCAAAGTCCATTCCTTGCAGTATATCCACAATTATATCTGTAATATGGTTTCCACTTCTTTCATACTTTGCCAGATATGCAATGAATAATCCCAGTTCTTCTGCATGTTCCGGAGCTAAAATATATGCCCTTATTTCTGCTTTTGAATACCCTTCCTTATATTCCGGCGGCTTTTTTCCCATAAATACATTGGCAATCCCGCCAAGGTAATCCATTAAAGCTGCTACTTCTTTTGGGTCTCCCGTATTGATGATATAATTGAAAAATTTATGTAAACTATCCATTGAATACGATTGCAAACATTCATCGAATTCAAATTCTTCATTAAACAAAGAATTTGGGCTATGGTTCTGCTGAAAATTCATTCCATCTACACCATGTCCGTTTACATATTTCTTCTCATTATATATGTCCGTCAACAAAATATTTACAAAATCATAGTCCAATGCAAAGCAGGTTATCTTGTACTTATTTTTTTCTATCAACGGTCCATATTTTTCAAAAAACGCTGCGGAAAATCCTTGTCCGTCAAAAGAAACACAACGGTCAACTTTATCGGAACGTATGGCTACATATTTGGCTTTATTTCCACCCTTAGAGTGTCCCACTACCGTAATATGACTGCCATTTTGTCGCTCAACAAATGCTAATGCTCTCAATTGCTGTTCTGTGTCTGCCAGATAACCTCCCATGAAATTATCCGGCCACTCTCCGGCTGCTGTGCCTCGAAATACTACATACTTATTTCCACTGGGGTCTTCTAAGCACACAGATAATGCCTTTTTATCGTCACGTTCTAAATCTACTAACTTTAAGCTGCAAATTTTTTCATTACTTTTAATCTTTTCTAACATTGCTGCCCATTCAGCACCGGAGATTTCACCATCGTAAGTTTTATCTGAATTTTTTAATTTTTCGAGAGTGTCATCGTTGATGTAGTCTAGCATAGCTCCTATTGTTACTTTATTATCTAAATTTTTATTAGTCCATATATTTTTAAGTGTTCCTTCCTTTCGCATATGCATTAGATTACTTAAAAACAATAATTCTTCATTTGATAACTGCTCCATCTTATGTCCTCTCCCTCTTTTTATTCTTTTCCCCTAATATACTCATCATATCTTAAATTATATTCTTCTTCAGAACTAGTTCCTCTCGGAAATGCTATACTTATATCTGAATATTCTTGTATATAATCAAATTTTTCATTATCAATTAAACGCCACACTGTATAATTTATATATAAATTTGCTTCTTTTAACTTTTCTTCCAATTTTGCCACCTGTTTTTGAAACTCTTCATCACTCATTTCAGGTCGCACATCTCCATGAACATAAATTTCTATTTCTCCCTTTCTATTAAGACTTTTTATTTCTTCTATTGTGGTATCCTTATCATATTTTTTTGTCACATTTCCATCCAACGCTGCAATCACTTTAATATCTACGCCCGCTTCTTGTGCTATGTTTTGTAAATACTCCTGTACCTCTGCACTTTTTAAAATAGCAAAATATCCATCCTCACAATACGGATTTCCATCATCATCTACCAAATAATATACTTCAAACTGCTCTCCGCTGTGTTCTCCATCTACTGCCTCTGCAAGTATGGAATAATCTCCCGATATTATTCCGGGAATTTCTCCTCCCACTACTTTAAACTCTTCTCCATACTTTTCTCTCAGATAGTTCAACATAATCTTAGCTGTGTCTACGAAGCTTTGAGTTCCTATATTCATTCCTTCTTCTTTTATTTTTCTCATAGAATCATTGGATATATTACAATCTTCTAATATTTGCAATTCTTCTTCGGTTGGTTCTCGATATACCTGCATTTCGCTTTCCTCCTTATTGCTTTCATCTGTTACCTCATTTTGTTTTTGCCCTTTTGCTTTAGAATCTTTGCATCCGGAAAGGCACGCAAGACCTAATACCAAAATTCCTACTATTATTTTTGCTTTCATTTTTGCACCGCCCTACCATAAATTTTTTAAAAGTAACAATTCTTCATCAAATAACTTTCTCATACTATGCCCTCCCCCCTTTTTATTCTTCTCCCTCAATATACGCATGATATCTTAAATTGTATTCTTCCTCTACGCTAGTCCCCCTTGGAAATGCTATACTTATATCTGAATATTCTTGTATATAATCAAATTTTTTATCATCATTCAAACGAACTACTGTATATTTTATACATAAATCTGTTTGTTTTAACTTTTCTTCCAGCTTTTTTATCTGTTTTTGAAATTCTTCATCGCTCACTTCCGGTCGCATATACCCATGAATAAATATTTGTATTCCTTTATTCTTATTAAGCTTTTGTATTCCTTCTATTGTCGTATCTTTATTATATTGTTTTCCAACTGTTCCATTCAGCGACACGATTACTTTAATATCCGTTCCCGCTTCTTGTGCTATGCTTTGTAAATACTCCTGTACCTCTGCACTTTTTAAAATAGCAAAATATCCATCTTCACAATACGGATTTCCAGCATCATCTACCAGATAATATACTTCAAACTGCTCTCCGCTGTGTTCCCCATCTACTGCTTCTGCAAGTATGGAATAATCTCCTGATATTATTCCGGGGATTTCTCCTCCCACTACTTTGAACTCTTCTCCATACTTTTCTCTCAGATAGTTCAGCATAATCTTAGCTGTGTCTACGAAGCTTTGGGTTCCTATATTCATTCCTTCTTCTTTTATTTTTCTCATGGAATCGTTGGATAGATTACAATCTTCTAAAATTTTCAATTCTTCTTCGGTTGGTTCCCTATATACCTGCACTTTGCTTTCATCCGTGTTGCTTTCATCCATGTTGCTCTCTTCGTTGCTGTTTTCAGTTGGCACTTCATTTTGTTTTTGCCCTTTTGCTTTAGAATCTTTGCATCCGGAAAGGCACGCAAGACCTAATACCAAAATCCCTACTATTATTTTTGTTTTCATTTTTATAGCACCCTAATGTAATTTCTTTGAAAATAGTAATTTTTGCTCTAATATAGGTAAGCATCCGTCGCATCTGCTTCACTGATAAATGATTTTAACGAACCAGGTACATCTTTTGCCGCTTCTTCTAACTTCAGCATCGCTGTATATATTTTAAAAGACTTATTAATAATTTCATTATCAATCAGCACATCACGCAATCCATTTTCCGTTAAAGATAATAATTCCTTTGAAAAGCTCTGCCCTAATTCGATTACTTCCGCAATCACAGAACCCACTGTTGCTGCGCAACTTTCATATTCACTATCCACAATAATAACGTTTCCACCTGCTTTTGCCATTCTTGCCCACTCTCCTCTTCTATATCTTAATAGTTATATACGCTCTTCTGTATGAGTCACAACCACATCTTCTTCCATTTCAAAACGAATTTGTGGCTGTTGCAATACCGTGGTCTGGTCTTCCATTTCTTGTTCCAGTAATGTGTTTTGCTCCAACACAGTCGTTTGCTCTAATACCGTGGTCTGGTCTGGCACAGTTGCCTGATTCAACACCGTGGTCTGGTCTTCTGTCTGCTGATTTAATACCATGGTCTGGTCTTCCATTCCCTGCCCCAGTAATGTAGTCTGTTCATCGATATTTTCTTTTGGTTGTAACCTTCCTGTGGTACGACCTCTTTTCGGTACAATTTTATCTGTATTTTCTCGAATTGCACGAATTTTACTTTTTCCTTCATATCCTTCTTTTTGAATTTTCTTAATACTTCTCTTAGCAGTAATTCCCGTTAATTCTCCAATGACTGCATAGATACGAAAAACAAAAAACAAAATGACAGCTCCGATTCCAAACAAAACCGCACCTACGATTCCTCCATAGAACATAATCTGATTTACCACCTGTTTTACCTCCCATACTTCTGAAATAATGGCGTTAACTTTTGCACAAGTTTTTTCCACTTAATATCGTTTGAAATATCCGCCACCTGCGTTCCCTGATCATAAACTGTAAAAATAGTATCTGCGTTCCAATTTTCTATATTACTATCCTTTGCTGCTTCTTCATTACAAAGTAACGATAAGTATCCAATATAGATATCTTTATACTTTGTTCCAAACTCCTGTACACCGGCTTCATACTTTTCTTTTGCTGCCTCTAAGTTTCCGGTTTTTTCGTACATTTCTGCAACATCACATACATATTTACAACGATCCTTTTCCTGAGTATCATCGGATATTATGGATAATATTTCTTCACAGTAAGTAATTGCCATATTATAATCTTGCATTTTTTCTGTATTATCATCTGATTCTTCAGCACGTTCCCGATACGCCTTATAGAGTACATCACTAAAGTCAATGGTATACTCTGTCAACAATTCATCACTATCTAAATCTTCTACTTCATCCAATCCTTTGTCTGCCACTCGGATTGCTGAATCTACTGCCCCCTCAATAGATGTAGGATATATCATATAAATATCTCCCAGTATCTTATAGTTAAGCATTTTAGCAGCTGACACATTCTGACTATCATTGTATTCTTCAAATGTTTTCATCGTTTCTGCCAGATCAGTCTTGTCGCCTCCTGTGGTATCTAACTCTGATAAAGATGACAATATTTTTTTGTAATATACTGCTTCCGGTACTTCTTCTTCATCTAACATTTGGAAATAGTATAAACTATTGGAATAATCTTTTTCTTCATTTAAATATGTTAACGCAACCTGACGTACTACCTCGCTGTTATTCTGTATGTTCTGATATCCGGAATTGATATATGCTCCGATTCTTTGCAAACCTTCCTCCGGATCCATGTAGTTCACATACAGACTTAACATATCCAAATATGCTTCCGGATTCTTTCCATCCACATCTGTGATTGCCTCTACATATACTTCCGATGCCTTTGAGTAATCACCATTTATTTTGTATGTATTTGCTTTCTCAATCAAACTTCGATAATCTTGTTTTCTGGTATTTTGAACTCCCTGATATCCTAATACAGACACAACAATACTAGCCACCATCGCAGCCACTGTCGTGCCCCAGAGTAATAATTTTCTTGTTTGTTTTTTTCGATGTCCACTGTCCAATTCATCATAGTGTTCTAATGCATAGATTAACTCTGAACAATTCTGATAACGATCTTCCGGATTAGGCTGTGTGCACTTTGCAATAATCTTTTCCAAACCACTGGACAACGCCGGGTTCCATTCACGAATCGGACGTATCTCATAAGGTGGTTCACATGGGTTCTTTCCTGTTACAATATGATAAATCGTTGCTCCCAAACAATAAATATCTGTTCTGGCATCCGTTTTATATATTCCGTGTCCCTGTTCATCACCAAACTGTTCCGGTGCTGCATATCCTCTGGTCCCCAACGCTGTTGTGTCTGCTATATTTTCTACTTTATATTCCTTGGCGGTTCCAAAGTCAATCAATTTTACTCTGCCATCCGGCTGTAACATGATATTAGACGGTTTCATGTCTCGGTAAATAATCGGTGGATTCATGGAATGAAGATAATCCAGGGCACTTGCTAATTGTTTTGCCCATTCAATTACATTTTCCTGTGGCTGTGCTCCTTCTTCTTTCAAAATACGGTCTAACGCCAGTCCCTGAATATAATCCATAACAACGTATACCGTTCCGTCTTTATCAATAATATCCACAATTCTAGGCAATACAGGATGGTCTACTTTTTTCAAAATATTTGCTTCTCGCTCGATTCCTTTTAACTGCATTTCCACGCTTTGCGAACCATCATTTTTCAATTCTTTTACTGCCCACTGCTTATTCAGGCGGTTATCCATTGCAACATATACAATGCTCATTCCACCTTGACCGATTTCTTTTAATATTTCGTATTTTCCATCCAGTACCAGACCTACTTTTGACATTCCTATCCCTCTATCTTATCGTTTTTATCAGTATACAACTGATATTATCTTTTTCTTTCCGCTGCTTTAACATTTCTATAAACGTTAAAATATTCTGTTTCATAGTCTTTTCATCGGAATTTGCTTCAAAACAAAAACTTTTCCACATCTCAGATGGTGTACACACATGGCGCAAGCCATCTGAACACAACATATAAGTAGCATTTTCCTTCACTTTTCCTTTGTAAAACACAGGCTCCACTATTTTAGACGCCCCAATGCATTGCAACAACACACTTTTCCTAGGATCTGTTTCTGCCTGTTCCTCTTTTAAACGTCCTGCTGCAATTTCTCTTGCCACCAGAGTTTGGTCTTCTGTTATCTGATATAGTGTATCTGATAACTCATAGATACGGCTGTCGCCCACATGCACAACATAGTACTGTTCTTCCACTACCAAAAATGCTGTCAGGGTTGTTCCGAGATTTACGCCGTTTTTCCTTCCATAAGCTCCAATTCTTTCATTTTCTTCCAGAACTAATTCTTTCCATCTTTTCCATAGTGTCTGTTCTTCAAATCTTTCGTATAACATCTGCGGAAGTTCTTCATGAAACCATTTTCCAAATCGTTCTATCACTTCTCGACTGGCTACTTCTCCTTTTTCCAATCCGCCCATCCCGTCGCAAATGACAGTAAAGAGTACTTCTCCTTGATCTGTTTTCGCTTTTTTTATCAAGATGGCATCCTGATTGGTTTCCTTTTTAATTCCCACATCACTTGCATACGCTGCTATATATCTCATATTTCTCCCTTATACTAAATCAAATATAAATTCTTCGTCTGCCAAAGAAACTTTTGTTCCCTTTATTAATAATTGCTCATTATCACCTTTCAATATGTTTCCATTCACATAGGTATTATTGGTTGAATCATTATCCCTGATATAACATGCTCCATCTCTTTTGTGGATAATTGCATGTACTCTGCTGATAGCTACATTATCTTCTACCGTATAGTCCGCATCCGTTTTAGACTTTCCGATTCGGAATACATTTTTATTAATAATAATTTTCTCCTGATTTTTCATTCGTATCAACACCGGTGTCGGTTTCTTTTCCGAACTTCTCTGAAACAGCCCTCTTTTTGCCTTTAACGGTTCTTTCAACGTGCCAGACGGACTCATCAGTACAGTAGTTTCATCATGTTCTCCGATTTGAGAATTGGCTATTAGACTTCCGGAAGGCGCAGGTTTTGCCGCCTCTAACTTAATTGGCTTTGGCTGACTTCCCTGTATCGTTTCCTCTCGCATAGAATGCGGCATTGGTGGTGCTGCAAAAGCCGGCTTCATCATTCCCGATGACACCGGTGCCGCAACAGGAATTGGTGCCGCCCCTGTTGCCACTGTTACCTGTGGCTGGCTCTGTCTGATTTTCGCTTCTTTCAAAGTTAAAACCAATTCTTCAAAATTTTCCACTTCAATGCTACGGTTATTAGATATGTATACTACTAACTTTGCGATATAGTAAATATCTTCTTCCTCTTTATACGCAATACTCATAAGCAAGTCTTTTAAAAACTCACGCAAGCTCTTATTTCCATCTAATTTTCTATCTTCCGGAATGCATAAAAAAGAAATATCTCTTGTCACAAAATCAACAAAAATATAATCCAGATTTAAATATAAATATTTCTCATCTATCCCCTTACTTTTCAAAAGTTTATATGCTTCTATGATGGTTCCCAGAAGTTTTAGTACTTCTTCTTTTCCCATTGTTTGCATTAAATATTTTCGCAAAGTTGCCTTATAGGCAATATTATACTGAAAACCGTATTTTCCATCTTCTTGGACTTCTTCCAGCGTTTCAACAATGGTAGATGGATTGTCTTTTAAAATTTCAACTGCCTTATGTTCTACCTTCTGTTCTTCCTGCACCCAATACAGTAAGAAATTTTCTAATCCATGATTTTTTATTTCAAAGATAGTATCCATTTTTTCCTCCGTTTTCTATTTCCAAATGTACTTTATTCTTTCTATTTCTTTTGCAACTTCTTTTGTCTCCTGCGTTTCATTTTCCAGACAATATAAGGTGTTTTTTGCATCTGTATAATACACATCTTTTCCTATTACAAATACCTGTCCTTGAGACTTTATTGCATATTCTTCTTCATCTTTTTTGCGTACTATTACGCTTGTATCTGTATTGTACGCTAATGTTTTTTCTTCTGCATTTAAGTCAAAACTTTTCACACCGCCAGAAATTTTTTCTTCTTTTCCATCCGCATATGAATATAGTGTTCCATCCGCCAGATAATAAACGCAATTTTTTCCCGGCGCATATTGATATGCTGCACACTTTTTTGCTAACAATTTCGGTTCTTGCCAGTCTTTTTCTATTTTTTCACAACTATAAAGATTTTCTCCTGCCAGATAAAATAACAGGTTTTGATTCCATAATTGGATTTTTTGTGCTCTTCCAAAATTTGCCGCTACCTTGCAGGATTCTTTTCCTTCCAATATATTATAACTATACAAGCTGTTTTCCTTTAAATAATAATAACAGGGCGATGTATTCTCGTATGTTTTTACCATATTACCACCAAGAATCACCTCTCTGTCACATGACTGCTCATATTTCGTAGGTTCCGATGCATCTGTAAACCAATCCACATTTGTCGCTACTAACTGTTCTTTTCCTTCTTCTGTTGTATCTACAAAATAAACAGCTTTATCTTCTGTTTGTACAACAAATGCATCTAAATTTTTATAATACCCAAAATATGTAATCGCCGCATACTCTGTGCCATAGCTTTTTTTATCCTGAACACAATAAATGTTATAAGTAAGTTTTACTTCTTCGCCATCTTCACTGCTTTGATTTTTCTGATTCTGTTGCTGGCAGAATACTTTTCCCTTATCTGTTACCCCTATAACTCTTACCGGATTCTCTGTGGTTGCAATCTGATTCACTTCACCTGAAGGCATGACTTCACATATTACATAATTCTCTTCGTCTGCCTGATAAGAATATGCCAAATAATCTCCTTCACTACTAATCACGGTTCCATTGACACCTGTCACATATCTTTTTACCACATCATCTGCACCCAAGCAGTGCAATGAATAGGAATTTTCTTCTTCCTGTGTCCAATAGTAAACTTTGTTCAAAGACTCGTCTGCCACCACACTTACAATCTGCTTATCTTCCGAAACCTTTTTACTTTTCTTCTTCCCTGTCAGTTCCAGTGTTCTTCCATCCGTTCCCATATACAAAAATCTACTATTTTCATATTCACTTTGCAATAAAGCATAGGAACCATCCGATGTATCCGGCACTTTTTCTTCTACATCGTCACTATTTCCAAGCATTCCCGCTCCCGCATAGTAAAGTGTCTTTTCCTTATAAGTAATTTTATTTGGATATATATAACGAAAATAACAAAAAACAACAATGCCTGTCACCATCAAAACTGCCGCTATTATACTTAATATAATAATAAGTTTTTTATGGCTCTTTTTGGGAATCTCAACTTCTCCTGTAACCACACATTTCTCTTCTTTGCTATTTTCCTTGTTTTCATCTTTTTTATTTTCTATTTTATTTACACTCAAAACAGTTGTGGCATCTGTATCCACGCCCTGATATTGATATGAATATTCTTCTTGCGTTTGTTCCTGTATTTCTTCTTTTCCCTTTTTCGGGTCTGCTGCTGCGCCACACATCGGACAATATATTTCTTTTCCTATTTCGTTTCCACATACTCTGCACTTCATGTTCTTCACCTACTCATAATTTTAGAAAAAGCCTCTTAATTTTCATTAAGAGGCTTTTGGTCACCTATTAGCCTTTGAACTGACTAGCGATATCAGAATCTGTTGTTTCAATTGTCTGTGCAGTAGCTCTTAAGGCATCTGCAATTTCACTAATAAGATCTCTTGCTTTCACAAAATTAGGTCTTAACTCTGTAAATCTTGCTGCATAGGACTGGCTAGCTGCACCTTCCCATTCATCCTGCAATGTTTTTAACAGAGAATCCATCTTGCTAATTACCTCATCAACATTACCTGCTTCGTCGTCATACTGTTTGGCACGCTGTCTCATTGTGTCAGGTGTCATTCTAATCTGACCATTACTCATTGCTCTTCCCTCCTTGAAAAATTAAAAAATTGAAAATATATATTAAACCCCTAGCATAAGCCTAATTAATAAATGGCCATACCTATACCAGGTAATTTAATCAATAAATAAATTAATCTAGTAATGTAATATTTAATATTCAATTACTTAATTGGATTTTCACTGAAATAGTTGCTTACCGATTGATAAACACTTGATGTTTACCCCAGTTCCTTATTCGGCAACTCGTCCCTCTCAACTCCAGGACTTATTATACTTCTTTACCGCAATAAAGTCAACTACTTTTTTCCAATTTTTGGAATTTTTTTATTTTATTTGTTATTCCGCATTTACATCCAGTACACTCTTGATTTTTACCACCTCATTTTCTTTGCAATAGAATCCCTCACCTACTTCCAGTTTTTTCTTATATTCTCTTATAATAGCCATTGGGATATCCAGTATCTTTTGGTTAGACAATTCATCAAAAATTAATAAGTGCCTGCTCTCTTTTATATCTTTTAAAGGTTCCGGTGAAGAATAGGAAATATTTGCATTTGGTACATTTGAAATCAAAATTGCCACTTTCATCGCTTTTAATTTTCCTGTTATATTTTTGTATAAATCCATCCATGTTGGATTATTTTGCAATACTTCCAACGCATCCATATTCTGTATTATCATCAGAAGCAACGGTGCCTCTTCTAACACCGTATCATCTCCTGCCACCATTGCGTCATAACGCATGCGCAATTCTTCTTCCCACACGGTAAGCAATTCGCCAATATAATTTGCATCCATGGTATACTTTTCTACAATTTCAAGCTGCGCCATGTTTGCATATTTTTTAGAAACATCATCAATAATTGCTACTTTAACCGGTGCCTTCTCGTCGTTCTGCTGCAAGGTATGTAATAAATAACGCACAAAATTTCCTCGTCCTGAATTTTCTTTTCCGACGATTCCAAGAACTCCAAGATTGTTCATTTGTAGCATTACCGGCATAATAGTACTGTAATTTAAACCAATCATAACCTGATATGCCTTTTGAAGCACTTCCGGATATTGCTGTGCAACATAATTGGAATCCAACACTGCCGGTATCTCCGGTATTCTTTTAGCTCTTGCTGTACTTCTGGCATTTACTTCTGCCATAAATGACTTCATTTCTTCTACACGTTCGATTTCTTTTCTTCCTGCAAACGCCAGATATGTCTGGTATTCATATAATGCTTTGTCAATATCGATAATTCCTCGTCCCGGTACATTTCGCGGCTGCATACGACAATGATCAAATACACTGTTATATTCACTGGAATCATTACAATATAATGCAATTCTTTTTGAAAAATTGGATAAGTATTTATAACCGATTCCCGATGTCTGAGAGTTTACTACCACCACTGAAATTCCAACCGCAAGACCTTCACGACAAAGTAATAAGAGATTGTCGTTATCCTGAAGATATAACTCTTTCAGGGCTGTAAGATTATCTACCATAATTACAATCTGAGGCAGTTCGCGATATCCTGCATCACGATAAGAACTAAAGGAACTGATTCCCATCTGGGACAGCATATCCTTTCTACGGTAAATTTCTTCATTCATCATCTTAAAGAAATTCTTTAACTTTTCATCTTCTGAAGAAGTAACTACTCCACCCACATGACTTAATCCTTCAAAGGTTTTTAAAATCATGGACGCAAAGTCTAAAATATAAATATTTACTTCTTCCGGAGTATAGTTCATTGCCAATCCCTTAATGAGTACCTGTAATAAGTTTGTTTTTCCATACTGAGATGCACCCACTGCAAAAATATTTTCCTGTGAGAAATTGACAAATGTCTCCTTCTGTAACTGCTGCTCCGGTGCATCATAGATACCGATTACTGCACCAATATCTGATTCAATTTCAAAAGCAGGCTTACATAACTGATAATCAATTACTTCTCCTAAGGATGGCAAACAAATTCCCGGCAAATGTTCAATTCCATTATCTTTACAGTATTTTGCTACATACTCTACAATTGTTTCTAACTGTGTTGCAGATTTTTCTGATTTCGGATTCTTCTGTTGAAAGATAACCTGACTCTTACCCAAAAGATTCACATCACTCACAGAAAATTCCTTTACAATATCCACCTGGCTTTGGTCTGCTGCTGCACCACTATATGCAGATTGGAATAATTCAAAAATTTCGTTATTTCCTACCTGCAAATATGCACGTCCCGGTTCTTTGATTTCTGCCGCTAACGGAGACTTTAATACTTCATTACTATCTTCTTTGTTCTGCACTTTCAAACAAAGCTTAAACTTGGAGTTACTCCAAATCTGGTCATCTACTACACCGGATGGTTTCTGTGTTGCAAGAATCAAGTGTACACCAAGGCTCCGTCCGATACGAGCCGCACTGATTAATTCCTTCATAAATTCCGGCTGGTCACTTTTCAACTCTGCGAACTCATCCACAATCAAAATCAAATGGGGTAATGCAATCTTAGCTTCTCCCGCTTTAAACTTCTTAATATACGCATCAATATGATTTACATTATAATCTGCAAATAACTCCTGTCTTTTTCTAAGTTCTGCCTTAATAGAAAGCAGGGAACGGTCAATCTCTCTTCCGTCAATATTGGTAATTGCTCCAATCAAATGTGGCAGGTTTTTAAACTGGTTTACCATACCACCACCTTTAAAGTCGATAATTACAAATCCCACTTCATATGGGTGGAATAAGGTTGCCATGGATAAGATATAACTCTGTAAAATCTCACTCTTACCGGAACCTGTTGTACCTGCTACCAATCCATGAGGACCATGGTGTTTTTCATTTAAGTCCAGACTTACCACTTCGTCACCGCTTTTTACTCCAAGCGGTGCTGCCATGCTTTCATATACTTTAGATTCTCTCCAACGCGATGCAATATCCAGGTTGTCAATATTGATAATTCCCAATAATTCATAGAGTGAAATGCTTTTTGTCAAGCTACTTTCCAGACTCACTTCATCTACATACACACATCCTAACCGTAAAGAAAGACTTTCTGCTACACGGTTTGGAATTGTGTGATAAGTAAACGGCTGTTTTTCTTCTCCATTCTCAGAACTTACAATGACACCTGTCGCAAAATCATCTGCCATTTTTAAAACTTTGTCACAGCCCTTTGGCAATAATTCTTCATATTCTTCAAAAAACAAAAAGTTAAATCCATACTTTCCACATTCTTCTACATACTTTGATACCGGATGCTGTGCAAGTCCCTCTGCATCGGTAACAAATACCACATAATGTGGAAGGTGTTTTAAATCTTCTTCCTTCAATCCCTCTCTGGAAGATAATTCTTCATAGAGTACCTCTAAAATAATTTTTCGGCTTTCTTCATCGTACATGAAGTTTCGAATATTTCCTACACCGCTTTTTACATTATGAAGCCAACGAAGCCATGTATATTTTTCCTGTTCATTTTCGTTAAATAAATAGTAAAATTTCACATCATGGTAAAAATGACGCACAGATAAATCAATGGTAATATTTTTTAACATTTCATACTGCACTTCTTTGCTTCCCACAATTCCAATACAATTATTTTCCTTTAGATTAATGCAAACCGGTGCATCTTCCACATAACGATAAGCGTCCGCTAACTTTTCCGGATACTCGCTCAAGTCATCTTCCGTATCTTTAAACTCCTGTTTCTTATAAGCCACCTGACTCAAAGACTCTACCGTTCCGGTTCCCACTCGGACAGTCAGATAATCATCATCTTCCACATCCTTTTCAAACAATCTGCTGTCGAACCGCTCTACTTCTTCAATTTCTCTATCGATAGAAATATATTTTTCTTCCAGAATTCTAAGTTCTTTTTTTCGTAGTTCTTTTATCTCATTTTCCTTATCTTTCGCATACTGAAGATACTCTTTTCGTCGTTCTTTTATCTCTGTCCGATATTCTTTTCCATCCATAAAATAAGTAATAATAGAAGTGGCAATTCCCATTCCCATCATGGCGGCACTATAAATAACAAACATTCCGCCGCCACCCATGGCACCACGCAAAAATACCATCATTACCATAGATATTAATGCCGGAATAATTGTCATCACAACATTTCTCTTTGGTGCTTCTTTTTTTGCCTTTGGTGCTAAAACTTCAATTTCTTCTTCCGGTACAATATACTTTATTCTGGTATTTCTTTGAAACTTGGGATACATAAGCTGATTCCCTGTTTGCATAGTATCCATTTCCTTCAAACCATTTACCTGAATTGTATTGGCATTGGTTGTAAACAATCTTGAATTACGAATATAAAAGGAATATCCATCTAACATGAAAAAGTCCATATCATAAATCGTTTTTTCCTTTTCTTCCATACGAAATCCATTTACATAGACACCATATCTGGTTCCGGTATCTTTCAGCATATAATTACCGTTATTTTTTACTAAAGCAATGGTATCTTCCTCTACCAAATCATCCTGAATATGTAAATTACAAAAAGCCTTTCCGCCAATGGCAATACTTTGCTGCTCCGGTATTTCTATTACACGTTCAAAATCGCTATACATGTTATCAAAGTCAATGTAAAAAGAAACTTTCATCAATTCTGCATTACTGCTTTGATATTTTAAAACAATCTCTGTTCCGTGTTTCAAAGTCATTGCCGTCTGTTTCATCAAACCATCGGATATGAAATATACGGTGTCACTGCAAATCAGTTTCCACTCTTCGCCTTGTGGTACAACTAAAATTTCAAAATCGTCAAAAAAACTGTCACGACTAAATCGCACGTTACAGTTTTTCGTAGTTCCTATGCATACACCATCTTTATTTTTTCCATACAATACAATTTCCTGGTATATTTTCGTTCCAAATAAAATGATTTTATAATTCTGTTCCTTCATGCGCTTCCCCTATCTCGTAAAATTTATTATAGTGCCATTTCTAAGTTGGTATTCTTCTATGGTTTTATTCCCCTTTAGTAATGCAATGGGATTTTCTGTCTTTAAATAACATTGTCTGATATCCTCTACATCTATCCCCAGATGATATCCCTGATTTAATGCCGTCAACAATTCATTTGCAGTAATATTTAACGGCACTTCTATGTCGTGTATTTCTTGTCGTTTATGTAAATAAAGTGACATGATAATTGTATTTTCCATCATTTCTCCTAACCCAGCAAATACGCTGTTGCCTGAAATAAGTTACTTCTGCGAATATTTTCTAATGTAATGGCTCTTCCGTTCATTTCTTCTTTTGCTACATATTCTGCAATACTGCAATTTTGCAATATTTCGCTATATAGGATACGATTTTCGCAGGTTTCCCGATAGTTATTGCAAACCCACAACATTTTTTCATCATCTGAATAATCAATATTTTTCAAAAATTCTTCTATCTTATACACAGACAAGGCATCCTGCTGCAATACATTTACTACACGATAACACCTTGCCATCAGCTTGGTTTTAAAAAGTGTTAATTCAGAAGATACATCAAAAATAATATAGTCATATATATTCGCATCCAGAATCTGATTAATAAAGAACAGATAATTTTCTTCGGTAATTCCATATGCTAATATTGACTGACGCATTGGTTTTACATAGTCAAACTCTTCATGCCCTACTGCATTTTTTAAATAAGACAATGCATGCTCATCCTCATTTACGATACAAGATGCCAATTCCTCATATGCATAGCCTTTATCCCGCATATACCATTGAAAACTCTGTATGCTTTCGGCATTAAAATACAGTACCTTTTTCCCTTGTTTTGCCAATGCTACTGATAATCCAAGAGCTGTGGTTGTCTTTCCCACACCACCAATAGGAGAATATACCATAATCCCCTTGGTAACACGATTTGTATCCGTATTGGTTCGTATATTCAACCTTTGACTGATTTTTTCAGTAATACAACGCGCCATTTCCCCCGGATTCATGTATTTATGTAACAGGCAGATGCGACTATCTGTTTCCTCCTGTACTTCATTCTCCTGAAGTACAAATGTCAGATTCACGTTCTGCTTTTGCACACATTCCCGATACCAATTTTCTTGTGCCACTAATACGTCAATACTTTTGGGTTTTTCAAAGTAAGTATCAAAATACTCCTGTTCTGTAATGGATTCTATTTCCGCCCGCTCACCTAATTCTTCTAAAAGCTTCCATTCCAGTCCTTCTAAAAATTTATCGTCACCGTCAATTAATACGATTGATATACTTTGCATTTCTCACACTCCTTACTGTACTTCATATTGCAAATCTGCAATCTGTATCACATCACCTGCCTGCAATGGAATATATTCACCGTTTTTTACAATACTTCCATTTACATAAGTGTGATTCAAACTTCCCATATCTTCAATATAGAATTGACCGTTCATCCAAAAAATTCTGCAATGCTTTCTGCTGACAGAACTTGACCCTTCAATCACTTTATGGGCATATTCCGGGCTTTTTCCTAAAATGCACTCTGCCATATCAATTATGAGATTTTGTCCATTGGTAATTCCAACAAGTCGAATTCTCTGGGCATTTCCTCTATTTACTCCTGTACTATATTTTTTCATTTTTAAATTCAGAAAGATATCGTCTGAGCTATTCATGCCCTCCCTGCAATCCTGATATAACGAGATTATTCCTTCGTCTTGCTGGCATTGTGCCTTTTCGATAATTTCACATATCAGACTTTTCATTGCCAGTTCAAAGGACATCTGCGTCTCAGGTGTGGAAGAAATCGCTAATGGAACGCAAATCATATGTACTCCCAAATTATCATCTAAAAATATAGCATCATAGGATAAATCAATGGTTTCTGTTTGTATCAATCCATTCATTTTAAAAGAATCTACATTTTTATATATTTCTGTTATTATTTGAATAACATGCTCAGGCAATAACTGCCCCTTATAGCTATATAAAGTATGATAGGCACTTAAGGGATAACTCAGTCTCACCTTGCCGTTCCATGCAGATTTGTAACATGGAATAAATGCATCTCCTGCCTGATTCTGTAATATTTTATATGCCGTCTGATAAAAAAAGCTATTATCTTCTAAGGTATAATACAACCGTTCTGAAGTCCTTCCAGACTGTACAATACTTTCACACACAAAACTGCTCATTTTGGTACTCCTTTTTGATTGAAATTTATGATTTCAGGGAAATACATCGAATAAAAGATTTTTGATTTTTCAGAAATGACTCCCCTTATTAATCATACTCTCAAACCCGTTTTTTCTAAAGAAACTATATCACACTGGTAACCCATATGCAATCTTTTAGTATAAATTTTTTACTTTAAACTCCCTTTCGGACTCTCTTCTTTGATCCTTTTTTGCAATATCCTGGCGTTTGTCATACAATTTCTTTCCTCTTGCAAGTGCTATCTCAACCTTCACAAGACTTCCTTTGAAATATACCTGTATCGGCACCACAGTATAACCTTTTTCTGCCATTTTTCCTGCTATTTTATTAATCTCATGCTTATGCAATAAGAGTTTTCTAGGACGAAGCGGGTCCTTGTTAAAAATATTTCCCTTTTCATAAGGGCTGATATGCATTCCATAAATAATTACTTCACCTTTTTCAATTCTGATAAATGCCTCTTTCACGGAACATTTTCCCATACGCAGGGACTTTACTTCTGTACCTGCAAGACTGATTCCTGCTTCATATTTATCTTCAATAAAGTAATCATGAAATGCCTTTTTATTATTTGCAATTAGTTTGATACTTTCTTTCCCCATATGCTTCCTCTATTCTTCCTTTTCCGGTAGTACAAAATCTATGGTACGCATAAACTTATCTGCGTTATCCACAACTACCTTTAATTTCTGTCCCAGTTTGTAACGCTTTCCAGTGGCTTCTCCCACCATCTCGTAGGTTTCTTCTTCATAATGGTAATAATCATCTGTTAGATTCGTCACATGAATCATACCTTCTATGGTATTTGGAAGTTCCACATATATGCCCCAGGCAGTAATACTGGATATCACACCTTCGTAAGTCTCTCCAATGTGTTTTTCCATATATTCTACTTTTTTCAACTTTTCTGTTTCTCGTTCTGCTTCGTCTGCCCTGCGTTCCATTTCACTGGAATGTGATGCCACGTCCGGCAATATTTTATCATAATGCTCTATTCTCTTCTGATTCAGCTTACCTCGAAGATTCTCCTTGATAATACGATGAATCTGCAAATCCGGATAACGACGAATCGGCGACGTAAAATGGCAATAATACTGGGTAGCCAAACCAAAATGTCCGGTACTTGTCACCGTATATTTTGCCTGTTTCATAGAGCGCAATGTCAAACGGCTAATCAATGCTTCTTCCGGGGTATCTTCTATCTTACACAATAACTTTTGCAATTCTTTTGGATGTATCTCATCTTGTCCGTTTTTTATGGTATATCCAAAATTATTTATAAACATACTAAGCTTTTGAATTTTTTCCGGGTCAGGTGTATCGTGGGTACGATATACAAAAGGTAATTCCTGCCAGAAATAATCCTGTGCTACTGTTTCATTTGCTATCAGCATAAAATCTTCAATGATTTTAGTGGCTACGTTTCGTTCATACGGCTTAATTTCTATTGGTTTTCCCTGTTTATCCAAAATAATCTTAGTCTCCGGGAAATCAAAATCAATCGAGCCTCTTTTTTTACGCTTTTCTCTTAAAATTGCAGCTAATTCCTGCATGAGTTCAAACATCGGTACCAATTCTTTGTACTCTGCAATTTCTGTTTCATCATGATCTATCAATATTTTTTTCACACTGGTATAGCTCATGCGGCGGTCTACTCTTACTACCGTTTCCGCAATTTTGTGATCCACTACATTTCCTTTTTTATCAATGAGCATAATGCAGCTTAGTGCCAAACGGTCTTCTCCTGCATTCAGAGAACAAATACCATTGGAAAGCGTATGTGGTAACATTGGAATTACACGGTCTACTAAATAAACACTGGTACCACGTTCTAACGCTTCTACATCCAATGCACTCTTTTCCTGTACATAATTGGTCACATCTGCGATATGAACTCCAAGCCGATACTTATCTCCTTCTTTGGTAATGGTGATAGCGTCATCCAAATCCTTGGCATCTTCTCCATCAATGGTTACCATCTGCCAGTCTCTTACATCCATTCGTCCTGCCATATCAGCAGTACTTACCGGTTTTGCCACGTTATCTGCCTGTTTCAAAACTTTCTCCGGAAATTCTACCGGTAAATCATACCCCTTTACAATGGACATGATATCTGTTCCGGGGTCATTGATGTGACCGATAATTTCAACCACTTTTCCTTCCGGTTTTCGATTCTTTTTGCCATAATCGGTTAATTCTACTACTACCTTATGTCCATCCACTGCTCCCTTAGAACGTTCTAAGGGAACAAAAATATCCTGTCCAAACTTGGCATTGTCCGGCACCACAAATCCAAAATTTTTACTTTTTTGAAAGGTTCCCACTACCTGTACGGTTCCCCTTGCCAAAATCTTAACAATCGTTCCTTCTTTACGTTTTCCTTCTGCCACTTTTCCGGTAGACAGCACTACTTGCACCGTATCACCATGCAATGCTCCATTTACCTGTGTCTCCGGAATAAAAATATCTTCCGTTTCTCCTTCAACTGTAACGAATCCAAAACCTCGAATATTTCCAGTGAAAGTTCCTACTAAAAATATTCCTTCCGCCTTAGAATATTTTCCACGTTTAGAAAGTTCTATCTTTCCTTCTGCCATTAAAGCATTCAATACTTCTTCTAAGTCAGGTCTATCTTCTCTTGGTACATTCATAAGAATTGCCAGTTCCTTTATTTTCATAGGAACATACATATCATTGCACATCAGTTCATAAACTGCCTGTTTTCTTTTCTCCAGTAATTCTTTCTCCATACTCTCTCCTATTGCACAAAAAACAGACTGCCGGAAATTAACATCCCGACAGTCTTTCGTACTTAAAAACTTCCAATATTCAATACTGCTGCAATTACTAAAAACAGAATTACCAATACTCTGGTAATCTTCACCAGCATTCCTTCTACGGAACGTCCTTTATTCTTGCTCCAATATGTCTCAGAACTTCCTGCAATCGCACCAAGTCCTGTCTGTTTGCCTTCCTGCATTAAAACGACAATTGTTATCACAATACTGATTATGATAAATGCAATCTGCAAAACCATCTTTAATACTGCCACTGTCCTACACCTCCTGAGGCTGTCTTCGTTCACAACTCAGAACATTGTACCATAGCAGTTAAAACTTGTCAAACGGATTCTTATATTCTGCAACACATCCCAACTGTTCTTCAATGCGAAGTAATTGATTGTATTTTGCTGTACGTTCTCCTCGACACGGTGCTCCTGTTTTTATCTGTCCTGCATTTACTGCTACTGCCAAATCTGCAATAAATGTATCTTCTGTTTCACCGGAACGATGGGATATTACTGCACGATATCCATTTTTATGCGCCAATTCAATCGCTTCCATGGCTTCTGTCAATGTTCCTATCTGGTTTACCTTTACTAATATGGCATTGGCTGCTCCCAACTTAATTCCTAAGTCTAAACGTTTGGTATTGGTAACAAATAAATCATCTCCTACCAACTGTACTCGTTCTCCAATTCGTTCTGTCAACTCCTGCCAACCATCCCAATCTTCTTCCGCTAATCCATCTTCAATGGATATAATCGGGAATTTTTCAATCAAAGTTTCGTAGTAATTTATCATTTCTTTGGTATTTCGAACCACTTCTTCTCCCTTTAATTTGGATTCCCCCGGAAAATGATACATTTCTGTTTTTTCATTGTAAAGCTCACTGGCAGCTGCATCAAGAGCAATCTTAAAATCTTCTCCCGGCACATAACCAGACGCTTTTACCGCTTCCATAATTAATTCCAGTACTGCAAAGGTATCCGGTAAATCAGGCGCAAATCCGCCTTCATCTCCTACTGCTGTAGATAAACCCTTTTCTTCACAAATCTTTTTCAGATTATGATAAACTTCTGCACACATGCGCAATGCTTCGTTCCACTCTTTTGCTCCTACCGGCATAACCATAAATTCCTGAAAATCCACGGTATTGTCTGCATGTCGTCCACCATTTAAAATATTCATCATAGGTACGGGCATACGTTTTGCATTGGTTCCCCCCAGATACTGATACAATGGCAGTTCCATGGCCTCTGCCGCTGCTCTCGCTGTTGCCAGAGACACGCTCAGCATGGCATTTGCTCCAAGATTGATTTTATCGTCCGTTCCATCTTCTGCAATCAGACATCGGTCAATTTCCACCTGATTTAAAGCATTTTTTCCTATTAGTATTTTATTTATCTTATCATTTACATGTTTTACCGCTTTTTGCACTCCTAATCCGAAATAACGTGGTTCTCCATCTCGTAGTTCCACTGCTTCAAACTGGCCGGTAGAGGCTCCTGATGGCACCGATGCCCGTCCTTTTGTATGCTTTCCTGTTGTTACTGTTTGTACCGTAACCTCTGTTTCTACCGTTGGATTTCCTCTGGAGTCCAGCACTTCCCTAGCATGTACATCTGTAATTTTCAAGCAAAAACTCATAACTTTCTCCTTTCACATATACCCATACATTTACTCTAATATCGTTTTTCTTGTATCAGTATTTGCCAAATTCGAAAAAATATACAAAAAAGAGACTTTTCCACAGTCACTACTGCTTCAAAAGTCTCTTTCCACACTTTTATTCTAAAAATTCTTATACGTTAATCTCTGCTGTCATACCTAAGACTGCTTTATTCTTTTCTAATACCGGATTTACTACATTCTGTAAGAACTTCTCTACCTGTAATGGTGCACGTCCTACATACTTAGATGGATCCATGGATTTTTCAAGTTCTTCCAGACTCAGGTTAAATGCCGGGTCTGCTGCAATTAACTCTAACAGATTGTTATCTTTTCCTTCTACTTTAACGTTCTTTCCTGCTTCCATAGAAAGCTGACGAATCTTTTCATGCATTTCCTGACGGTTTCCACCATTCTTTACAGCATCCATCATAATATTTTCAGTCGCCATAAATGGAAGTTCTGCCATCATGTGTTTACGGATTACTTTGTCATATACTACCAATCCGTCTACTACATTGAGACAAAGGTCTAAGATTCCGTCAATTGCTAAAAATCCTTCTGGAATAGAAAGACGTTTGTTTGCAGAATCATCCAAAGTTCTTTCAAACCACTGTGTAGCAGAAGTGATTGCAGGATTCAACGCATCTACCATGACATAACGTGCTAATGATGCGATACGTTCAGAACGCATTGGATTTCTCTTATATGCCATAGCAGAGGAACCTATCTGGTTCTTTTCAAATGGCTCTTCTACTTCTTTTAAGTGCTGTAACAAACGAATATCGTTTGACATCTTGTGCGCACTTGCTGCAATTCCTGCTAAAATATTTGCTACTCTTGTATCTACTTTTCTGGAATAGGTCTGTCCGGAAACTGCATAGCAATCCTTAAATCCCATTTTTTCTGCAATCATCGGATCAATCTTATCGATAGTTTCCTGATCTCCTGCAAATAATTCCTGGAAACTTGCCTGTGTTCCTGTTGTTCCTTTTGAACCTAAAAGTTTTAAACTATTCTGTACATATTCCAAGTCTTCTAAGTCCATGATAAATTCCTGTGTCCAAAGAGTTGCTCTTTTTCCTACAGTTGTAGGTTGTGCAGGCTGAAAATGAGTAAATGCTAAGGTAGGTAAATCCTTGTATTTATCTGCGAATTTTCCAAGTTCTGCAATTACATTTACTAATTTTTTATGAACTAATTTTAATGCTTCATTCATTACGATAATGTCAGTATTATCACCTACATAACAAGAGGTTGCTCCTAAATGGATAATTCCTGCTGCCTTTGGACACTGCTGTCCATATGCATATACATGACTCATAACATCATGACGTACTAATTTTTCTCTTTCTTTTGCCACATCATAATTGATATCATCAATGTGACTCTTCATTTCATCAATCTGTTCCTGTGTAATAACAGGCTTTCCATTCTCACTTAATCCAAGTTCCATTTCTGTTTCGGCAAGAGCAATCCATAATTTTCTCCATGTACGAAACTTCATATCTGGTGAAAAAATGTACTGCATTTCTTTGCTTGCATAACGCTCAGATAATGGACTGTTATATCTATCTGTTGCCATTTGTATTCTCCTTTTTTTCTTTTATAATTACAGCGTTGCACCTTTAAATATCTTGTAATCGCAGCGACGCTCACTGTGAATCCGCTTTGCTCCTTCACAGTGTCCGTTGCACTCCCATGTCCTTTCGCCCTGCTTCGCAGACTGCCTGCACCGCTCATCTCGAATTCGCCCTGCTCATTCTCGTTGTACGTTGCACCTTTAAATATCTTCACAGAAACTTTTCCATGCCAGCATGAAAGTTTCTGCTTCAGCTATTTGCAGTCTGCTTATCGCTCATAATCTCCTCGAATATCGTCTTCTGGTGGAGCCATTGGATATTTTCCATTAAAGCATCCGGTACAGATTGGAAGTCCTTCGGATAATTCTGTCAAACGTTCCAGTCCAAGATATCCTAAGCTGTCTGCTCCGATAATATCACGAATTTCTTCAATTGTACGGTTATATGCGATTAACTGATTTCTCTCCGGAATATCTGTTCCAAAGTAGCATGGCCATAAAAATGGCGGAGAAGAAATTCTTACATGCACTTCTGTTGCTCCTGCTTCACGAAGCATCTTTACGATACGGTCTGAAGTGGTTCCACGCACGATGGAATCGTCTATCATAATGACACGTTTTCCTTTTACAGATTCAGCTAATACGTTTAACTTTATTTTTACACTTGATTCACGATTGCTCTGCTTTGGCTTAATAAATGTACGACCTACATATCCATTTTTTACAAAAGCAGTTCCATATGGGATTCCAGATTCCATTGCATATCCCAATGCTGCTGCATTACCGGATTCTGGTACACCAACTACCAAATCTGCCTCTACCGGTGAATCCATTGCGAGGAAACGACCTGCTTTAATTCTGGAACCATACACACTGACTCCATCAATATGGCTGTCCGGTCTTGCAAAGTAAATGTATTCGAAAATACATCTTGCTTCCTTCTCTTTTGGTAAGCACAAACTTGTATCTGACTGGATTCCTTCCGGTGTAATTGTTACAATTTCTCCCGGAAGTACATCTCTTACATACTCTGCGCCAACAGTGTCAAGCGCACATGTCTCAGATGCCAAAATATAAGCATTATCACGTTTTCCAATGCAAAGCGGTTTGAATCCAAACGGGTCTCTTGCGCCGACTAATTTTCTCGGGCTCATTACTACTAATGAGAATGCTCCCTTGATTTTCTTAATTGCTCGTCCCACTGCTTCTTCGACTGTTTTACTATTCAAACGTTCCCTTGCAATGTGATACGCAATTACTTCTGAATCAATCGTTGTCTGGAAAATAGCTCCTGTATATTCCAAATCATGGCGTAATTCCTTTGCATTAATCAAGTTACCATTATGCGCTAATGCCAAAGTTCCTTTTACATAATTCAATACTAATGGCTGCGCATTCTCTCTGGTAGATGCTCCAGCAGTAGAATAACGTACATGTCCTACTCCGATATCACCCTTCATAGGTTCCAGATTTTCCTGAGTAAATACTTCATTTACCAGTCCCATTCCCTTATGAGAAGTTACTTTTCCTTTTGGACCATTTGTTTCACTTACTGCAATACCACAGCTTTCCTGTCCTCTGTGCTGTAATGCAAACAACCCATAATAAATGGTGGAAGCTACGTCATTTCCATCAAAATCATACATTCCGAAAACGCCACACTCTTCGTGCAATTCGTCTCCTGAAATATTCTTTTCTATCTTATCGTTGTTCATAGATTTCTCCAGTTCTACTATGCAAATTTTTTACCGGTTAACAATTCATATGCTTCTTTATATTTATCAACAGTCTTATCTACTACTTCCTGTGGCAGTAAGTAATCACTATCCGGATTCTGTTTTAACCAATCTCTTACATACTGTTTATCAAAAGATGGCTGTGATTTTCCTGCTTCGTATCCTTCTAATGGCCAGAAACGGGAACTATCTGGTGTAAGCATTTCATCACCCAAAACAACTTTTCCGTTTTCATCTAAACCAAACTCAAACTTTGTATCAGCAATAATGATTCCTTTGCTTAAAGCATATTCTGCACATTTCTTATATAATGCAATTGTACAATCCTTAATCTGCTGTGCATAATCAGCACCTTTTCCCGGATAAATCTTTTCTAATACTTCTACACTTTTTTCAAAAGAAATATTCTCATCATGATCTCCAAGTTCTGCCTTAGTACTTGGTGTGTAAATTGGTTCTGGTAACTTGTCTGATTCCTTTAATCCTTCCGGTAATTTAATTCCACAGACTGTTCCGTTCTCCTGATAGCTTGCCCAGCCGCTTCCTGTAATATATCCACGCACGATACATTCGATTGGAAGCATCTCTAATTTCTTACACATCATACTGTTACCATCAAATCTCTCATTTCTGAAAAATTCCGGCATATCATTCACATCCACGGAAAGCATATGGTTCGGTACAATGTCTTTTGTAAAATCAAACCAAAACTTAGACATTTGTGTAAGGATTGCACCTTTCTTTGTAACTTTATTTTTCAAAATAACATCAAACGCAGAAATTCTATCTGTTGCTACAATAATCAGATTATCTCCATTATCATAAACTTCGCGTACCTTTCCTTCTTTTACTGGTTTAAATTCCTGAATACTCATTGTTATCCTCCATTCTCACTTTCCTGATATTGGCACCTATTCGGTGCATATTTTAACATACGATTTGATTATAATACAGTCACTTTCCCTAAGTCAATGAAATTCCTGCCAGTTCCCCGCTTTCTGATTGTAGAAAATTTTCGTCGTTTCTTTAGATATTTTGTATAATTTAGTTGTTTCATTAGTTGTACTTATAAACATTCTTATCATCTCTTATCTTGACGAAGTGAAAATATTCTGTTAAGGTATGCTTATAAAAATGTAGGAGATGATAGTTATGATTGAAAAAAGAAGAAGTACCAGGGTTCCCATACACCTTACATTAAGTATTTGTGACTTATATAAACAGGATGTTTCCGGAATTCACCAGTTAGATGCGCCAATAGAAGTAACTGACATTTCAGAACATGGCGTAGGATTTACTTCTGAGTGTATTTTACCTTTGGATTACTATTTCAATGCTTCTGTTAACTTTCAAAATGATACCAGCTATACTGCAACACTTCAAATTGTTCGTTGCAATATTATTGATGGCTCTCATTATTCTTACGGTGGAGCATTTATCAATCCTTCACCTGAATTACTTGAAAACATTCGTGACCATGTATCTCTCTACTCAGAATAAAATGTGATATTTTCTATGATAACGATAGGAAAAGACAGTACCTATACCGGCACTGTCTTTTTCTATTTCTAGGGTTTTATTTTTCTTTTTACTTTCTTACTAATAAGGATTTTCCAGTCATTTCTTCCGGCTGTTTCATTCCCATAATCTCAAGCAAAGTTGGAGCTATATCTGCTAAGCATCCACTTTCTCTTAAAGTATATGCCGGGTCATAATTTACTAAGATAAACGGAACCGGATTGGTAGTATGTGCTGTATAGCTTTCTCCTGTTGTATAGTCAATCAACTGTTCTGCATTTCCGTGGTCTGCACAAACAAACATTGTTCCGTCCACTTCTTTTAATGCTGCTACAGCCTTTCCCACACAAGTATCAACTGCTTCTACTGCTGCAATTGCTGCTGCTTCTACTCCGGTATGTCCTACCATATCCGGGTTTGCAAAGTTAATGATAATTACATCATACTTATCGGACTTAATTGCTCCTACTAACTTATCGCAAACTTCATATGCACTCATTTCCGGTTTTAAGTCATAAGTAGCTACTTTTGGAGATTTTACTAAGATTCTGTCTTCTCCCTTATTTGGTTCTTCTACACCACCATTAAAGAAGAATGTAACATGTGCATATTTCTCTGTTTCTGCAATTCTTGCCTGAGTTTTTCCATTGTCTGCAAGAATTTGTCCAAATGTATTCTTTAACTCTACTTTATGGAATGCTACTAATTTATTTGGAATTGTTACATCATACTCAGTAAAGCATACATAAGTAACGTTCTTTCTTGCTCCTCTTTCAAATCCGTCAAAATCATCTGCACAGAAAGCCCTGGTAATTTCTCTTGCACGGTCAGGACGGAAATTGAAGAAGATAACACTATCTTTATCATTTACAGTAGCAACTGGCTGTCCATCTTTTTCGATTACAGTAGGTACTACGAATTCATCTGTAACTTCTTCTGCATAAGAAGCTTCAATTGCCGCTGCGGCACTGGCTGCTTTTTTACCTTCGCCGTTTGCAACTGCCTTGTAAGCAGCTTCTACTCTATCCCAACGATTATCACGATCCATTGCATAGTAACGTCCGATAATGGATGCAATTTCACCTACACCGATTTCTTTCATTTTCTGTTCTAACTCTTCGATAAATCCTTTACCGGAAGTTGGTGCAGTATCACGTCCGTCTAAGAAGCAATGTACATATACTTTTTCAATTCCTTCTTTTTTTGCCATTTCCAATAATCCATATAAATGTGTGTTATGGCTGTGTACACCACCGTCAGATAAAAGACCGAATAAATGAAGTGCGGAATTGTTTTCCTTAACATTCTTCATTCCTGCAAGTAATGCTTCGTTTTTAAAGAAATCTCCATCTTCAATCTCTTTTGTAATTCTGGTTAATTCCTGATAAACAATTCTTCCGGCACCCATATTCAGATGTCCTACTTCAGAGTTACCCATCTGTCCATCCGGAAGTCCTACTGCAAGTCCACTTGCATATCCTTTTACAAATGGATATTCTTTCATCAATGCATCAATATTTGGTGTATTTGCCTCATATACAGCATTTGCCTTATGATTGTCATTTAATCCAAATCCATCCAAAATCATTAATACGGTAGGTTTCTTACTCATAATAGTCTCCTCTTTCTTAAAAAAATTTGTTTATATTTAACCGTTGGAATTACATAATTCCATACGGTACGTTGTCTATTCTTCACTTACATAGCCTTCACTATTCACCTGAACTCCCGGTGCGGAAATCTCTTGCATAAAATCCAAAATGCGCTGTTTTTCCCCTGTTTCTTCCACCAAAGACGTTACACAATCTTGTTGAATACATGGTAAAAACCGAAAATCTATTGCATTAGAATCTGTATGAATAATCACTTGAGATAATCCGGTATCTAACTTCTTGTCGCTAAACCAAAAGTTACCAAGACTATAAATAATGGGCTTTCCTTTATAATAATCAAATCCCTGAAGGCAATGGGTATGTCCACCAATAATCACATCTGCTCCCGCATCTATAAATTGCTGTCCTAAGCTCACCTGATCACTGCCATATTGGTTCGTTCCCTCGGTTCCCCAATGCACAAATGCTATCACATAATCACTGTTCTTGCGTGCCTTTTCGATAACAGAAAGAAACTTATCCGGATTCAAAGTCTTTAACACTCCCGGACTATCCACGGTTGCTTCCTTCGTGTAATTGGTAGAACGTTCAATCTGTGTGGCTGCTACAATGGTAATCTTACGCCCATTCGCAATAAAGGAAACCGGCTGCATTGCCTCTTCTAAATTGCGTCCTGCTCCCACATAAGGCATTCCTGCCTGTTCTAATGTCTCCAAAGTATCTACCAATGCCGTTGGACCATAATCATACACATGATTATTGGCAACAGATACAATGTCTGTCCCTAAAGTTCCTAAAACACTTACCCTTCTGGGATTTGCCCGGAATGTATACGTCTTTCCCGCTAATGGTTCTCCACCGGTACTGTAAGTATACTCATTATTAATCATTAGAATATCGGCACTTCGCATTTCTGTCAACAAAGCCTGGGACATACAATCTTCTATTCCATTGGGCTGTTCATCCATATGCTCTGTGGTAGGCCAATCTTCACATAAATTAATATCACCTGTAAAATCCAAAACCACCTGATTTGGTTCTGCGCATTCTTTCTGATATACCTTTTCCAGCATATAACTTTGAAATCCTGTACATTCACAATATTCAAGCCATAACACATGAATAGACTTTCCTGTAATGGCATACCATTGCTCACAATCCTGTGTCTCTTCCTCTACTGCATCCGCTAACTTATAAACACATTCTTCACCATATGTTCCAGATAACCACAGAAAAAATGATTCGTCTAATAGATATCCACCTATAAATTCCCGATTTGCATCATCTAGAATCTGTTCTATTGCATCGCCTAGGTTATCCGGTTGATTCTCTGCTGTTTCGTCTACTTCACTCTGTTGTACTGTCTCTGAAACCGGCTGTTCTGCCGCTTCTTTTCTCGTTTCATTTGCAACAGTTTCCTTGGTAACCTTCGTACAACTACACAGTATACAACAGAACATGACCAATAAAATCCCGATTTGTCGTCTTTTATTCATGCATGTACCTCATCTTTTGTTGAATGTAACCATTTTCTGAAAATGATTGCTTCGTCACGCGGACTAAGTATAGCATATTTTTAACTTATTTACAACAAATTCAAATGCAGTATATTAATTAGAAATATCCATGCTAATCCATAATATACTACCACACCTACCAGGTCATTTATGGTACTGATTAAAGGCCCTGATGCAATGGCGGGATCCATTTTCATTTTTTTAAACACGATTGGTATCATTGCTCCATTAAATCCGGAAATCATCATAGCTGCTACCAACGCTAAACCAATACATCCTGAAACCGCAAATGCAAATAGTATTGGCTTTCCCTTAACTAACCAAATATATACACCAATAATTCCAAATCCTAAGATTCCAAGTAATACACCGTTTGAAAATCCAATACGCGTTTCCTTCCATACCAGATGTAATTTTTCCTTCATAGAAAGATTTTCATCCATCAATACACGAATCGTTACCGCCAGGGACTGGGTTCCTACATTTCCGGACATTCCAAGAATCAGAGATTGAAATGCCATTACTAATGTTAATTCTGCTACTACTTTTTCAAATATACCTACTACTGCCGAAACACCAAGTCCTAAAAACATTAGTATAATCAGCCATGGGATACGCTTACGAATACTTTGGAATATCGGTTCTTGTATATCTTCTTCCGCAGTAAGACCTCCCAACATGGCATAGTCTTCTCCCATTTCTTCATCTACCACTTCAATCAAATCCTGAGCAGTAATGACACCTAAAATTCGATTGTCATTATCTAACACAGGAATAGAGTCTTCAGAGTAATCTTTCAAATCTTCAATACACTGCTCTACTGTTTCCTTCGCATATACATACGGATAGGACGTACTGATTAAATCTTCTAATTGTGTATAATCTCGGGCAATAATTAAATCTTTTAAATCTATTGCGCCGTAAAATGTACCATCACTTTCTTCCACATAAACAGTTCCGATATTATCATTTTCGGCTGCTTGATCCACCAAGGCTTTCATTGCCTGACGAACTGCTACGCCTCGCTTTATCACGATAAAATTCGTAGTCATATAACTACCAATTTCATCTTCATCATAGGAATGAATCAAGTCAATGTCATGTCGGGATTCCTCATCCAACAATTCAATTAATTCCTGACTTTTTTCTTCCTCCAGTTCATCCAAAACATCTACCGCATCATCCGCATCCATGGATTCAATAATATCCGCTGCTACTTCCGAATCCAATTCATTGATATATGTCTCAACATCTTCTAAATAGGTAAAAATCTCTGATACTGTTTCTTTTCCTAAAATCCGATAGAGTTTTTTACGTTCTTCTGATGTAAGTTCTTCTAATACATCTGCAATATCATTTTCATGATAATCTTCTAACTGTTCCCGTATTTGTGCATCAGATGCATCACTTTTGATGATAGCTTCCAGCTCTTTTGCATAATCTGGCTTTTCCGGCATAATTTCGGATTCATGCCGTATTTCTTTTTCATCTTTGAATTCCATCTTTTTTCCTCCTATATTTTTTCAACCTAGTTGTTCTATAAGGAGCTGCATGATGGACATAACCGCGCTTTATACTGAAAATGCAAAAAGAAAAGACAACCGGATATTGCTGCTTTTCTCTACTCGGTGCCTATGCCCATCGCTTCTACTTCGCCCACAACTATCACAACTGTCCATTCTTTTCACCTCTCTTTTCTTCTCGCAAAATGAGAGACCTATGGTACGTCCATAAGTCTCTATGTATATTTTTAGTATATCACACTTTATTTTAAATAGAAACCGGAAATTTTGTGTTTTTTATATGAATTTATCTTGTGCACTTTACTTCTATCTAATACTTATTTTTTCATAGTTACCACGGTGTGTCACAAATATCTGTACATCACGGCATTCTCAGCCCTACGAGGTGTGCTTTCCTTAGTGGAGCGTTTTTTATGCAATAGGACGCAATTTCCTATTGCATAAAAACAGCCGTCTGTTGCATATCTGCGACAAACGGCTGCCCATTTCACTTACTTATTGATTTTTACTGTTTGTGTTTTTCACTCACAGTCATCTGCTATTGCTTATTATTCTGCCATTTCAGCCTTTAAAGCCTTTGTTAAAGCAGGAACGATCTTGTTCAAATCTCCAACTAAGCCATAATCTGCTACATCAAAGATTGGTGCAGATTCATCTTTGTTGATTGCGATGATAAGATCAGAATCTTCCATACCGGAAACGTGCTGGATTGCTCCAGAAATACCGATTGCGAAGTAAATCTGAGGACGAACTGTTTTACCAGTCTGTCCAACCTGAAGATCTACTGGTAACCAGCCATTTTCAACAGCTGCACGAGAACAGCTTACTGTTCCGCCTAATACATCTGCAAGTTCCTCTAACATCTTGAAGTTTTCTTTAGATCCAACTCCACGACCACCGGATACTAATACTTTTGCATCCATGATGTTTGCAGTATTCTTTACAGCCTTTACAACATTTAAGATTTCAACATATCTGTTGTTTGGTGTAAATCCTGGATTGTATTCGATTACTTCTGCTTTTGCACCTTTTACTGGAGCAATTTTCTGCATAACGCCTGGACGAACAGTTGCCATCTGAGGACGATTGTCTGGGCAAGCGATTGTAGCGATAGTGTTTCCACCGAATGCAGGACGAGTCATCAGTAACTGATTTGGTTTCTGATTTGGACCTGGATTGATTGGGAAGTTACCAATTTCAAGTACTGTACAGTCAGCTGTAAGACCTGTTGCTACTCTTGCAGAAACAGTAGGACCAAGGTCACGACCAATTGCAGTTGCACCAACTAACATGATTTCTGGTTTATATTCATTGATAACAGATGCAAGTGCATGTGCGTATGGCTCTGTTCTGTAATCTTTTAATTCTGGGTCATCAACAACGATAACCTTATCTGCTCCGTACTCAGCTAATTCATCAACAAGACCTTTTACTCCAGATCCTACTAATACTGCTGTTACGTCTGTATTTAAATCTTTTGCTAAGTCTTTACCTTTTCCAAGCAATTCAAATGCAACGCCATCTAAAACGTTGTCTACCTGCTGTGCAAAGACAAATACTCCTTTATATGCTTCTAAACCCATCTTGTTCACCACTCTTCCTTATATACTAGATAATATGTTTCTCTTTGAATTTTCCAACTAAAGCGTTAACTAATTCTTCTGGAGAATCACCTGCTAACATCTCTCCAGCTCCCTTTGGAACTTTATCAGATGCTTTTGCAATCTTTGTTGGAGATCCTTTCAGACCAAGGTTTGCATCATCAACATCCTTTAAGTCTGCTCTTCCCCATACGGTTACTTCTTTATCATATGCATCAAAGATTCCGCCTGGAGTCATGTAACGTGGCTCGTTTAATTCAGATAATGCTGTAATTAAGCAAGGCATTTTTGCTTTTAACTCATGATATCTGTCTTCATACTGACGCTGTACAATAACAGAATCTCCTTCTACTTTAATATCTTGTGCATAAGAAATTACTGGAAGTCCAAGATGTTCAGCAATCTGAGGTCCTACCTGAGCAGTATCTCCATCGATTGCCTGACGTCCTGTGATAACTAAATCATATTCAAGATTTCTGATTGCACCAGCGATTGTAGTAGATGTAGCCCATGTATCTGCTCCACCTAATACTCTATCTGTTACAAGAATTCCTTTATCTGCACCCATTGCTAATGCTTCACGAAGAACTTCATCAGCCTTTGGAAGACCCATGGTAAGTACAGTTACTTCTGCACCGTACTGATCTTTTAATCTAAGTGCTGCTTCCAAACCAGCTTTATCATCTGGGTTCATAATAGTAAGCATTGCAGCTCTATTCAAAGTACCGTCTGGATTAAATTTAACTCCGCCTTTTGTATCTGGTACCTGTTTTACACATACAACTATTTTCACGGTATTTCACTCCTTGTTTTTATTTTTTATTGTTTGCTTAGTAATAAGCAAAACCTTCGCAAACACTTCGTGTTTCCTCAGGCGCGTTGCGCTTTGAATGTCACCCTAAAATATTCGCTCATGCAAGCATGACTCATATTTTATTGCTCCATTCTCTTTTGCTTATCGCGACTATTTTAATAATGCACCAGAGATAACCATACGCTGAACTTCAGAAGTTCCTTCGTAGATTTCAGTAATCTTAGCATCACGCATCATACGCTCTACATCGTATTCTCTGATATATCCGTATCCACCAAATAACTGAACAACCTCTGTTGTTACAGCCATTGCAGTTTCAGCTGCGAATAATTTAGCTTTTGCAGCTTCTACAGAATATACTTTCTGAGTAGCTTTTGCCATAGCAGCTTTGTATACTAATAACTGTGCAGCTTCAATTCTTGCAGCCATATCAGCTAACTTGAACTGTGTATTCTGCTGCTGAGCGATAGAACGTCCAAACTGTTTTCTTTCTTTTGTATATTCGATTGCTCTTTCTAATGCACCTTCTGCAATACCAAGTGCCTGAGATGCAATACCGATACGTCCACCATCCAAAGTATGCATAGCGATTGGGAATCCTTTTCCTTCTGGTCCTAATAATGCATCTTTTGGAATTCTGCAGTCTTCGAAAATCAATTCATATGTAGAAGAACCACGGATACCCATCTTCTTTTCTTTTGTTCCGAAGGAGAATCCTGGAGCTCCCTTTTCTACGATAAATGCGGAGAAGTTCTTTTTCTTTCTTCCTCTCTTATCTTCTGTAACACTTGTAATTGCGATTACGATATAAACGTCTGCAACTTTACCATTTGTGATAAAGCACTTAGATCCGTTTAATACCCATTCATCACCATCTAATACAGCCTTAGTCTGGCAACCCTGAGCATCTGTACCAGCACCTGGTTCTGTTAAACCGAATGCGCCAAGTTTTTCACCTTTTGCAAGAGGTACTACATATTTCTGTTTCTGTTCTTCTGTACCATAAGTCATAATTGGGTCAATGCAAAGAGATGTATGTGCAGATACAATAACACCTGTTGTAGCACACACTTTAGATAACTCTTCTACGCACATAACGTATGTTAAAGGATCACATCCCTGTCCGCCATATTCTTTTGGCACTGGAATTCCCATAAAGCCGTATTTTGCCATTTTATCAACGGTTCCCTGTGGGAAAACTTCTGTTTCATCAACTTCCTGTGCGAGAGGCTTTACTTCTGTTTCAGCGAAGTCTCTGAACAGAGTTCTCGCCATTTCATGTTTTTTATCTAAAGAAAAATCCATGATTTTAACACTCCTTTATTCTAATTTATTATTTTAACCTAAGTTTTGCAGATTACTTAGAGTAATCGTAGAATCCGATTCCAGTCTTCTGTCCTAATTTACCTGCACGAACCATTTTCTTAAGAAGTGGATGTGGACGGTATTTTGGATCACCTGTTTCATCATATAATACGTTCATGATTGCAAGACAAATATCAAGTCCTACTAAATCACCTAATGCTAAAGGTCCCATTGGATGGTTAGCACCTAATTTCATAGCTGTATCGATACCTTCAACAGAAGCTACTCCGTCAGCGTAAATACCAACTGCTTCGTTAATCATTGGGATTAAGATTCTGTTTACTACGAATCCTGCTGCTTCGTTTACTTCTACTGGAGTTTTTCCAATTTCTTCAGCAATCTTAACGATTTTAGCTTTCATATCGTCTGGTGTGTTTTCACCTTTGATAACTTCTACTAATTTCATAACTGGAGCCGGGTTGAAGAAATGCATACCGATAACTGGTCTGTCAAGTCCTGCACCAATTTCTGTAATAGAAAGAGAGGATGTATTTGTTGCAAACATACAATCTTTCTTTACGATATCCTGTAATTCTTTGAATGTCTGTTTTTTAACATCCATTACTTCCAAAGCTGCTTCTACTACTAAATCACAGTCAGTACAGATTTCTTTTGTTCCTGTTGTAATCTTAGCTAAGATTGCATCTGCTGCTGCCTGATCCATTTTTCCTTTTGCAATTCTCTTTTCGAATCCTTTTGCAATTTTCTTTTTACCATTTGCTGCGAATTCATCATTAATATCACACAAGAATACTTCATATCCTTCTGTCTGTGCGAATGCCTGTGCAATTCCGGAACCCATGGTTCCTGCTCCAATAATACCAACTTTCATCTTGTTGATTCCTCCTTATTGTTTTATAACTTGAGCAGGTGTCCAAAAGGGCACCTGCGTTATTACTTTCTTTAATTTTGAATTAGTCTCTTTCTACGATTGTAGAGCAGCCCATTCCACCACCGATACACAGTGTTGCAAGACCTTTCTTAGCGTCTCTCTTCTGCATCTCGTGTAATAATGTAACAAGGATACGACATCCGGAAGCTCCTACTGGATGTCCTAATGCGATTGCTCCACCGTTTACGTTTACTTTAGACATATCGAATTTCAAATCTCTTGCAACTGCGATAGACTGAGCAGCGAATGCTTCGTTTGCTTCGATTAAGTCCATATCGTCAATAGAAAGACCTGTTCTTTCTAATACTTTCTTTGTAGATGCAACTGGTCCAACACCCATGATTTCTGGCTCAACTCCGCCAAGTGCTCCAGCTACCCATGTAGCCATTGGTGTAACACCAAGTTCTTTTGCTTTTTCTTCGCTCATAACAACGATTGCTGCTGCACCGTCATTGATACCGGAAGCATTACCAGCTGTAACTAATCCGCCTTCTTTTCCAGAACAGCATCTTAATTTGCTTAAGGATTCTGCTGTTGTGCCAGCACGAGGTCCTTCGTCTTTTGCGAACATAACAGTTTCTTTCTTAACTTTTACAGGAACTGGTACGATTTCGTCATCGAATTTTCCTTCTGCAATAGCTTTTTCACATTTCTGCTGGCTGTTTGCAGAGAACTCATCTAATTCTTCTCTTGTAATTCCGTATTTATCACATACGTTTTCTGCTGTAATCATCATGTGGTAGTGATTAAATGCGTCTGTTAATGCATCGTTTACCATGGTATCGATGATTGTTGCATTATTCATACGATATCCGAAACGGGCTTTTGTCATAGCATATGGAGCCATAGACATGTTTTCCATACCACCTGCAACCACGATATCTGCCTGTCCTGCCATAATCATGTTTGCTGCCTCATTTACACATTTCAAACCGGAACCACATACTACGTTCAATGTAAATGCTGGTACTTCGATTGGTAATCCAGCCTTGATAGAAGCCTGACGTGCAACGTTCTGTCCCTGTGCTGCCTGGATAACACATCCCATCATTACTTCATCAACCTGTTCTGGCTTAACACCAGCTCTGTTTAATGCTTCTTTAATTACAATTGCACCTAAATCAACTGCTGGAGTATTGCTTAATGCTCCGCCCATTTTACCGATTGCGGTACGACATGCGCCTGCTAAAACTACTTTCTTTGCCATTTCTTCGTCTCCTTTTTCTAAATAATATGTATCTAACTCTTCCGCTGAAGCCAATGTGTGATTCCTCTCACAATGTATGTTATTTTTTTAACAATCTTTTGTTAAAAAAAAAGGAAACAGGCATCGTCTTCATTCCTGGGATAACTTTATCCTAGCACAACTAGTTCCAAATTGCAAGGAAAATCTTACTCTTTTGCCCCTTTCCCACACCCCTGCTTTTCCCTTCCTTTTTTGTGAGACTTTGTTATATTTTTATCATTCTCCCTGGGGTTTTCCGTAGAAAAAAGGTCGATTTTTGTCTATTATGCACAACAACCGACCTTTTCAACCTTTTATATTGTATTAATAAAAAACATGATTTCCGATAACAATCCCCGGTATGTCTCCTGTATTTCTTCGGAAATAAAGACAATCCACTGTAATTCTTCCCCCCAGCACTTCTGCTGCCGCCTGCACACAGGATTCATCTGCTCCTTCTGCTAAAACCGTTGCAAAACGTCCACTGGCAACGGGTGAAAATTGACCACTCTGATAAATTACTCCTGCAATACTGTTTGGAAAATGAGAACTTCTCAAGCGGTTAATCACCACACTTCCCACAGCTAACTTTCCTTCATAGCTTTCTCCCCCTGCTTCACATTGAATCAAAGCTGCCAACAGAGCCTGTTCTGAAGTATCTGCCTCTACTGGTGTAGTATCCGGTGTATTTTCCTTCATTTCTTCTTCCTGGCGTTGAATTTCAGCTAACCTTGCTGCATCTTCCGCCGCCTTTTGCGCCTCTAATTGTTCTTCGTATGCTTTCTGTCTTTCGATTTCCGCTTCATAGTTTGCTGCATCTGTTTTCGCTACCTCTAACTGTTGTTTTGCTGCCACCAATTGTTGCGAGGTGCTGTCTACCAGCGCTGCTAATTGTTGTTTCTTTTCTGTTTCCTGCTGTTGTAGTGCACTAAGCTGTGCTCCTTGCGTTTCTAACTGTTGTTCTTTGGTGGCAATCTCTTCCTTCGTTGCCTGATAAACATCCAGCATTTTCCGATCATAATCATGGATACTTATAATGTATTCTCCTCGGTTCAGAAAATCTACAATACTCTCCGATTCCATGAGTATTTCCATCATACTTTCTGTATCCATTTCATACATAAACTGAATACGCTTTTTCATTGCCTGATACTGCTGTTGTTCTTGTTCCTGCGCTGCTGCCAAATCAACTTTGGTCTGTTCTAATTCTGTTTGTGTATTTGCTAACTGTTCTTCTGTTTCGTTTAATGCCTGAGTTGCCTGTGCCAGACTATCATTTAATGTTTTTAAATCTCCGGTTAAACTATCCGCAGAATCCGCATAACTTTCCGCCTGTTTTTGTGCTTCTTTTTGCTTTTCTTCTAAATCATCTATATTTTCTTTGACACCATCTATCTGTTCTTGTGTTGCTTGAATTGTCTGCCCCCACAATCCACACATCAAAAGTATCACCAAAGCACTTGCCGTAATTTTCTTTATTACTTTACGCATAATATGCTCCTTTTCGTTTTTCTTTATCATATCTTGCATGTTTCTTTTTTGCAAGAGTCTTTTCACTTTTATCAACTATTGATAGAACAAAGAGTCCGCTTGTCGGACTCTTTCGCGCCCGAGCGGTGCCGCTTTCGACTAATTTCGGTTCCGCGAGGTGTGCTTCCTTAGCGGAGCGTTTTTTATGTAATAGGACGTAATTTCCTATTACATAAATGAAAGACCCGAAAAAATATGGGAATACAACTTAACTTCCATATTCTTTCAGGTCTGCTATCATACGCTACACGTTTTCTGTTTTTTTATTTTCTATTTTCTGTATCCGTTTGGATTCATGCTCTGCCATCTCCAGGAATCCTCGCACATACGCTCAATTCCGTATTCTGCTTCCCAGTCCAGTTCACGTTTTGCCTTAGAAGCATCACAATAACAGGTTGCAATATCCCCTGCTCTTCTTGGCTTAATTTCATATGGAATCTCTTTACCGCAAGCCTTTTCATATGCCTTTACCACATCCAATACACTGTATCCAATTCCTGTTCCAAGATTATAAATACTTACTCCGGAATTTTCTTCGATTTTCTTCAATGCCTTTACATGTCCCTTGGCAAGGTCTACTACATGAATATAATCTCTCACTCCGGTTCCATCTGGTGTATTGTAGTCATCTCCGAATACACCAAGGCATTTCAGCTTTCCAACTGCCACCTGCGCAATATAAGGTACCAAATTGTTTGGAATTCCCTTTGGATCTTCTCCAATCAATCCACTCTCATGTGCTCCGATTGGATTAAAGTAACGCAGTAACATCACATTCCATTCAGGGTCTGCTACATGTAAATCTGTCAAAATCTGCTCTAACATTCCCTTGGTTCTTCCATAAGGATTGGTAATCTCACCCTTTGGGCATTCCTCAGTAATCGGAATGATTGCCGGATCTCCGTAAACAGTTGCAGAAGAGGAAAAAATAATATTTTTCACACCATGATTGCGCATTACATCACACAATACCAAAGTTCCTGTGATGTTGTTATAATAATATTCCAATGGTTTTACCACAGATTCTCCTACTGCCTTTAATCCTGCAAAATGGATAACACTGTTAATTTTTTCTTTATCAAAAATCTTATTCAATGCGTCTTTGTCCAGAATATCTGCTTCATAAAACGGAATTGTTGCGCCTGTAATCTGCTCTACTCTTTTTACTGCTTCTTCACTGGAGTTTACCAGATTATCCACTACTACCACATCATATCCTGCATTTACTAATTCAATACAAGTATGACTTCCGATATATCCTGCTCCACCTGTTACTAAAATTGCCATAAAATTCCCTCCTCAAAATTATGATATGTTTAGCAAAACTTTTGTCTTTACGCACATTATAGCACACCTAAAAACCCATGAAAACGCTTGCAAAACAGATTTTCCATTTTCTACGTTTTACCTATATTTTCCGTTTTTTCTTCCCACTTTTTCATTTATTTTTAGTAAAACTGTATAAACTTTACTTGTCTTTTCAGTAAACTTTTACTTGCTATTTTTATACCGCTGCACAATCTGTTCCATTTGACTCCATTTTTGTTCCATATCTCGTACTAACTGTATCTGTGTTCTGGCACGATCTAAATTTTGTTTTTCACGATGAATCTTAAAATAGACATCTCCTTGCAGGTAGTCCGTCAAAAAACGCATCCCACATTCATAAGTCATGACTTTTGCGCCCATTGGAAGCATTGCAATTTCATTTTTCGTTAATTTTCCTGCACATCCTTCCAAAAACCCTTGTACATACCGTTCAAACAGTTGCAAATCACACCTTACTTTTGACAGATCTCTTTCGTCTTCTGCTGCCGTACTTGCACCAAACCGAATTGCATCACCAAAGTCATTTACTGCCAGTCCCGGCATTACCGTATCCAAATCTATAATACAAATACCTTTTCCGGTCTTTTTATCTATCATGATATTATTCAACTTGGTATCATTATGAGTTACACGAAGGGGCAATTCTCCCTTCTTTTGCATTTCTCCTAGTACTTTAGATAATTCTTTTCTCTCTTTAAAAAATGCAATTTCTGCTGCCACTTCTTTTGCTCTGTCACAACTATCTTCCTCTACCGCTTTTTCAAATACCTGATAACGCGCTTTTGTATCGTGGAAACCTGAAATTGTCTCATGCAACGTCTCTGCCGGATAATCTGACAACATTTGTTGAAACTTTCCAAATGCCACTGCACTTTCATAAAAAATCTGCTGATTTTCTGCCTTGTCATAGCTTATGGCATCTTCTATCATATGATACATCCGCCAATACTCTCCATCCCGGTCTAAGTAAAATCCCTTTCCATCTTTGGTTTGTATTACCGTTAATGTTTCTCTTTTTGTGTCACCCCCGGCCTTTTGAATCTTCTTTTTCAAAAAAACGGTAACTCCCATAATATTTTCCATCACTTCTTCCGGATTTGGAAATATATTGTGGTTCATTCGTTGAAGAATATAACGTTTTTCTCCTTCTATTAAAAAGGTATCATTAATGTGTCCACTGCCGTATACCGTTGCCGTTTTTGCAGTTTCCCCTATTTGAAATTCTTTTGTGATTTCCAATGCCTTTTTTTCTAATTTTTCTTGTTTTACATCCATTTTTAATCCTTCTCCTTCTGATTCGGATTATGCCCTTCGATGTTGTTTAAAATTCTTCCGGATATCGTCCTTGTTTTTTCAACCCGGCAATTGCCTCTACTACCATAGCTTTATCTTCTTTATAGGTAACTCCATACCATTTGTCCGCCGAAGTCAATACCTGTACACTTGCTTTTTTCTGTTGTAACAACTCATCTACCGCAAACGGCAGGAAATATTCTGCTTTTAATGGATTATTTGGCAATTCTTCTCTTAAGAACTTTTTAAATCCACTTTCTAATTCTTTTAAAATACTTTTGGAAAATCCCCACATATTCATAGAAACGGTACTTTCCATTGGAAGTTCATGCCATGTTGCGCCATCATCTTCTGTATATGTAGCTCCTCCATCTCTTTTTTCAATATGAGTACGTTCGTGAATGTCTGTTAAAAATCCTGCCTTATCTATTTCACACACACCTCTTGCTACATACCCATGATCGGTCAATGTATTTTTTAATGCATATCCTACCATAGCATATCGATATTTTTCCTCATCCTGATGATTTACCAGATAATCATAAATCATTTTATATGCATTCTTTCCATAATAATCATCTGCATTGATTACTACAAACGGCCCATCAATTATATCTTTACAACATAAAATGGCATGGCCTGTTCCGTATGGTTTTTCTCTGCCTTCCGGAATGTGATATCCCTTTGGAAGTTTCTCTAACTCCTGATAAATATACTCTACCTGAATTTTCTTCTCTACACGTTTTCCAATCACTTCTTTAAATGCTTTTTCATTTGCCTTCTTGATAACAAAAATAATCTTTTCAAATCCTGCCTCAATTGCGTCATATATGGAAAAGTCAATGATAATATGGCCTTGTGCATCTACCGGATCTATCTGCTTTAATCCTCCGTATCTGCTTCCCATTCCTGCTGCCATAATCACTAATACTGGTTTGTTCATTGAAATACCCTCCTTAAGGTAATTATCCTTTTGTTCTATAACATGATAATATAAAAAAAAGGTTCTGTATTTGCACAATTTTTTTGCTTTTTTGCACAATTGTATGTTACTATATATTTATAAAGTAACGTCTGGAAAGGAGCTTTTATGGATTTTTATAAACATTCGTTTTCTAAGCTGTTTGATGTTTCGCAAATTGTTACAATCCATTATTTTGAATATGATACAGACTTTGTTTTTCCCGGTGAATCTCACGACTTTTGGGAATTTCTTTGCGTGGACAAGGGAGAAGTAACGGTTACTGCCGACAGCAACACTTATCTATTAAAAAAAGGGGATATTATTTTCCACCAGCCGAACCAATTTCACGCAGTTACAACTAACGGTATTGTTGCGCCTAATTTAGTGGTAATTTCCTTTGTTTGTCATTCACCCGCTATGCGTTTTTTTGAAAATCGCATTTTTTCACTAAAGGAACGGGAACGGAATCTGTTAGCTACTATTATTGCAGAAGCTCCAGGTGCTTTTTCTACCCCTTTAAATAATCCTTATACTAAGGGGTTGGACCCAGCTTCACAACAGATTTCCGGAGCAGAGCAAATGATACAATTATCCTTAGAACAATTTTTAATTTCCTTATATCGTAGTGCTTTCTCTGATAATACCGGCAATTTTCTCACGAAGTCTATAAAATTAAAACAGGATGAGGAAACCTTTTCCCACATCCTTGCTTATATGAACACTCATATTTGTGATTCTTTAACTATTGACCAAATTTGTCACGACAATCTTCTTAGCCGCTCTCAATTACAAAAACTTTTCCATGACAAATGCAGCTCCGGCATTATTGATTATTTTTCACGCCTGAAAATCAATTATGCAAAAGAACTGATTCGAGAAAAAAATATGAATTTTACACAGATTGCAGATGTTTTGGGTTATACTTCCATCCACTATTTTTCCAGACAGTTTAAAAAGATTTCCGGGATGAGTCCGTCAGAATATGCCCTTTCCATAAAAGCTATTTCGGAAAAGTAACAAATAACTTTCATACTTTAATGTAACACGGTATTTTCTGATATTAAAAAGGTCCCAGAACCAACAGTTCTGGGACTCTTAAAATTCGTCTATTATACTCTGGACAGATATTCACCTGTTCTGGTATCAATCTTAATAACGTCATCCTGCTCTACGAACAATGGTACATATACAGTTGCTCCTGTTTCTACAACTGCTGGCTTTGTTGCTCCGGTAGCTGTATCACCCTTGAATCCTGGCTCTGTATCTGTAATCTGTAATTCTACGAACAGAGGTGGCTCTACTGCAAATACGTTTCCATTATGGGAACACATTTTAACCATTTCATTTTCTTTTACGAACTTCAATGCATCACCAATAGTCTCTGCATCTAAAGCAATCTGCTCATAAGTCTCTACATCCATGAAGTGATATAAATCACCATCGGAATATAAATACTGCATGTCCGCTCTGTCAATACGAGCCTGAGGACATTTTTCTGTAGGACGGAAAGTTTTTTCTACTACACCGCCACTCTTAATATTCTTTAACTTAGTTCTAACAAAGGCTGCGCCTTTACCTGGTTTTACATGCTGGAATTCAATAATCTGGTAAATGTTATTATCTAATTCTATCGTAATACCATTTCTAAAATCTCCTGCTGAAATCATTCGAATTTCCTCCTTAACCTACTTATGGGCGCATCCCGCCCAACACTTCTTCCATTTTATACTAAATGTATATATATTTCAACCTTTTTTTATCAAGTTACAATGATTACTGATATTCTTTTTCCTCAATTTCCGTAATCATATCTATTCTTTTCTGATGTCTTCCACCTAAAAATTCTGCTTCAAGATAAGACTTTACAATATCTTTTGCCAACTCATTTCCTACAATTCTTGCACCAAATGCAATGATATTGGCATTGTTATGTTCTTTTATCAAATGTGCAGTAGTAACATCTGAACATACGCCACAACGTACTCCCTTTACCTTATTTGCTGCCATTGAAATTCCAACACCTGTACCGCAAATTAAGATTCCGCAGTCCGCTTCTCCCGATACTACAGCACGTCCTACTTTTTCACCGAATTCCGGATAATTACAGCTTTCATATCCATCTGTGCCAAAATTGATTACTTCATGTCCCAATCCCTTTACATATTCCATAATCTCCATTTTTAAATCTGTAGCCGCATGATCATTTCCTATTGCAATTTTCATTTTTAATCCCTTTCTACTTCTTTTGCTTTTTCTGATTCTTCTTATAAAAGAACAACACTATTTTCTCCAGATATCGTTTTAATACAATCTGTATTTCCTCTTTTGGATGTATCGGCTGTGTAAGTATTGTTCGGATTCCCACACGATTTGCACCATACACATCTGTAAAAATCTGATCTCCTACAAACAAGGTGTTTTCTCGGTTGGTTCCCATTATTTTCATTGCCTGCTGATATCCGGAAGCCTTAGGTTTCCCAGCTTTAAAAATATAGTTTACCTGCACCGCATCATTAAACATCTTTACGCGTGGCTCTTTGTTGTTTGATAACAGACAACACTGAAAGCCCATCTTTTTTAACGACTCAAACAATGCCTTTGCACGCTCATCTGCCGGAGCACCATGTGGAACTAATGTATTATCAATATCAAAAATAATTCCACGATAACCTTCTGCATATAATTTTGCAAAATCGATTTTATAAGCAGATTCTAAATATTCGCCTGGATAAAATCTCTTTAACATATATTTCTCCTGTACCTTGGTTTTGTCCTTTGCAAGTATAACATTCCATTCCTTTTTGTGCAAGAAAAAAGAATCCTGTCATGCAGAATTCTTCTTTTTATTATTTATCCAAAATCTTTTTTAATTCATTCATAAATGTATTTACATCCTTAAATTCTCGATACACGGATGCAAATCGAACGTATGCTACCGGATCTAATTCTTCTAACTTATCCATAACGATTTCACCAATTTCAGAACTGGAGAGCTCTTTTTCTTCTCGATTAAAAATCTCTATTTCCACTTCATCTACCAGCTTATTAATCTGATTTACAGAAACCGGTCTCTTATGGCATGCCCGCAGCACTCCTGCTTCTATCTTTGCACGGTCATACTGTTCTCTGTTATTATCTTTCTTAATGACAATCAGTGGTATTGTCTCTACTTTTTCATAAGTAGTAAAACGTTTCCCACAATCATCACACAAACGTCTTCTTCGAATAGAGCTATTATCATCCGCTGGTCTGGAATCAATTACTCTCGTATTATCACTGCTACAAAACGGACACTTCATCAAGCTTTCCTCCTACGTTCTCATATTTGGTTTTAGTATATCTTTGCTTCCAATTATTGTCAACCAATTTTTTACTTTGGTGGCTTAGGTTCTGGCAATTCTACCAATATGATGTCCGGTCCGATTTTAATAATTTTGCTCCAGGGAATAATCAAATCATTTCCTTTTCCCATAAATCCGAACATTTTACCGCAACGTGGTATAATAAGTGCCCGCACACAACCGGTACACTCATCAATATCAACGTCTACCACAAATCCAAGACATTCGCAGTTACAAATATTAATGACTTCTTTTTCTCTTAATTCACAAATACGCATAATATCCCTCACCTTACTTTATTCTATGCAAATGAGAGCTATTGGTGCATAATATTTCTCCTAATCTTCCTTTGCCCATCCATAGGAATATTTTACTGCTTTGTTCCAGCCCTTAATTTTTTTCTCTCTTACTTCGTGGGAAATCTTTGGCTGGAAGGTTTTATCAATTGCCCAATTTTTAATAACATCCTCTTTACTCTTCCAATATCCTACTGCAAGTCCTGCCAGATATGCAGCTCCCATGGCGGTTGTTTCTACGCAGGAAGGTCGATTTACCGGAGCGTTAATAATATCTGCCTGTGTCTGCATTAAGAAATCATTCGCACTTGCTCCACCATCTACCTTTAAGGAATCCAGCTCTATTCCCGAATCTGCTCGCATTGCCTGAAGTACATCATTTGTCTGATATGCCAAAGACTCCAATGTAGCGCGAATAATATGATATTTATTTACTCCTCGTGTAATTCCTACAATGGTTCCTCTTGCATATTGATCCCAGTGAGGTGCTCCCAAACCGGTAAATGCCGGAACTACATAACACCCATTGGTATCTTCTACTTTTCTCGCCATAACTTCTGTATCTGCTGCATTATCAATGATTCTCAGCTCATCACGCAGCCATTGAATTGCTGCTCCTGCTACGAATATAGACCCCTCCAAAGCATAATTTACCTTTCCGTCAATGCCCCATGCAATTGTTGTTACCAAACCATTTTTAGAAAATACCGGCTTTTCTCCTGTATTCATCAGCATAAAACATCCTGTTCCATATGTATTTTTTGCTTCACCCGGCTTGAAACAAGTCTGACCAAACAAGGCTGCCTGTTGATCCCCTGCTGCTCCTCCAACCGGAATAGAACCTCCAAAGAAAGATGAATCTGCCATCCCATAAATACAACTGGAAGGCTTTGCCTCCGGCAACATACATTCCGGAATATTTAATTCTTTTAATATATCCTTGTCCCACTCTAAGGTATTGATATTAAACAACATGGTACGAGAAGCATTGGAATAATCCGTTACATGTGCTTCACCTTTGGTTAATTTCCAGATAAGCCATGTTTCAACTGTTCCGAAAAGCAATTCTCCTTTTTCTGCTCTTTGCCTTACTCCTTCTACATTGTCCAAAATCCATTTTAATTTTGTACCGGAAAAATAAGCATCTATCACAAGGCCTGTTTTCTGTCGAAATTCATCTGTAAGTCCTTTTTCCTTTAAATAATCACAATAGTCTGATGTTCGACGACACTGCCATACAATTGCATGATATACCGGTTCTCCAGTATTCTTATCCCATACGATTGTAGTTTCCCGCTGATTCGTAATTCCAATTGCCGCAATGTCTTCTGCCGAAGCCCCAATTTTCTGCATTGCCTCAACTGCAACCCCTAATTGTGTAGACCAAATTTCATTTGCATCATGTTCTACCCAACCCGGTTTCGGAAAATACTGTGTAAATTCTTTCTGTGCTATACTGCACATTTCTCCTTTTTCATTAAAAAGAATACACCTATTACTTGTTGTTCCGGCATCTAGTGCCATAACGTATTTTCCCATTGTAAAATTCTCCTCCAACATTATTTTCTTCTAATATTTATATTGCATTTGCTTTTTCCTTGTAACTTCTACTTGTAAACGTTATAATACATTCACAGAGTAATCCATATTATTATAACAGAAATAACTTACAGAAAGGAACTAAAACTATGCGCATCTGGTTTAAACTATTCAAGGACAATCACCTTTTAAAAGATACTGTTATTACCGATGACAGTGACGATACACGAACTCATAAAATTTTTCGTGCTTTAGAAGAAGTCTGCTATGAGTTTGACTTAAGTAAACCTCTTTGGTTAGATTCTACTATATCCGAATTCAAACGTCATTCCAAAGCACGTTTCTATCAGGATAACTTTGTAGATGATATCGACTTTGATTTTCTGGAAATTCATGTAATTGAAGAGTAGGTATAGCAAATACTATACCTACTTCTTGCTTCGCTGCCGATTCACTTCATACATTAAAAGCGTGGCCGCTATTGCCGCATTTAAAGATTCTACTTTCCCTTCCATAGGAATTCGTATATATTCATCTGCATATTCTGCAATTTTATCCGACAACCCATTTCCTTCATTTCCAATTAAAAATCCACAAGGCTCGGTATAATCTGGCTCTGCGTATGATTTCTTTCCTTTTAAATGGGCTGCATACAGAGAAACTCCTTGTTTTTTCAAGTCTTGCAAAGTATCTTCTAAGGATTCTGTAACATAAAATGGTACTCGGTAAAGAGAGCCCATGGTGGAACGAATGGTTTTGGGATGGAAAACATCTACGGTGGTCTTATTCATCAAAATTCCTGTAACTCCTGCTCCCTCTCCGGTACGAATCATTGTTCCAAGATTTCCCGGGTCTTGAATACTTTCTAATATTAATAAATGGGTTGGTCTTTCCTTATTTCCCATCAAATCCTCCAAGGTATATTCCGGCATTTTTACAATTGCCAAAATCCCCTGTGGAGTCTGGGTATCACTAATCATTTTAAACACAGAATCCGCTACTACTTCATAGGAATATTCTCTTAATTTTTCCTCATGCTCTGGCACTTTTAAAAAGGATTCCGAAACATACATTGCCTGTATGTCTTCCTTTTGTGCTTCCATACACATTTTTATTCCTTCTACCACAAAAACCCGCTGTTCATAGCGGGTTTTTGCCTTTTTATTTAACTGGATAACATGCTTCATCTGCTGATTTGCTGCACTTGTTATCATGGTATATTCCTCTTTGATTATATACTTAAGTTCTTGCAGATTTCGTATTCGTATTCAGAAATCTGTTTTTCCATTGCCAATGCTTCATTGATATCATCATCAACAAATTCTCCATGACGATATCCAACGACACGGTTAGACATTCCTTTGCATAATAAGTCAACTGCGTATGCTCCCATAGTAGATGCATATACACGGTCTTTACATGTAGGGCTTCCTCCACGCTGCATATGACCTAAGATCGTAGCTCTTGTTTCCATTCCTGTAGCTGCTTCGATACGCTTTGCCATGCTTGCAGAATGTCCGATTCCTTCTGCATTTACAATGATATAATGTTTCTTTCCATGCTTACGAGCTGCAATAATATCGTCTACAATCTTCTGCTCATCATAATCATATTTTTCCGGAAGAAGAACCTTCTCAGCTCCGTTTGCAAGACCACACCATAATGCAATATATCCTGCGCCACGTCCCATAACTTCAATAATAGAACATCTCTCATGAGAAGTAGAAGTATCACGCACTTTATCAATTGCTTCCATAGCTGTATTTACAGCTGTATCGAATCCGATGGTATATTCTGTACATGCAATGTCCAAGTCAATTGTTCCCGGAAGTCCGATTGTGTTAATTCCAAGGTTTGCAAGCTTCTGAGCTCCCTGGAAAGAACCGTCACCACCAATAACAACCAATCCATCTATACCATGTTTTTTACAGATTTCAGCACCCTGCTTCTGTACTTCCGGATTTACAAATTCCGGACATCTTGCTGTCTGTAAAATAGTTCCACCACGCTGGATGATATCAGATACATCCTTTGCTTCCATGTCAATAATTTCTTCTTGTAATAATCCTGCGTATCCTCTTTTGATACCTTTTACTTTTAATCCTTTTGCAAGTCCCTGTCTTACAACTGCACGGATTGCTGCGTTCATTCCAGGTGCGTCTCCACCACTGGTAAGTACACCTATTGTCTGGATCTTGTCTGCCATGACATTTCCCTCCTGTATTTCCATATTCTATATTTTACATAGCACTCGAGCAGGCATCCGTCTGTTCGTTGTGCCAGATGCATACTGTTGCTGTTTTCTTTATGCATCTGTGTGCATAAATATCAATCTATTACATTCTAATATCTTTTTTACTGTTTTTCAATGCTCTTTTCTACAACTTTTACGTTATTTTCACCCAAAAAGTTAGTTAAATTGTTCACAATCTCTGAAGAAACCCCAATATTTTGGCTTGGCGGAAGTCTTTTTATCAATTTTGCACCAGAAATATAAATTACAACACTGTCACTTCCGTCACTATTTTTCATCATTTGAAACAATTTTTCTTCCTTATCTTCATAGTCTGTTTTGGTTTCAAACTGAAGCCACAGTTCTTTTTTGGTTTCATCAAAGGAATAGATTTTTTCACAAATCAATTTTCCGTTTTTTTCTTCTTCTGTGGACACTCTCCCTCGAATAAATACCTTATCGTCCACATTTAACAGTCGGCTGTTTTTTTCATAATCTTTGGGAAAAATGATTACTTCCAAGGTTCCCACTAAATCTTCCAGTGTGATAAATGCCATTGTTTTATTATTCTTTGTATATTTTATGGTTTTATCCACAATCATTCCGCCTACAATTGCCTTTTCTCCATCGTTGACCTTGGTCTGTCCTGTTTCTTCATCTAAAAGGAAATCTGTGGTAACTCTGGAAATATTTCTTCTCCACTTCTCCTCATATTCCTCTAGCGGATGTCCACTGATATAAACTCCCAGAACTTCTTTTTCAAAGCCAAGATACATTTCCTTGGAATACTCTCCCACATCCGGCAATTTCACTTCAAACTCCGACTTTTCTTCCTCACCTGCAAAATCAAATAGCGTCATCTGTCCTGCCATATTGTTCTTTTTATCCTGAGCAATAGAATCCATAATACCGGCATAAACCATCATACTTTGCTTTCTGGTTGCACCCAGATTATCCAACGCTCCTGCCTTGATTAAGTTTTCCACCACTCGCTTATTGATTTCCCGGTCTGCCATTCGTGTTAAAAAGTCCTTAAGACTTGTAAATTTTCCACGTTCTTGTCGTTCTTCGCAAAGTTTTTCTATTACAGTCTGGCTAACACTCTTAATTGCCGCTAAGCCATAGCGAATTGCACCTCCCGAAACGGAAAATCCGCTCTCACCTTCATTTACACTGGGCGGTAACACCTGTATTCCCATCTGGCGACAAGTGAGAATGTATTCTGAGATTTTACCGGAATTATCCATAACAGAGCTCATTAACGCCGCCATATACTCTACCGGATAATAATATTTCAAGTAGGCTGTCTGGTAGGAAACCACCGCATATGCCGCCGCATGGGATTTGTTAAATGCATACTTTGCAAAGTCTATCATTTCGTCATAAATTTTATTTGCAACTTTTTCATCAATTCCATTGCTGATACAGCCCGGCACGCCTTCTTCTTTGTTTCCGTAAACAAAGTTCTGACGCTCTTTTTCCATAACTGCTGTCTTTTTCTTAGACATGGCACGTCGCACCATGTCACTTCGTCCCATGGTATATCCTGCAAGATCTCGTACAATCTGCATAACCTGTTCCTGATATACGATACAACCGTAAGTAGGTTTTAATATTGGCTCTAGCTGTGGACAGTCATATACAATGGACTGGGGGTTGTTTTTTCCGCGAATATACGCCGGTATAAAGTCCATAGGTCCCGGACGATATAAGGAAATTCCCGCTATGATGTCTTCTAAACTCTGGGGCTTTAATTCCTTCATAAAGTTTTTCATCCCGGCACTTTCCAACTGGAAAATTCCTTCTGTATGTCCTGTCCCAAGAGAATCTAACACTCCCTTGTCATCCATATCGATATGGTCAATGTCTAATTGAATTCCCTGACTCTTTTCAATTAAACGAACTGCTTTTTGAATAACCGTTAAGTTTCTAAGACCTAAAAAGTCCATTTTTAATAAGCCCAGTTCTTCTAGAGTAGTCATTACAAACTGAGTGGTAATGGAACCATCCGATGCTCTGGATAACGGCACAAATTCATCTACTGCCTTGGAACTGATTACTACACCTGCCGCATGCATAGAGGTATGTCTTGGAAGTCCTTCCAAACGCTTTGACATATCGATAAGTCTTTTCACATTCTCATCGCTTTCGTACATACTACGCAACTCTGGATTCATTTTAAGTGCCTTTTCGATTGTAATTCCAAGTTCTGTTGGAATCTGTTTGGCAATTCCATCTACATAGGCATAAGGAAGGTCCATGACTCGTCCTACATCACGGATTACACCTCTTGCCGCCATGGTACCAAAGGTAACAATCTGAACCACCTGGTCTTTCCCATATTTTCGGCTTACATAATCAATAACTTCCTGTCTTCGTTCCACGCAAAAATCGATATCAATATCCGGCATGGTAACACGTTCCGGATTTAAGAAGCGCTCAAAAATCAAACTATACCGGTTTGGATCAATATTGGTAATCTCAAGTGTATAAGACACAATACTTCCTGCTGCACTGCCTCGCCCCGGTCCTACTGCAATTCCATTTTTTCTGGCATAGTGAATAAAATCCCATACAATAAGGAAGTAGTCCACATATCCCATCTGATGAATTACACCTAATTCATATTCTAACTGTGGCTTTAACTCTTGCTGCTTTTCCGGTGTGTATCTTCGCTCTAAGCCTTCGTAGCATAATTTTTGCAAATATTCCCAAGAACTGTAACCATCCGGGACATCATATTTTGGCAATTTCAAAACACCAAATTCTATCTCTACGTTGCAACGGTCTGCAATTTTTTGTGTATTATCAATTGCCTGCTGTGCATAAGGAAATAATGCCCGCATTTGTTCTTCGGACTTAACAAAAAACTGTCCTCCCTCATAACGCATACGATTTTCATCGGATAGCTTCTTTCCTGTCTGAATACACAGCAAAATATCATGGGAATCCACGTCTGTTTCATATGTATAATGAACGTCATTCGTGGCTACCAGTTCAATTCCTGTATCCTGACTTAAACGTAATAACTGTTGATTTACATTTTTCTGTTCCGGCAGACCATGGTCTTGTAACTCCAGATAATAATTCCCTTTTCCGAAGGTTGCTTCATGCCAAAGAGCTGCCTTTTTCGCTTCCTCGTAATTGCCTCTTGCCAAAAGCTTTTGTACTTCTCCTGCAAGGCAGGCACTCAGACAGATAATTCCTTCGTGGTAAGTCTCTAATACCTCACGGTCTACGCGTGGTTTATAGTAATAACCTTCTGTGAATCCCCGAGAGACAATTTTCATCAGATTATGATATCCCTGATCATTTTCTGCCAGCAGAATCAAGTGATAATATCGTTCTTCCCCCTCTACTTTTTCTCTGTCAAATCGAGAACCCGGTGCTACATAGACTTCGCAGCCTAAAATCGGCTTAATTCCAGCCTCTTTTGCAGCACGATAAAAATCAATGACACCATACATAACACCATGGTCTGTAATGGCGGCACTGTTCATTCCCAATTCTTTTACTCTGGCAACATATTCTTTTATTTTATTTGAGCCGTCCAACAAACTGTATTCTGTATGGACGTGTAAATGTGCAAACGACATGAATAACTCTCCTTGCTCTGTTTTACTTGTCTAGTGCAAGTAACGCTAACTGTATTGCACCCATAATTCCCTGATTATCCTCCAAGGATGGCGGCACAATATAGTTATTCAAATTTTCTAACTCTTTTGTATCAATATAACCATTTAACATCTCTTTAAATTTCTCTCGTATCAAAGGAAAGAGTTGTTCCTGATGCATAACTTCTCCACCTAAAATTATCTTTTATGGTGAAAGCATCATTACATAATCCACCAGTGCCTGGGCAATATAATATGCTTCCATCTCCCATACTTCTTTGTTTTCTACCAACTCGATTCCCGGTTTTCCCCAACGTTCTTCTAACGCCGGTAGTACAAATCCGTTTACATCCGTATCAAATCCTATTGGTACTTGAAGTTTTTCAAATGCTCCTCTATGTTTTTTTCTTCAAAATATGCCTCTAATTTTGGTAATGTAATCTCTGGTGTTTCTGTAGGAAAGAACTGTCTTTCCAATTTAACTCCTTTTTCTCATTAAACATATGTTTGATAATAGCACAAAATGCTCAAACTCACAAGTAAAAAAGACCTGATTACTCTCTTTCAAGAGTCGTCAGGTCTTTCACCTAAATTCTATTCTACAAATAAGGAAGTGGAATAATATCTATCTCCACTGTCTGGCAATAATGCCACAATAGTCTTTCCTTCATTTTCCGGTTTCTTTGCTAATTCTAATGCAGCAAACAATGCAGCCCCGGATGAAATTCCTACTAATACACCTTCTGTTTTTGCAATTTCCTTTGCAGTATCAAAAGCGGCTTCATTCGCTACAGGAAATACTTGGTCATAAACCTTTGTATTTAAGGTATCCGGTACAAATCCTGCTCCGATTCCCTGAATCTTGTGTGGTCCGCCTTTTCCTTCTGATAATACTGGTGAAGATGCAGGCTCTACTGCCACGACTTTTACTTCTGGATTCTGAGATTTTAAATATTCTCCTGTTCCGGTTATAGTTCCACCGGTTCCTACACCTGCAACAAAAATATCCACTTTTCCATCAGTATCTTTCCAGATTTCCGGTCCGGTTGTTTTTCTATGCATTTCTGGATTTGCCGGGTTTTCAAACTGTCCCGGAATGAAACTGTTCGGTATTTCTTTTGCTAACTCTTCTGCCTTAGCAATTGCACCCTTCATTCCTTTTGGTCCTTCTGTCAATACAAGTTCTGCACCATAAGCTTTTAAGATATTTCTACGTTCTACGCTCATAGTTTCAGGCATAGTAAGAATAACACGATATCCTTTTGCCGCTGCAATTGCAGCCAGACCAATTCCGGTATTTCCGGAAGTCGGCTCTATAATAACAGAGCCTTCCTTTAAAATTCCTTTTTCTTCCGCATCTTCAATCATTGCCTTTGCAATACGGTCTTTTACACTTCCAGCTGGATTAAAATACTCTAATTTTACTAACAATTTTGCTTTTAATCCATATTTTTTTTCTATGTTTGTCACCTCAACTAATGGGGTATTTCCAATTAAATCTAATGTTCCTTGATATATTCCAGCCATTTTGACTGCCTCCTTCTATTTTACAGCTTTAAATGCTTCTTCTAAATCCTCAATAATGTCATCGATATGTTCTGTTCCGATTGATAAACGAATGGTATTTTTGTAAATTCCCTGTTCATTCAACTCCTGCTCATTCAACTGTGAATGTGTCGTAGAAGCCGGATGAATTGCAAGAGATTTTACATCTGCCACATTTGCTAAAAGTGAGAATACTTCCAAGTTATCAATGAAATCTTTTGCTGTACGGTCATCACCCTTAATCTCAAAGGTAAAGATAGATCCGCCTCCCTTTGGAAAATACTTCTTATATAATTCCTGTTGTTTTGGATCCTTAGATACAGATGGGTGATGTACTCTCTCTACCTGAGGATGATTATTTAAGTATTCTACTACTTTTAATGCATTTTCCACATGACGTTCTACTCTTAAGGATAAGGTTTCTAATCCCTGTAAGAAAATAAATGCATGAAATGGAGAAATGGTTGCTCCTGTATCTCTTAGCAAAATAGCACGAATCTTTGTAACAAATGCTGCTGGTCCTACGGCTTTTGTAAAGCTTACTCCGTGGTAGCTTGGGTTTGGCTCTGTTAAAGATGGGAACTTTCCGGATGCCTCCCAATCAAATTTACCGCTATCCACGATAACACCACCGATTGCTGTTCCATGGCCTCCGATAAATTTGGTTGCAGAGTGTACTACAATATCTGCTCCGTGTTCAATTGGTCTTAGTAAATATGGAGTAGCAAAGGTGCTGTCTACTACCAATGGAATTTTGTGAGCATGTGCAATTGCTGCAATTGCTTCAATATCACTTACATCAGAATTTGGATTTCCAAGTGTTTCAATGTAAAGTGCCTTTGTATTTTCATCAATTGCTTTTTCAAAGTTGTTTGGATCAGCAGGATCCACAAATGTTGTTTTGATTCCGTAATCCGGAAGTGTATGCTCTAATAAATTGTAGCTTCCACCGTAAATATTATTTGCTGCTACGATGTTATCTCCATTGTGCGCAAGATTCTGAATTGTATAGGTAACTGCTGCTGCACCGGAAGCAACTGCAAGTGCTGCTACACCGCCCTCTAATGCTGCGATTCTCTGTTCAAAAATATCCTGTGTTGGATTGGTAAGTCTTCCGTAGATATTTCCCGGATCCTGTAATCCAAATCTTGCTGCTGCATGGTCTGAATTATGGAATACATAAGAAGATGTAGCATAAATTGGTACTGCTCTTGCATCGGTAACTGGATCTGGATTTTCCTGTCCTACATGTAACTGTAATGTTTCAAATTTTAAATTTCTATCTGCGTATGCTTTTTTACTCATATTTTTTCTCCTTGTTTATCTGTTTTCTGATTTTTAATTATTTTTACTTTTTATTGTTATTCTTAACAGCAGAAACAGCCACACATTCGGTCGTCTTTCGTTATGTACAAGGCTTTTTCTCTTACTTTTTTCATAGCTGATTCTCCTTTTCCTATATTTCCTACTTGTTTAAGTGGTTTTTAGTATAGTGATACTATATCCTACTTTTCCTACTATGTCAATAGGTTTTTTTATTTTTTTAAAAAATGTTGCTACATTTCTGCAGCAACATCTTTTCTATTCTTATTCTTTTTTGTTTAATCCAGTTCTCTCAAATACCATATCATAGCCATCATTTCCATAATTTAAAGAACGATTTACCCTGCTGATTGTAGCAGTGGAAGCACCTGTCTTTTCTGCTATATCCAAATATGTCTTCTGAGCGCGTAACATTCTGGCAACCTCAAATCGCTGTGATAAAGACAGTAGCTCATTTACCGTACACACATCCTCAAAAAACGTATAACACTCTTCTTTGTTTTCCAGACTTAAAATCGCTTCAAATAAATGGTCTACGGCTTCCGTTCTTAATTTTTTGCTCATATGCCATTTCTCCTTTTCATTGTCTCTCTTTTTGTACGCTTTGGTACGTTATCATATAGTAATTTTAACATATTAAAGTTTTGAAGTAAATAGAATAATCTTTACTTTTTCTGATAAAAATTTATGTAATGTTCTAGCATTTCCGGATGGGTATTTACTAAAAGTTTTTCTGGAAACTCTGCTTTTTCTAATACTTTCTGGGCATACTCATGATTTCCTACCGCTGTATCAATATGTGCATCTGAGTCCATCACTACCGGAACTTGATATTTTACGCACAAGCTCAGCATTTCTGCATAGACCTCTCGTGGATCACCTCGAAAGCTTCCCGGCGACAAAGACGCATTATTCACCTCTAAAATAACCCGGTATTCTTTTGCTGCCTTTACTAATTCCTCATAGTTGATTGGAAATCTTGCATCATCCGGATGGGCAATAATATTAACATAGGGATTCTTCATTACATTGATGTATGCGCGAGTATTTTCTTCTCTATTTCCCGCTGTAAAGCATGGTGTATGAATGCTTGCCAGATTCAAATCCATCTCTTTTAGAATGGATTCCGGCAAATCCACATGTCCTTCAAAATCTAAAATATTCAACTCTGCCCCATAAAGCACAGTCATATTTTCCTGTTTTCGTGGCAATGCCCGATAATTCATAAAATACATACTATGACAACTTCCCGGCATAGCAGGTGCATGCTCTGTAATGGCATACACCTCTAATCCCTTGTTTGCCGCCGCTGCTATCATTTCGCTTCGGGTACTATAAGCATGTCCGCTTGCAATGGTATGGGTATGCAAATCTATTTTATCTACCATATGGTTCCTCTTTTCTATTCTTCAAAACTTATTCTACATTTTCTCACAAGCGTATATTATACCCCATTAGTTAAAAAAGCAAGATTATTTTTATTTTAAAAACATTCGCAAAATTCTTTCTTTTGTTTTCTTATACGGTACATATCGCACAGGATTATCAAACCAATTGTATTTTTTTATCATACTTTTCCTATGGCTGAATGTTTCAAAGCTTTCTTTACCATGATAATTTCCCATCCCGCTTTCGCCTACACCGCCAAATCCCATATAGGATGTAGCAAGATGTATAATTGTATCATTTACACAACCGCCTCCATAGGAAAGCCCTTCTGTGATTTTTTTTTCAATGCTTTTATCCTGTGTAAACAAATACAATGCCAATGGCTTTGGTCGTTCTTTTACAAATTGTTCTGCCTCTTCTATCTTTGTAAATTCCAGCACAGGCAGTACTGGTCCAAATATTTCTTCCTGCATAACCGGTGCATCCCATTTTACATGATTTAGTACGGTTGGCGCAATTTGTAATGTATCTGGATTTGCCTTTCCTCCAACCAGAACTTCTTCCCCTTCAATCAAATGACATATACGTTCAAAATGCTTTTCATTAATGATTTTCGGATAATCCTGTCCATATTCTCCATCATTTCCATACATCTTCTTTATCCAATACAATACATATTGTAAAAATTCTTTTTTTACCTCTTTTTGTACCAAAAGATAGTCCGGAGCAACACAGGTTTGTCCTGCATTTAAGAATTTTCCAAATACCAATCGTTTCGCTGCAAGTTTAAGGTTTGCTGTTTTTTCTACAATACATGGGCTTTTTCCACCTAACTCTAATGTAACAGGTGTTAAGTGCTCCGCTGCCTTTGCCATAACTAATTTTCCAACTTTTATCCCACCTGTAAAAAAGATATAATCAAATTTTTGTTCCAGCAAATTTTGATTTTCTTTCCTTCCACCTTCTACAACCGCAACATACTTTTGCGGAAATACTTCTTCTATCATCGCTTTTATAACCTTTGACACATTTGGCGAATAGTTGGATGGCTTTAATACACAACAATTTCCTGCTGCCAATGCTCCTATCAATGGTTCCATACATAACATAAAAGGATAATTCCAAGGTGACATAATCAACACCACACCATATGGTTCTGATTTTACATAACTTTTTGCCGGGAACTGTGCCAATGGTGTTTTTACTCGTTTATCCCTCATCCACTGTTTTAAATTCTTTTTGGTATATCGCAGCTCTGCCAATGTCATTCCTACTTCTGTCATATATGCTTCAAATACTGACTTGTTCAAATCCCTTTTCAAGGCTTCTTCTATTCGTTTTTCCCATTTTAAAATTGCCTGTTCTAAACGGTTTAGTGCATTCATCCGATAGTTTAAGCTCTTTGTCTTCTGACTTTCATAATATGCTCTTTGCATTGTAACAATTTTTTCAATTTCCATAATTTTGCCCCTTCTATGATAATTTAATCTTTTCTAATTATATCACATTTTCTTTTCTATCCCATACTTTAATAAAAACGAATGGAATATATTTATGAAAAAGTTTGTTTGTCTTATTACAACTATATGCACTTTTTTTACTTGTTCCTGCTCTTATTCAAATCAATCACATCTTATAAAAGTTAATTTAAATGAAGTTGCACATTCCGTATTTTATACACCATTATATGTAGCTATAGAACAAGGTTATTTTAAAGAAGAAGGCATAGACCTTTCCCTCGTTACAGGTTTCGGTTCTGATAAAACTATGACTGCGCTACTTTCTGATGACGCTGATATTGCATTTATGGGACCCGAAACAACTATCTATGCCTACAATTCTGGCGCAAATGACCAAATTATCAACTTTGCTCAGCTTACGCAACGAGCTGGCAATTTTTTAATTTCCCGCTCTAATATTAATGACTTTTCCTGGGCTGATTTAAAAGGAAAAACCGTCATCGGTGGTCGTAAAGGTGGCATGCCGGAAATGGTTTTTGAATATATCTTAAAACAAAATGGTTTAGATCCTTCTACAGACCTTACAATCCTTCAAAATATTGATTTTGGTTCCACTGCTGCTGCTTTTTCTGGTGGGCAGGGTGACTTTTCTGTAGAATTTGAACCAAGTGCTACTATCTTAGAAACGCAGAACGCAGGTTACGTTGTTGCATCCTTAGGTGTTGACTCCGGCTTTATTCCTTATACTGCTTTTAGTGCAAAATCCAGTTATCTCGAAAAACATCCTGAAATAATTCAAAGTCTTACCAATGCGCTCCAAAAAGGTATGACTTATGTTAATACTCATACCGCAGAAGAAACAGCCAAACTAATTGCTCCGCAATTTAAGGAGATTGACCTTGAAACACTTACGAAAATTATCACTCGTTACTCTGAGCAAAATACCTGGAATACAGATCTTGTTTTTGAAAAGGAAAGCTATGACTTACTTTTAGACGTTTTACAAGAATCTGGTGAGCTTTCCCAACGTCCACCTTATGACACACTTATAAATACAACTTTTGCAGAAAAAGCAATGGAAGAATAATCTATTTCTTTTTTATATAGTAGGTTTCCTCCGGTGTCTCATTCTTCATATTTGACAATGCATTTTGCAATGTACTCTGGTATGTGGCATCATTTCTCCAGACAGACCTTGGATGCAGTCCTCCATTTTCATAAGATGCCTTATAATATTTTTCATTGATGAATCTGGTATATACAAAGTCTGTCTGAGCCACCGGCTGGGTATTGGTAATATACACTGTCACTGTCTTGTATACAGTATTCCCTATACTATCTACTGCCTTATAGGTCATGCTTACACTTGCACTGTCTGTCAGCTCTGTAAAGTCCGTAGCAGCATATCCGTATAGGCTCAGACTTCCATTGATACCTACCTCATCTATCTGCGCACTTGTACGATTTTCCAAGTCTCCGTCTTCACGGTCTGTTGCTGATGCGGTACTTAGAAGCTCCTCTTGTGTGATTTTTCCCTGTTGTGCAAAGCTTAAGCTGAAATAACGGTCTTGCGCCTCTATCTTTGGACAGTCATCCCAGATGGCATAAAGTGTTACTACCACCCCAGCCTCTGCTGTCAGATTTCTTACAGTTTCCTGGTCTGCAAACTCCGCATCATAAATTCCATTTTCTAAATTCCATCCGGTAAAGACACTTCCTCCTTCTTCTGTGGTTCGCACAAACTGATTTGGAGGTAATATAATATCCTGGTCATATACTGCCGAAATATCCTCCATTGCTCCGTCTGTAGCTCCGTTTCCATCAAAATGAATGGTATACGAGTTCGCTTTCCACTGGGCATAAAGTGTTACCGTTCCGTTTTGTTCCGTTGTAAGATTCTTTACCTGCTGTTGATCTTCTAGCGTTGTTCCTGTTCCGTCAGGAGCAGTGTTCCATCCAGTAAAAGTATATCCGGTGCGTTCAAACTGATTTTTCTGTAATGTCACTACTTCATCATACTTGGCTTTCTGATTTTCCATGGTTCCGGATGTAGCCCCGTTTCCGTCAAAAGCAATTTCATAATCATTAGCTACCCAGTGTGCATACAGCGTATTTCCATTGACTGTTGGCGTATAAGCTGCTCCTGCTTTTCCGATAAAGGTTCCACCTTCCGCACTGGTATACCAGCCTGCGAACTGATAGCCTGCTCTTTCTGCCTTTGGCAAAACAACACTTCCCGGTGTCCAGTCTGCGGTGAGTACCACCGTTTCATTTTGTCTGGTTGCCAGATTTGCCACCCATGCTCTGTCCGGATAAAGGTCGGAAGTTGCAGTATCAATGTTTGCCGCACCTGTTCTTCCTTCATATATTCCCACATTCATCCAGTGTGTCACATACGCCAGTCTGTTATTTCCTAATGCTGCTTTTAAATCTCCGCCGCCATACTTCATGTAATCTCCGATTTTAAAATTCTGTGCTGACTGCCTGTCCTCTACTCCCTGAGCAATGATATAGGTATACCAGTGGTGAAGTGCAGCATACTTGTTATATCCGCACCAGTTTTTCACATCCTGATATTTATTTACATAATATGGTGCATCGAATCCAAAATAATTAAAATACATGCCACGGTAATAATATATATTGTTGTCCTGCCATCCGTTAAACTTTGCATCTGCAATATCCTGATTCTTTTCACTTGTTCCACCGTTTCCGTTGTAATTGATACTGTACTGCTTTTTGAATCCGTTTGCATTCAAATATCCGCCCCGGTCAAAAGCATAACTCATATCCGGTGTGTTACCGGAAGTGGCTCCGTTTCCGTCAAAATGTACCTTGTAGTTAATCGGTTTCCACTGGGCATAGAGTGTCACTACGCCACCATCTGCTGCTGTCAGATTTGCCACAGACTGTCCCTCTGAAAAGCTCTGTCCTTTTCCATCCGGTGAAGTATTCCATCCGCAAAAAACAGCTCCGTCTTTCTTATATCCATTATTTGAAAGATTAAATGTCTGGTCATACGTTGCGGACTGGTTTGCCACATAGCCTTCTGTAGCCCCGTTTCCGTTATAGGTTACGGTATAGTTGTTTGGTACAAAGCGGTAGCGGGTTACGATATGGCTGTATCCCTTTGGATAATACTCATTATTTCCTACCGTCCCTGCGGAATCTCCCAGCCAGGAATGTCCATATGCTACAAAATACTCTTTCCCGGTATACGGGCAGTGTGAAAACTCCCCTCTGTAATAAGCATATCCCGCATATCCGTTTACCGCAGTATAAGGTCCTGCTAATACTGCATCTATCACTCCGTTGATTGCATTGTCTACGTTGTATACATGGTACGCAACCACAGTGTTTCCGATTCGTTCTGCCCCCTCTCCCACTGGTTGCGCTGTATATGATGTCAATGCATAATTAAGCCCACCACTATTTACAACGCCATTCATGACCTGTTCTGGTGTAGGAGCAAGACCTGTCATTGTGGTGTAGATAGCTCGCCCATCCCGATTAGCTTTATGGTCACATTGAAATTGACTTAATATCTCTAAGTGATACCCTGTCTTCTGTTCACTCGGATTATATGTTACCTGCGTGCTTTCCTTTGTTACAGTCGCTATTTCTTCATCTACCACATCCCCTGCAGCCTCTATTTTCACTGAACCAAAAGCGGTGCTAAGCAAACATGCTAGCACCGCAGTAACAATTCCTCTTACTATTCTATTTTTTTTCATTTTTTCACTATTTTCTCCTTTTATCTCATATTAAATTACCTAATACATTTCTATTATTTTCCATAAATAAAATATGTTCCATATATCGGATCAACCACTTTTCCTGTGACACAATATACATTCTCATCAAGACTTCTCCATAATGCTTCTGCTTCTGCACTTTGTTCTGGCGGATAATGTACTAACGTACAGGTTCTTCCGGGTAATCTAGATGTTAATTGTGCCCGTGCCTCTTCATCGGTATACACAAAATTAAACCAATCCGCACATACTTGGCTCAGTATATCTCCTTCATCCTGGCTCCATCCGTTTCCGGTTGGCTGTTCTACTGGTGTCTCCGGTGTACTTGTTCCACCATTTCCTGTGTTTCCATTTCCACCATTATTATTTCCACTTCCAGTATTTCCGTTTCCACTGTTTCCTGAACCACTGTTTCCTGAACTACTGTTCCCATTACCGTTTCCATTATTTCCGGAACCGTTTCCTGTCGTAGCACTTCCGTTTCCATTGTGTCCGTTTCCTGCACCATTTCCGCTATTGCTACTATTTCCAGCATTTCCGTTGTTGTTATTGTTTCCATTTTCTGCTGATGCATCACTGGTATCATTACTTGCTACCTCTGTTGCATTCTGTGTAAAAAATGCCATAATAGCGGTATTTACTTCTGCAAGTTTGGCATTTGCATCTTTATATTTTACTGCATCAAACAATTCCTGATACTCGGAAAGAAGTTTGTCCCATGCATCCTGGCTTTCCTGCGGAACCATTTCATTATGATAATCCATAATAGCCATTCTCTGCTCTGTCAGATACTGCTCATTCTGCTGTCTATATCCTTCCAGATTCTTTTCTAATGTTTTCATAGTCTTTTCTGTATCACTGTCTGCTGTCTTATCATCCAAAGCAGTCTTTATGGTGTTAAAATCACGATTTAAAATATTGATTACAGAATCTTCTAAAATCAAATTATCCCTTAACTCTGTTGCTTTTTCATAACGCTTGGTAAGGTCTGCAAGCAACGCTTCTTTTTCTTTCTGCTCTGCCTTTGCCTGCTCCTCTTTCCGCTGTTTTTCTTCTGCCTGTGCCTCTTTTACCACTGACTGGTGGTGAAGATACACACCTGTTGCAGTTCCTGCTCCTGCTACTGCAACTACTCCTGTTGCAATCGCTGCTATCTTTACTTTTCCTAATGCTGCTAATTTATTAACTAACTTGTTCATACCTGTTCCTTGCCCTTTCATCTGTTCTGTTAATCCGGTTTTTATTCCTTTTCCAAGTCCTGTTGTGGTATCTGCTCCCGCCATTGTAGTGGCTCCTGCCTGTGCACTTTGAAATGCCAATGCAGATGCCTTTATCCCTACCTCGGAACAAACCTGATTGTAGATTCCCTGTGCAGATACTGTGGAAAGTGTGTTTTCTTCCAGTAACATCTTTACTGCTAAAATGAGTACCGGTGCTCCAAAGCCTCTTAACTTTACACCTTCTTTTCTTTCCAGCTCTGTGATGTACTCCTGTAGATGCTTTCTTGCCAGATACAGTCGTTTTTTTATTGTTCCGGCACTGGTCTTTGTAACATCTGCTATCTGCTCTACTTTCAAACCATCGTAATAAAAAGATACTACGGCACTTTTCTGCTCTGCCGGAAGTCTTTCCAACAATCCTCTGATAATGGTTGCATCTTCTTTTCTGATTGCATCACTCTCTAACTTTACGGATTCATCCGGTAGTTCTTCGAACATTCCTTCATGCTCCTCTGTGAGCAATACATAATTTTTCTTCTTGTTTGCCATTTTGGCTCCCTGGCGCATGATAATGGTAGCAAGCCATGCATACAGACTCTCCACGTTCTTAAGGCTTTCGATATTACGATAAGCTGCAACATAAACCTCCTGTATCAGGTCCTGCACTTCCTGTTCATCGTTAATTGCAAGTTTTGCACGGGAGTATACGAAATTGTATGTCTCTCCATATATGTAATTAAACCCTTTTTCTTCTCCCTGCTTCATTTGCTCTACAGCCTGTCTTATCTGTTCTGTCTGCACGTTTCTTCCTCCATCCACTGCCATTTTCTCCTTTCCGATGGTCCTTTTATTTTTAACCCTCATATATAAGTTCCATCGGATTTCATTTTGGTTCCCTATTTTTGCAATTTTTTTAATTCTATTTTTCTGCAAGGCACATGTATGTTCCGATATTATCAGCTCACTTACCAAAAGGCAAGTATTTTTCCATTTTTTTCCATATATTCTTTTTTCAATGTACAACTTTCTTTTCATTCTAACTTTCCATAAAAAATTCTATCCGTTTCCAATTGAATTTCTTCTGGGTACACAACCTGTCCATTTTCATCCATCCAACCTTCAAAGTTACCATCAGGATTAACGGGCGTCGGTATTTTACTTCCTTCTGTTAATTTATATACTTTATAAATCTCCCCTGCAATTTTATACACTGCTGTATACTGCTTTTTCTTTTCCAACTGATATTTTTCTAATATTACAGTTTTATTTGCTTCTACTTTTTCCTTTTTTCCAAGACAATTTTGAAAATTTCCTTCTGCATGTACTGATAAAATTCCCTTTTCTGTATCCGCCTCTATAATAGAAACTAGTATTTCAGAATCACTTTCAATTCCCATTTCCAGATTATTTTTGAAATATTGCACAAACTCCTGCCTGTCAATTTGGGGATTTTTCTTCAAATATTCAACTGTCTGCTTTGTTGCATGTTCTAAAGTATTTTCTAACTCATTTTTCCGGACACTGCGACCACTAATTATCATAGCAGCTACAATTACCATAAATGCAATTGCAGCCATTATGCCACCTTTTATCACATATTTCATTTTTTCTCCCTCTTATCCACAGGAATTTCTATTTCTTCCACTGTGTATCTTTTTTCTTTATCTTGCACCCTTAACTTAAAAACATAAATCCCTGCCTCTGGGAAAATTACTTTCTGTGTCTCTTGTTGATACATTTTCATTTGATTGTTTCCTGATTTATCTACGATTCCCTGCACTTCTACAGCTAGTTTTTCCCCTTCTGCATCCTCCCCCGAAAATATTTCTTCTATTGAAATTATATCCCCTGCATACCACTGCTTTTGTTCGTTATAAAAAATTTTGGGTGCTGTTCTTTGACACACTTTTGAAAAGTTTTGAAAATCCTGATAGTTACTATAGTCTTTTTTCTGTAACTGTGTTCTTTTTCCAACTACGGATAGTAACCCTGCTGAAAAAATCAGTGCCAAAATCATAACGGCAACTACTCCCCCTACCAACATTTCACCATATTCTTCCAGTCCGTTTTTCATTTTTATCACCTTTCCTTTAACAAATACTTTGGAAAAACGCTAGAATTACTTTGTAAATCTCCCCCGCCGGAAGTAACAATCGCATTACAATTCCTGTAATCGCCACAATTCCTGTAACTCCCAAAACTACTCCTCCATATTCATTCCATACATTTTTCATTCTTTCTTCCTACTGACTACTCACTCTTTCTAATAATTGCCAAAACACACCGGTTAACATTAGTCCTGCTATTACATAAACTATCATCCCTGCATATTCCTCCATAAGTTTTTTCATACTTTCTTCCTTCCTATCCTGCCATTCCTCGAATCTCGTGCTCCGAAAACAGATTCAGTACCGGAATAGCATAGTCATAATATAAAATTACTGATGCCAACTGCATATTAGATGTTTCATCATATACTGCTGATTCTATTTCTACGCGATATCCTTCTTTCGCAGCTTGTTCTATACAAGCCTCTATCACACCTTCATTAAAATTACTACATGCGATTTCTTCCATAATATCAGAATGATAATTTCTGGCTGCGGAAGTTTGCACTCCGGCAGCAACAATCCCCATTCCAAGCAATGCTTCAAGTAATAAGAAAAATAATCCCATATAAGCTTTGATTACCTGTCCCATCTTTGTTCCTTTCTATATTAAATATTTATTTTAAATACTCATTTTTGTAAGAAATACCATCATAAATACTGCCATATTTATCATCATTTCAAATGAAATTGTAATTTGTGGTAAGTAACCGACGGTGGTAATTCCTGCTAGTTTTCTTTCATTTAATATTTTTTCTGCCTGATCTAATAATTTTTCATTTCGTTGCACCATTACCTGTATCTGCTCCTGGCTATCACCGTTTCCTGATTCAGATATGGCATATAACATTTTCATTGCTGACTGCACATAAGATAATTGGAACATATTTAAAAACTCCATATATGGTTCCATGGATTCTGGCTGTTCTTTCAATTTTTCTATCATTTTCTCCAATTCCGGTCTTAGTACAGTTGGCGCTTCTGTAACTGTCTTACTAATGGCAACCTGAACATTATTTCCTTGTAATAGCAATGCTAGTTCCATCAACCACTGTGGAAAACGAAGATTTATCTCTTTTACCAACCAGTTATAACAAATACGATAAGACAACCTATATGGGCTTTTCTTTTGTGTAACTATTTTCCAATACTCCCTCACTTTTTTCTCATCGTCTTCTATTTCTCTTTCCAGCCAGCTTTTTGCAAGTTCCTGATTTGCCTTTCTAAAAATCAACATATTTAATAGAAAATAGCAGGTTGTCGCTATCTGTGTAACAGAATTGTTTATAATGGAGTATTGTTCCGGCATTGTTCGATACACTCCATGAAATACTGCTGCCAAAAGAATCGTAATTAACAACGCAACAATTACCCTGGTTCGTCCCCGCTTCTTTTCTTCTTGCAGTAACAATACATTTTCAACCCATAAAGCCTTATCTGCAAGAAGCAAACGTATGCCATTTCTATAATCTCCACCATTTTTTTCAATTACTCGCAAAAAACTGTGAATTGCAATCATCCTTCTTCCCGGATACTGTTCTTCTATTTTTTGAAATGCCTCCTGATATAAATCATGTTCATATGTCCCCTGTTCAATATACGCTATGGTTTCACCGATTGTAGTACGCATTCTTCCTTCCGGAAACAAACTTTCTGTATCACGCAAGGCTGACAATATTTTTCCTTCTTGTTGAAACGAATATAAAATTTGCTCCATATAATCTGATGCTTCTAAAAACTTTTTATGCTCGTACATATTTTTATATCCATTCAATAACATTCCCGGCAACATGATTATCCACGCCACCGCCAAAATCATCACCATATACCATGACAATGAAAACAGCCTTCCGCAAACAAATATACCACCAAAAGAAATCAACAATGAAATCACATAGTTGCCCCAAGAAAAATAATATCCGTATCCATCAATTTGTTTTTGTAAATACTTTGGATTTAACAGCCACCATGCATGCTCTTTTTTTCTTTTCTTTTTCATTTTTCCTCCTGTAAAAAACTCATATCCAATGGTTCAAATGCCGTTGTTTCCGCACATTGGAAAAAATTCTCTATATTCACACGCTCAAACTTTCTTTTTACATCTTCCGGTATCTCTTTAGACAAGATTTTTCCGTCTTCCATCAACATATAAACACTATTTTTCCCTTGGTACCTATCATAAAAGCACACCTGATCGATGTAACGTTTCTGTTTTCCCTTTTCATCTACACGTTGGCGAATTAGGACACCTACACTTACAAACTCATATATATAATTTTCTAAACGTTCTGCGTCCTTGGTCCTTCCAATCATGTTCATAATTCGATCCGGCAAATTTCTTAAATCATCTAAATGTAAAGTGGTAAACCCGCAAACTCCGGTAGACCACTGTTCTAACAAGTATTGTACTTCCGTAGAACGTGCCTCTGATAAAATAATCCATTTGGGGTTCTGACGAAGACATAACTTAATCGCATCTGTATAACTTAATTCACGACTTACCTGCAATTCCACACAATCATTTTCCGGATTAATTTCCCGAAAATGCATTTCTAAGTTATCTTCGATGGTAATTACCCGTTGATTTTCCGGTATGAATCCGGAAAAAAATTTCGCACATTCTGTTTTTCCAACTCCCGGTTCTCCGCAAAAAACAAAATTCATTTTTGCACGCACACAATTAATTAATAAATTTAAAATCGGCAATGGACAGTATTCTGTATCCAGTATACTTTCTATAGTATGCCTTACCTCCGGCAATGACTTACGAATACAAATGGATCGCCCGGTTACCGCAGCGGATTCATGTACGATACTGATTCTAAGTGTCTTTGTCTCTGCTTCTAACACATTGTGAATTCGATTAAACGGTTTATTCACTCTGTTGGCTATTCTATGGGTGAACTCCTCGATAAATTCTTCTGTTATCGCTGTTTCTGCACGATATCTCCCTCTTTCTAAATCCGTTATCCACAACTCATGACCGTTATAATCAATATCTGTTACTTCTTTTTTCTGTATATAGGGTAAAAATGCCCCAAAATCTTCTTCTTGAAGTTCCCAATTTGTTTCCACGCATTTTTCCTTTCTTTTTAACACTTCCTAGTAAGCTCCCTGCCTAAAACCCGGCAGGGCAGCTTCTTTTTTATACTGTTCCAGCCTTGGCAAATAACGAATTTACCATATTTACAAATGCATTATGCACCGGACCGCCATCTACCAATAGCAGACCCACTAATGCAATCAGTGCAACAATTACAACACCGATAATAATAATTCCGCTATATTCTTCAAAAATGACCTTCATATACTTCCTCCCTTCTGTTTATTTCACATTATTCTTCCATGTTGTCTCTTCTCTTTTGTTATTGTTGATTTTGGCGAAGCTTACGCCTTTGATATTATTTTGATTAAAATTCTGATTCAGAACTAAAAGATGCCGTTTTCAGATTCGGCAATATTAGATTTATGATAGAACGTCGTTCTGTATTTGGTATTGTAATTGGTTCTTTTCAAAAAATCAATTATGCATTTTTTACAATTTTTTTCACAAAAAAATATGCCTTGCAGGAGCAAATCCGCTTACTGCAAGGCTTTCAGATGTCAAAAAAGATTTTTAGACACTGCTTATTTTTTATATATTTTCTACTTTTTTTATTGCTTCTTCCAGATATGGATTCTCAATCTGGTCAAACTTTCCTTCATCCACCATTTGAGCAAATTCAGGGTTCAATGGCATCTTTCCAAGTACCGGAATGTTCATTTCGGCTGCTGCTTCATCAATATGACTCTCACCAAACAACTTAATTTCTTTTCCGCAATCTGGACATTTCAGGTAACTATAATTTTCTACTAATCCTAATACCGGAATCTTCATCATTTCTGCCATATTAATTGCTTTTTTCACAATCAACTGCACTAACTCCTGTGGAGAAGTTACAATTACAATTCCATCTACCGGAAGAGATTGAAATACCGTAAGTGGTACATCACCTGTTCCCGGTGGCATATCTACAAACAGATAATCAATATCGCCCCAGTATACATCATGCCAGAATTGTTTCACCGTAGAGGCAATTACAGGTCCTCTCCATACAACCGGTGCTTCTTCATCTTCCATCAATAAATTCAAAGACATAATCTTGGTTCCATCTGCCGCTGCAACGGGAAAAAGTCCCATATCACTGCCTTCTGCCGGTCCATGAACTCCGAACATTTTAGGAATAGAAGGTCCTGTAATATCAGCATCTAAAATTCCCACTTCATATCCTTGCTTTCTCATTGCTGTTGCCAGTGAAGCTGTTACAAAAGACTTTCCAACGCCACCTTTTCCGCTGACTATTCCTATTACTTTTTTCACACTGGAATATGGATTTAAATCCTCTATCAAACTCTTTGGCGCACTATTATGGCCCGGACATCCTTCACAACTTTCCTTAGAACAGGTGGATGCTCCGCTGCACTCACTCTTATCTGCCATAATCATTCCTCCTGACTTTTATTATTTATCTTCACACACGTTGAAAATAAGTATACTCTATTTTTTGTTTCTTTTCAATAAATTACAATATTTTGTACATACTATCTCTATGAAAAAAAATTTTATACTATGCGGTCTGATCGGATGGTGTTTGGAAATTCTTTTTACTGCGTTTGATTCCTTTCGCAGACGTGAACTTACCTTAGTTGGTAAAACTTCTCTTTGGATGTTCCCCATCTACGGACTTGCTGTTATTATCAAACCACTTTATCAAAAACTGAAAAATGTTCCTACACTTATACGCGCCTTTGCTTATTCTATGCTTATTTTTACTGCTGAATACATTTTTGGAAGTATTTTAAAAAAATATAGAGTATGTCCTTGGGATTACAGCAAAGCACGAACAAATATAAAAGGAGTGATACGTTTAGACTACGCCCCTTACTGGATGCTTACCGGGCTTTTATATGAAAAAATATTATGTAGGAAAAAGTATGAGAAACACACTTTATAAGTTTCTTCACTACTTGTGCAAATAAAAAGTACCGCTTCGTCTTTGGAGACAAAGCGGCATTTTTATTTTTTAATCTTTCATTTTAATCAGGAATTCCATCTCCATTAAGATCCAAATCACTTGCTCCGATATCCTGCGTATTGATTGTTCTTCTCTTCATTCTTGCTGCCTCTGAAGCCTTTAACAGATAGTTCTTAATTTCCTTTGCATGTTTGATATGTACCATAGTTAATTGAGGAGTTGTCACATCTCCTGTATAACAAATAATGGTTCCTAATCCGAAGATTCTTTCCAACAATGTGGTCGTCAGCTTTACATCCTGCACTTTATACATATAGCAATCATCTTCTTCGGTTCTTAATAAGCCTCTATCCTCTGTAATCATATCCGCTGTAATGCTATATTTTGTAAAAGTCCAAGGCAAACCAAAGAATAATATTCTTTTGCGCTCCTTGTATACTACTTCATCTTCTTCTAATATTACTTTTTCATTTGCCATAAAAAACACCTCATTAATTCATTTTCTTTTTATTGTACTATACTTCTTTTTTTCTGGCAAACCTTTTTCACAAAATACCTCTTGAAATTTATTCTTTTCTGTTATATGATAGTGAAAATGCCTGCGAGTTATTAATTATTTGCAGGCAATCATACTGTCAACCGTAATTTATACAAATTACAAATAGGAGGAGTCATATGCGACATTTAATGAGCCCGCTTGATTTATCCGTTGAGGAACTGGATAAACTACTTACGCTGGCAACTGATATTGAAAAAAATCCTCAGAAATACGCACATGCCTGTGAGGGAAAAAAACTTGCTACTTGCTTCTATGAACCAAGTACCAGAACAAGATTAAGTTTTGAAGCTGCCATGTTAAACCTTGGTGGACGTGTTCTCGGTTTTGCAAGTGCTGACAGCAGTTCTGCTTCTAAAGGTGAGAGTGTTTCTGATACCATCCGTGTTATTTCTTGTTACGCTGATATATGCGCTATGAGACATCCAAAAGAAGGTGCCCCGCTAGTTGCTTCTCAGAAGTCACGAATTCCAGTTATCAATGCTGGTGACGGTGGACATCAGCACCCTACTCAAACTCTTACAGATTTACTTACTATCCGTTCTTTAAAAGGACGTCTTGATAATCTTACTATTGGTCTTTGCGGTGATTTAAAATTCGGACGTACTGTTCATTCTTTGATTCAGGCACTCATTCGTTATCCCGGTATTCGTTTTGTTTTAATCTCACCGGAAGAACTGCGCATTCCAAGCTATATTCGTGAAGATGTCCTAAAGAAAAACAACATTCCATTCCAGGAAGTAGAACGTTTAGAAGATGCTATCGGTGACTTGGATATCTTATATATGACTCGTGTACAAAGAGAGCGTTTCTTCAATGAGGAAGATTACATTCGTATGAAAGATTTTTATATCTTAAACAAGGCAAAAATGGATCTTGCCAAGGATGATATGATTGTTATGCATCCACTTCCAAGAGTAAATGAAATCTCTGTGGAAGTAGACGATGACCCAAGAGCTGCTTATTTTAAACAGGTACAATATGGTGTCTATGTTCGTATGGCACTGATTCTTACATTACTGGAGGTAGAAGTATGTTAAACGTAGGTGCAATTACAGAAGGTTTTGTATTAGATCATATTCAGGCAGGAACCAGTCTTTCTCTTTACCATGACTTAAAATTAGACGAGCTGGACTGTTGTGTTGCCATTATTAAAAATGCCCGTAGTAATAAAATGGGAAAGAAAGATATTTTAAAGGTGGAATGCAATATTGACGCTGTTGATTTGGATGTACTTGGTTTTATTGACCACAATATTACTGTCAATATTATTAAAGGGGAAAAAATCGTTGAAAAACGTGAACTTCACCTGCCAAAGGAAATCAAAAATGTAATTACCTGTCAGAATCCACGTTGTATCACTTCTATTGAGCAGGAATTAGACCAGATTTTCCTTTTAACAGACCCTGAAAACGAAACCTATCGTTGTAAATATTGTGAGGAAAAGTACAACCCACACAAGAAAATACGATAGCGGAGCGTTTTTTATACAATAGGACGCAATTTCCCATTGATAAAAAGAGAGTAGTAACTTGCCATTTATGTTACCACTCTCTTTTCTTATCTCTAATTTTAATTAACTTTTCTTAATAAACTCTGTTCTACACTTCGGACAGGTAATACAAATTTTTCCTTTTCCTCTTGGTACTCGCACCTTTTGCTTACAGGAAGGACATTTATAAAAATGATATACTTTACGCTGTTTCCAGTGCTCTTTTCTCTTATTACGTTCTACCACTCGTTTATACTTCCAAGTAGCAAACTTCTGATTCTCTGCATATCGTTTATCAATCTGTCTGGACATCATTCGGTAATACTCATAAATCATCAGCCCAAATCCAAGTAGATAAAAGATTCCCCATCTGGTAAACATGGATATTACTAACAACACCAGGGATACTACCATATATACCTGTCCCAGTTGGTCTGCACCATATCTTCCCATCATAAAACGCTGTAACTTCTGTTTCATTTTCCTCACTCCTGACTTAAGTATGAATTTATGGTAGCGCAGAAAAATTTTAAAGTCAATGGAGTTATTTTCTTTTAAGAAACATTTTATACTTTGGTAATAATCATAAACATGTTGTTTTTAATTCTTTCCTATAACGCACAAAACTCTTGTTTCTAAAAACAAGAGTCTCTTTCTTAAATAAGCAAGGCTGTAAGCCGGGTTATGTCGTGGATAATCATCTATCTAGTATAACTGTTACCAGTTATCTCAAGCGACCTACCTAAAGCTAGCGGGCCACGTCAACGCTTTTATTCGGTCTTGCTTCGGATGGGGTTTACATGTGCCCCGTCTGTTACCAGACAGGCGGTAGTCTCTTACACTGCCCTTCCACCCTTACTATTGCTAGCGGTATATTTCTGTTGCACTGTCCTTGGAGTCACCTCCACCGGCCGTTAACCGGCATCCTGCCCTATGAAGCCCGGACTTTCCTCACCTGCGGTCTTTCGACACTTGCAGCCGCGATTATCTGCCCTACTTATTTACTATATGCTATTACACACTTTCGTCATCCTAACACATTTTTTTTAGAAAATCAAGTGGTAACTATATATATTAGTACCGTTAAAGTTCAGCTCGCACCATTCGCAAAGACACCTTCGGTGTTTTCACGCTGCTTCACAGCTAACTTTGCTCATAAACAGGCGCTCCGCTCATAGTCAGCACCACGTCCTCATTCATGCAAGCATGATTCAGCCCTAGTGCAGACTATGGCTGAACTATAACTATACGTTAAAACAACTTCCACCGATAAATTCTCTTAAGATAGAGTTTCTTCCGATTTCCTCACTGGGTACCGGAAGGAAATAGTCTAAGAACTTTAACAGTCTCTTTGCCTCAATATATTCCGGGCAATCCTTTTCTATCTCAAATAACAATGGTTCTGCATATTGCTTTAATACTGCCAGTTCATAGATCAATGCAGAGTTAAACATAATATCCGCTTCTTCCTGAAATGGGAAAATATACTGTTCTTCACCACGTCTTACGGAATCCCACATTGCGATTGTTTGTTTTGCCGTAATGTTTCTTGTTCGGGCATCTCTTACAATTCTACGAATAATTCTTCCATCTGTAGTTGGCAAATTATTATGTTCATCAATATTCAACTGGGTCAATGCACTAATGTATATCTTCAATTTACTGGATTTTGGTAATGTATAGGAAAGTTTATCATTCAATCCATGAATCCCTTCAATTACTAAAATATCATTTTTTCCCAGTCTCTTATAATCTCCCTTGTATTCCCGCAATCCTGTACGGAAATTATAGGTTGGAATTTCCACCTGTTCTCCTGCTAAAAGTGCCGACATATCTCGGTTAAATGTCTCAATATCTAACGCTTCTAAACATTCAAAATTAAATTTTCCATCCTCATCCCTTGGAGTATCTTCTCGGTTTACATAATAGTCATCCAAAGAAATTGGATGCGGATGTAATCCCTGCGCCATTAATTGAATGGACAACCGATGGGAAAAAGTCGTTTTTCCGGAGGAAGACGGACCTGCTATCATTACAAACTTCTTGTCGGGCTGAGCTGCAATCTCTTCTGCTAACTTTCCGATTTTTCGCTCCATTAATGCCTCAGAAACCAAAATTACATCTTGTATTCTTCCTTCTGCCACTGCATCATTCAGTGCGCCGATAGTTCCAATATCCAGCTTATCGCCCCACTCACTTGACTCTTTTAATACCTGGAACAATTTATGAGACGGTTTAAATTCTGCAATTATTTTTGTGTTTTTATCAGGGAATAATACCACAAACCCTTCATCATATAATTCTAAATCAAAATATTTCAGATAGCCTGTATCCGGCACCATATAGCCGTAATAATAATCCATATAGTTTCCGATACTGTAAACGTTCACCATAGAGCTTCTGCGATAACGAAACAGACGCTCTTTATCATACATTCCCAGTTCCCGGAATAATGCCACTGCCTCATCTGTAGTCATACTGCGTTTTTCAATGGGACGCTTTTCATCCACCAAACGCATCATTTCCATTTTTAATTGTAAAAGGTATGACATATCCGGAATTATCTTACCATCTTTTCCAAACAACTCACAATAATATCCCTGACTAATGGAATGCTCTACTCTTACGGATACTTGTTCTTTACTCTTTTTCGCTAATTCATAAACACCTCGCTGCATCAGTAAAGTAACGCTACGACGATATGCTTTTCGGCCGGATTTTTCTGCTGTAGTAACAAATGACAGCTCGCCATCCCGCTCTAATGTTCTATTTAATTCATATAGATGATTGTTCAAAAGCACCAATACAATATCATCCTTGTATTCCGGCTGATATTCTGCCGCAATTATAGAAAAAGCTGTTCCCTTTTCATATTCCTTTTCTACACCTTTTATGGTGACTTTACACCTTACTTCTCCCATATTCTGCCTTCTTTCTTATACATATACAAATGGATGTTTTTCAGGCTGTTCTATAATTTCCAAACCTTTGGTATTCTTCTCTAGAAACTCTTTCATATATGGAATAAAAATCTTTTCTATGCCATAATGTCCTGCATCGATAATTGCCATTCCCTGTGCTGCTGCATCAATTCCTTCATGATGGTCAATATCACCGGTAATCAAAACTTCCACACCATTTTTAAGCGATTCGCCGATAACACTTTTTCCTGACCCCGGACAAATTGCCACTTTAGATATTTGCTGTTCTAAATCGCCAAATACCTTTACCTGTTCTACATGAAATGCTTTTTTCACCAGTCGCGCACATTCCTGTACAGTTACTACCTGTGACAGTTTTCCTATCTTACCGATTCCCTGCGGTCCTTCTGCATCCTCACAGGTGACTTCCAATACCTGACATTCTTTCATTTCCATGCGTTTCGCTGCTAAGTCTGCCATACCTTTTACATCAAAATTTGTATGCATAGCATAATATGCAATATCCGCCTGAATTAATCTCATTACACGTTTTCCGATAAAATCTTGGGTATTTACCCTTTTTAATCCTTTAAAAATCATAGGATGGTGGGTTAGAAGCATATCTGCCTCAACTGCCTTTGCCTCTTTTATTGTCTCATCTGTTGCATCTAATGCTATATATATCTTATGCACTTCTTTTTCAGAATCTCCCACCAAAAGTCCCACATTATCCCAATCACAGGCATAATGTTCCGGTGCCTGTGATTGCAAAACAGTTATAATTTCCTGACACTTCATTTCTACTTTGCTCCATCTATCTTTTCCAGCGCATGTGCAATATAACTAAGTTCTTCTTCTATTTCTTCTTTTCTGCTGCTTACATCCTTCTTGGCATTTTTTTGCAAATTTCCTAAAATCTTCTCTTTTTGCATTTTCTGCCAAAGCAAATATTGCTTTAATACAGGATGTTTTTGTTCCAATAATTTTTCGCCATACTTAAGTGCTAATACATCCGGTATTTCTTTTTGCGCATTTTCATACACAACACGCATCATAGGATAATACTTTCCGTCTTCCAACACCATATCTTCCGCCACAATGGTATATCCGCTTTCCCAAAGGAATTTCCGAAACTCCATAACTTCTGACTGGGGCTGTAAAATCAATTCCTTGGCTGTATGTGCCACTTGTTCCCCTTGCATCAGTATCCGCTTCATTAAATTGCCACCCATACCTGCGATTACGATTCCTTCCACTTCCTTTGGCTTTAATGCTTGCAATCCATCAGATAGTCTTGTCTCTATGCGATTTTCCAATCCATATTGACGAATGTGCTCCTGTGCCCTTTCCAATGGTCCCTGATTCACATCCATGGCAATTGCTTTTTTTATTTGTTCCTTTCCGGTAAGATATACCGGTATGTAGCCGTGATCTGTTCCAACATCAGCAAGGATTCCTGTAATGGTTACCAACTGTGCTACTGCTGATAAACGTTTTGATAACTGTACCATATTAATCCAGGTAATCCTTTAACTTACGGCTTCTGCTTGGATGACGAAGTTTTCTTAATGCCTTTGCCTCAATCTGACGAATACGCTCACGGGTAACGTTAAATTCTTTTCCTACTTCTTCTAGGGTTCTTGCACGACCATCATCTAATCCAAAACGCAGACGTAATACTTTCTGTTCTCTTTCTGTCAAGGTTCCAAGCACTTCTACTAACTGCTCTTTTAATAAAGTAAATGCTGCTGCATCTGCCGGTACCGGAACGTTATCATCCTGAATAAAGTCTCCCAAATGGCTATCCTCTTCCTCTCCAATAGGAGTTTCTAAGGACACTGGCTCCTGAGAAATCTTTAAAATCTCACGCACACGTTCTACCGGCATATTCATTTCTGCTGCAATTTCTTCCGGGGATGGCTCTCTTCCTAATTCCTGTAATAACTGTCTGGAAACACGAATCAACTTATTGATTGTCTCAACCATATGAACCGGAATACGAATTGTTCTTGCCTGGTCTGCAATTGCTCTGGTAATTGCCTGACGAATCCACCAGGTTGCATAAGTAGAAAACTTATATCCCTTACGATAATCAAACTTTTCTACTGCTTTAATCAGACCAAGATTTCCTTCCTGAATCAAATCCAGGAATAACATACCACGTCCCACATAACGCTTTGCAATAGAAACTACCAAACGTAAGTTAGCTTCTGCCAAACGCTTCTTTGCTTCCTGATCTCCTAATTCCATACGTTTTGCCAGTTCAATTTCTTCTTCTGCACTCAACAGTGGTACTTTACCAATTTCCTTTAAATACATACGAACAGGATCTTCAATGGAAACTCCATCCGGCACGGAAAGGTCAATATTTTCTACCTCTACTTCATCCTCATCATTTAAGAGAATATCTTCTTCGTCTTCATCATCGGAAATTCGCAAAACGTCAATATTGTTGGACTCTAAAAAGTCCAAAATTTTCTCAAACTGTTCTGCGTTTAGTTCCAAATCTTTGAAGAAGTCACTGATTTCCTGATATTCTAATACATTCTTTTTCTTTTTTGCCAGAGCCAATAACTCCTGTAGTTTTTCGCTAAATTTCGCTGTCTTATCTTCCATTTCGTTTCATCCTTCCATTCGTTGTTTATATTTTGTCCTTATTTGGTGGAAATATGCAAATTTCAAGTTTTTGAAGTTTTTCCATATTTTTTTTATCTGCAACCAGCTTCTGCAATCCCGCCATATCGGTAGGTGCAAGATGCTTCGAGCGATAGTCCATACTGTTCTTTTTCACACGAATAATCGTTTCTTTCAATGCTTTTTCTTTATCTGACTGAGTGGTTACTTCCTTTAGTCTTGCATTAAAAAGTCCTGCAATCTCTTTTTGTTGTTCCTCTTCTGTAAACATACTGATGATTTTGGCAGGATTTAAACTTCCCTCTTCATACTGCATAAATACCAGCTTTGCAGCCTCCCGATACAGTTCTTCGGTAAAATCTTCCGGTCCGATATATGGCTTAATAATCTCAAATAGCCTTGGTTCCTCTATCAGCCAGGTCAACATCAATTTCTGTGACTGCTTCATGCCGTCTTCTTTTTTATTTTTTTCATTAATACCCGACTTCAGCGTTTTGGGCTCCTTGGTAATTCCTCCTCTGGTTCCCCGATGCGCTACCAACTTACGGAAGTTTTCAAATCCCATCTGATACTTTTCCGCTACTGCCTGCATATAATTTTCCCGTTCCAGCTCTTCCTCGAACTCCAACACTTTATCTGCAATGGCATTGTAAAACGCAGTCTTACTTTCCGGGTCTTTCAGATTATAATTTTGCTCCATAATCTGAATTTCAAACATAAAACTATTCTGAGCCTGATCAATACGCTTTTGATATTCCTCTGCCCCCAATGCTTTCATAAACTCATCCGGGTCTTTATAAGGCTTCATGTTGATGATTTTTGCGGTAAGTCCTGCTTCTTTTAAAATTGGGATTGCCCTTAGAGCTGCCTTAATTCCCGCTCCATCACTATCAAAGGTACAATAAACTTCCTTGGTATACCGTTTAAGTAAATTAGCATGTCCCGGTGTAAATGCAGTTCCAAGTGATGCAACTGCATTATCAAACCCTGCCTGATGAAGCGCAATTACATCCATATACCCTTCACACAGCAACATATACGGCTTTCTTGTAGTTCTTGCTATATTTAACCCATAAAGGTTACGGCTTTTATCAAAAATCATTGTTTCCGGAGAGTTCAAATACTTGGGTTCTCCCTCGCCCATAACTCTTCCACCGAATCCAATGACACGATTGTTGGCATCCATAATCGGAAACATGACACGGTTCCAGAACTTGTCATGCCCTCCTCGCCGTTCATCAATGGTCACCAGACCGGAATCTTTTAAGATATCATCCTCATATCCCTGCTTATGCAGATATTGATATAAATCATTACTAAACTTATTGGAATATCCTAGCCCAAACTTTGTCATCGTCTCCGGTGTCAGTTCTCGCTTCTTAAAATATTCCATTCCTATCTGCCCTTGCTCCATACGAAGTTGGGCATAAAAATATTTTGCTGCAATCTTATTGATTTCCAAAATTCGTGCACGCTTGTCCGCTTCCTGTCTTGCCTTTTGAGACATTTCCTGCTTAGGAAGTTCTATTCCTGCTCGGTCTGCTAATGCCTCCATGGCCTCCGGAAACGTAAAATTCTCATACTGCATTAGAAATGTATAAACATTTCCGCCTGCCCCACATCCAAAACAGTAATACATCTGTTTTCCCGGTGATACGGAAAATGACGGGGTTTTCTCATTATGAAAGGGACATAATCCAAAATAGGTACTGCCCTTTTTCTGAAGTCGGACATACCCTGAAATTACATCTACTATATCATTGGCAGAACGCACTTCTTCTACCAATTCATCGGAATAAAAAGGCATTCCTTGTCTCCTTTCTGTATTTTACTTCTATCTCTATTTATTTACCTGCCATGCCTTCGGTACAAAAATTTCTTCAAACTTGGCAATAGCATACTGGTCTGTCATACCGGCAATATAATCGCATACCACCCGTTCCTTTTTCTCTCCCTCACCTAGCATTTTGTAATAGTGTTCCGGCAATTTTTCTATATGTTCCATATAGTAATAGAACAGTCGCTCTACCAACTCCATAGCTCTTTTTTCCTCTCCCTTTGCTACCGGATTGGTATATACACTTTTAAACATAAATCCTCGTAATCCTTGCATTGCATGGGCTACTTCCTGAGACATACAGATGTCATTTTTCCCCTGACTATTGGTAATAATATTATGTATAAAAGTATTTAAACGATTTCTTGTGGTATTGCCTAAAACTTCCCGATACTCCATTGGAATATCTTCTTCACGCAACACTTGTGCGCGTATAGCATCATCTATATCATGATTGATATAGGCTATCTTATCGGATAACCGAACAATCTTTCCCTCAAGAGTTGCCGGCATTAAGCTGGTCTGGTGATTCAAAATCCCATCCCGAACTTCCCATGTGAGATTTAATCCTGCACCATCCTTTTCTAATTTTTCCACTACTCGGACACTTTGTTCATTATGCTTAAACCCATCTTCACAAATCTCATTTAATACATGTTCCCCTGCATGTCCAAAAGGTGTATGCCCTAAGTCATGTCCTAATGCAATTGCCTCAACTAAGTCCTCATTCAGCCTTAGTGCCTTTGCAATAGTTCTGGCATTTTGTGAAACCTCCAGGGTATGTGTCAATCTGGTACGATAATGATCTCCTTTGGGAGCCAAAAATACTTGTGTTTTGTGCATCAGTCGGCGAAATGACTTACAGTGTAAAATACGGTCACGATCTCGCTGAAACACCGGACGAATGTCACACTGCGCTTCTTCCCGATCTCTTCCTCTTGAATTTTCACTCAAGGTTGCATAGGGACTTAAATTAGTCCGTTCCAGTAACTCCATAGTTTCTCTTATCGTCACTATTCATCACCTCTTCGCTGCTTTGTCAAATGAATATTTTTGTCTCTATCTTTTATATTCTGTGTTTCTTCAATATTTCCTTTATTTTTTACAAAAATTTCTCCCATTCGTTTTTGCTTAATGTATACATCTTGGAATGATGAATTCTTCCCTGAATCTCTTTTAAAAAACGAAATCCGCATTTTTCTATCACTCGTTGCGACTGCAAATTGGATACAAAGTGCTCACAAGCTAAAAAATCATACTCCTGTTCTTCAAAGCAATACCGAATCACTCGCTTTGTTGCCTCCGCTGCCAAGCCTTGTCCCCAGTATTCTTTGCTGATAACATAACCGATTTCTCTTCCTTTGTTTTCTTCATAAAACTTTTCGTCCAACTGTGGATTATATTTTTCTAAGCCAAGAGAACCAATTACTTTATGATTTTTCTTTAACTCCAGAGCAAATTCATTTTTTCCATTCTGAAACATCTGAAGGATATTTTTTGATTCTTCTAATGACTTATGTGGCTCCCACCCTGCCATCTGACCGACACCATCTACAGATGCATAAGCATAAAGTTCTGCTGCATCGCTATCTTTCCAAGGACGCAATATAAGTCGTTCTGTTTCCAATGTAACATTACTAATATCTACTTTTGCATTCATCCTATATCCTCCTTATTCTTATGATTCAAAATGAATATCATAGGAAAATCGTGTACTTTCACGTTTTAATGTAGTGTGGTATTTCCTATGGTATAGAAAAAAGGTCGCTGCAAATGCAACAACCTATCTCTTTCATATGAATGCAGGAGATGGGACTTGAACCCACACGATATTGCTACCACAGGCACCTGAAGCCTGCGCGTCTGCCAATTCCGCCACTCCTGCTTGAACTCGCAAGTTGTATTCTATCTGTTTTCCGTTTAAAAGTCAATACCAAACAGAGAATTTTTTAAGTTTTTTGAAAAATTATGACTATTTGGATGTAATGTGACCTACATTCTTAATCAAAATAGAAATACTTCCATCCGGATTGGTAATGAACTCAATATGTTCTCCATCCTGATACTGTTCCATTGGAATCTTGATTTCTACTCCGGTATCCGTAGCCAAATACTGTTTTGCAAACTTTCTTGTTGTACTTTCCGCCTGTGGTTCAATCTGTGTATCTGCTACAATATGATACTTTTCTAACTTTTCGTTTACTTCCTGCTTGAATTCCTCTTTTTCTTTAAATACCTTATCCAGAACAAATGGAACATCCACAATTCCGGTCTCTTCTAACTGATTATGTATTACCTGCTTTGTTTCCATCTGAACCTCGAACTGCTCCGAATCGTTGTAGTATTTTTTCTGCACATTTTCAATGGCTCTGGTAACAATGGCAAGCTGTGTTTTCGGTGACAGTGCTCCACTACAATTCAAAAAAAGTTTCGAAAAGTAATTTGTTTTCACTCCATTTACGTCATATTTTTTCTCTATCAATGAAATGGAAAAATCATAAAGATTTACAATAGCTGCTTCTGACAGCTTTTGGCTTTCAGTCGGCAAAATCGCACGAAACTTGATAATCTCGTTAGTATTTCCAAACGCATCCGACTGTGTCTGATGGGTATAGGATGTCTTATAGTCCATCTTCAACATAGCAAGATACTTCATGGTATCTGTTTCAAACAATGCCACTACAAAATCCGCAGATGGAATATCAATATTTTTATTCATAATTCCATATAAATGACTGGCAATTTGTTGACTTGCCTCTACAAAAGTCTCGTCTGTCACCTCTGCCTCTGTTAACGGAAGTAGCTGTTGATACACCACCGACTCCTCTTTTTGAAATTCACAGCTCTTTTTATCATCCGTACTCATTACTTTATAGATATGTTCCCGCAGGAAATCTCCAAAATCAGAACCAAAGTCTAATAACGTATCGGAAAGTACCGGTATTCCAACAGTAGAGTCCATAATATGCACAATTACTTTCCGAAACCGAATATCTCCCTTTTCCATAATGTATTCTCCTTTTCGCCTGTTTGTAAGTGATACCGCTCAGGCATATATTTAACGGCACACTTTTTATATCCTAGGAAATGTTTTAGCTTACAGATTAATATCCAATTCCACCGGACAATGATCAGAGCCCATAACTTCTGTATGAATCTTTGCATCTACAAGCTTGTCCTTTAAATCCTCTGATACGATAAAATAGTCAATTCTCCATCCTGCATTCTTTTCTCGTGCTTTAAAACGATAGGACCACCAGGAGTAAATCTGCTCCTGTTCCGGATAAAAATAACGGAAAGTATCAATATATCCGTGACTTAAAATCACAGAAAACTTTTCTCTTTCTTCATCCGTAAATCCTGCGTTTTTGCGATTGGTTTTCGGATTTTTCAAATCAATCTCTTTATGAGCCACATTCAAATCCCCGCAGAAAATAACCGGTTTCTTTTCTTTTAAACCATCTACATATGCTAAAAATGCATCTTCCCATTCCATACGGTAGGATAACCTTGCCAATTCTGTTTGTGAATTTGGTGTATAGCAGGTTATCAGATAGAAATTATCATACTCTAAAGTAATAACTCTGCCTTCCTTATCATGTTCCTCGATTCCAATTCCATAAGTCACCTGTAATGGCTTATGTTTAGTAAAAATGGCTGTACCGGAATATCCTTTTTTCTCTGCATAGTTCCAATATGCTTCATAGCCCTCCGGCAATTCTAACTCAATCTGTCCTGCCTGAAGCTTTGACTCCTGAATACAGAAAAAGTCTGCTTCTGTCTCTTTAAAATATTCTAAAAACCCTTTTTGTACACAGGCGCGTAACCCATTTACATTCCAGGAAATAAATTTCATACGTTTGGCTCCCTTCCTATCTAAAACTTTTATAACTATATACGCATCGCATATCTTCTATAGTATATCCGAATTAACAGAAAAGCACCAGTAAAATTTTTCTTTCTTGCGCAATCCATATAGGAACTATATCACTAAAAATATTGGATAATTTACTGAATAAGTGGCTTATCGAATGATAATCCTTAATGATAAATTGATAAATCCAAAATTGTTTTTTCGTTCCAATAATAAAACCATCTCTGCATTATTTTTAATCCGTCAGTAAACTAGGAGTTGTCAGCTGTCCAATGGTAGGCGATTCTTGGAGATCCGTCTCTGACATAGATAATCCCACATTTTGTAAATCCGTTCTTTTCAATTAGCTTTTGCATTGTTAAATTATCAGCATGTGTATCCACTCTGAGGTTTTTGGAAATGTTTTTACAATAATTTACGGTACACTGAAACAATCCGTGCACCTGTCCATCACCAGCAAGCCTGTGAATAGTAATATATGGTTTATCATTCAGCCAATAACCATTTTCAATATGTTCATAAGTGGGCTCCTTTCCTTCAAACAAAGCAAATACTCCATGTATACCATTTTTGTCGTATATTACTCTGCAAGTGTTTTGCGTAATATCAGATTTAATCAAATCTGTATCTGGATAGGAATGTCCCCATTGTTTTGGATTTCCAGACCGAATCATGTAATCCTGCGCATATTTGTAGATTCCCATAATCTGCTCAAAATCTGTAATATCAGCATTTCTCACATTCAGCATATAGTTTCCTCCATAAACTAGAATTTCTCTAGTTCTAAAAATTGGGGGTTATTTGTGTGTCTGCATATATTCAGCTTTAACTTTATCAATCGTTTTACCACCAATACCAAAATTTTTATCAGGTAATTCTTTTATTGTGGTTGCAAAAAATTCTTGTGGTACATTCATAATTTCAGAGGATACTTCTGTTAATCTTTTGATTAACTGTTCCTTTTGTGCATCTGTTAATACTCCACTTTCAATTGTTATGTATGGCATTTTACTTCTCCTTTCAAATTCCGATTTGTAGAACTGATTATATCACATTAAGATATGAAAAAGAAGAAAAAAGCCTTGAAAATTCAAGGCTTTTTCTCAAAAATCAAATGCGGAAGATGGGACTTGAACCCACACGATTGCAATAATCACAAGATCCTTAGTCTTGCTCGTCTGCCAGTTCCGACACTTCCGCAAACATCATAATAAAAATGATGTCGCTGTCATGACGACTTAAAAATAATATCAAATGTTCCTTCAATTGTCAATGATAATTTGCAATTTTTATAAATATTTTTTTGCAAATTCTTCTTTTTTCATTGGTTTTCCAAAATAAAAGCCTTGTATCATTTGAATCTGTATGCTTTTTAAAATTTCAAACTGCTTTTCACTCTCTACTCCTTCTACACACACATGCATTCCTATAATCGTAGCAAGCTCACAAACAATTTTTATAAAGGCATCCGCAAATGGTTCCTTTCCTAAATCATCTACAATCGGCTGATAATATACTTCAAATTCTTGGCAAGCATTCATGGTTGCATTTCGCATATTTTTTTCCAAGTCCAATCGTTTAAAGGAACTACTGTCCAAATCTTCGCCGTAAAATGCATATCGATTTTTTCCTGACCTTTTTGCCTCAAATAATGCTATATCTGCCTTTTTAATCAGCTCATGTACATTATCTCCATCTGCCGGGAAACGTACAATCCCCATACTGGCAGTACAATAATAATCTGCTCCCTTTAAAAACCATGGTTTGGAAAAGATTTCTAATATCTGCTCTAATATACTTCCAAGCATCCAATACTTTGTATGGGTTACCACTATGATAAACTCATCCCCACCCATACGGTAACAGCTACTTTCTATTCCTACAATTCGTTGCAGGCTATGTGATATTGCCTTTAGCAGCACATCTCCATACTGATGTCCCAAACCATCATTAATATGCTTAAAATCATCCAGATCCATATAGAGCAAAGCTCCTTCTCCACCCTCATGCTTGGTCTGTTCAATATACTTTGCCATATCTTCTTCGCAACGCATACGATTATATAAGCCTGTTAAGAAGTCATTATTTACCTGTCTTTCAATTTTTTGTTGGTACTTTTTATTCTCCGTTATATCATAAACGGTATAAAGCACCACATTTCTACCGTCAACCCACTTAAGTTCCTTGTTGTGAATTTCGAACCATTGCTGTTCTTCTTTCATATATATTTCACAGGTATTTTCTTTTTTCTTTGATACATCACATATTTTTTCTTTTAACATGCCAGATGAAAAAAGTTTCGCATCTTTTCATTGGTAAAAAGGATTTCTTCGCCTTCCATGGCAATTACACAAATGCCGCACCCTACATTATCCAATATTTCTTCCAGTGATGCATATGTATTTATATTATTTGAATTCTGATTTACTACGATTTCTTCTGTTTCCATCCTATTCATTGTTCCTTTTTTCTACAATAAACAGATAATATCTGTCTTTTTCATCCATGTTATACTCCTGTAACATTGTGAAGTTTTTCTGAATTCGCAACTGTTTTTTTACAAAATTCTTTTCGTTGGAATACATTATAATTCTTCCTTTTTCTCTTAAAATCTCAGTGGCTTTTTCAAAAAACTTCCCGTAAAATGCATCTTGTTCTTCTTTACTTTTCTGCCCACGTTCCGGCATATTTGTAATAATTTCATCAAACAAATATTCATGCGTAAATTCAAAAAAGTTTCGATTAATATAATATGCTGTTTGTCCGGCAATCTCCGTATTTTCTCGTGCTCCTAAAATCGCCTTACCGAAGATATCAACACCATACATTACCCTTGCCGGGCAAACTCGATTTCGTTCTAGCAACATGGTTCCCACACCACAAAACGGATCGATAATCTGTGCATCCTGTTCCATATATGGCTTGGCTAATGCTGCAATCAAAGCTGCCTGCTCCGGACGGATAGAGGATGCAATGGTATTTTTGCGATATTGAAAACGCTTATCCGGCAATGTAAAAAACTTTATCAACGGAAGAAAGGTACCGTCACTTTTTTCCATTAATCTTATTTCTATTTCATAGTCTGAAGTAGAATTTTCTAATTGATAAGAAGTTGCTTTTTCTAATGCAAATGCCAGCTTTTTGGCAAATTCGCCTCGTTTTTCTAAGGACATTCTGCTATGGATTCCTAATCGAAATCGACACTTTTCTTCTGTCTTATGTGCTCGTCTTAACAACTCTAATAAGTTTGACTGTGCTAACGCCTCTGCCGCCTGTTCCGGTTTTGGCTGCAATGTGCGTATACTTAAAAGAAATAACATTTCCCGATAAGTTGGTATCTCCAATAATTCTCGAATATCATTGGTTTTTACTCGCACTCCACTTTTCATACAGAGGATTTTTCCGTTTCTAATCTGGCGACTTGTTACTTCTTGATGTACTTTTCCTGTAGTCAAAATTACTTCATATTCTTCCTGGTATCCTTGAAATACAAGATGTTTTCGGCTTTTCTTAACAGAAACCATCTTTCGTAAGGCAGTCATTTCTTCTCTTACATGTTTTTCTTCATTTTCCGCCGGCTGGTACGCTTCTAAATCTGCCAATCTTTTCTCTAATTCCGGAATAAACTCCTTATAATCTAACTGAGCCAATGCCGTAAGATAATCGCTTTTTACAAAACGTTGTGTTTCCTTCTGATATGCCTCATACAAGGGCAACGCTGCCTCCTGCGCCTGTAATTTTCCAAGAATTAATGCTGCATTTTTCCGTACTTTTGCATCTTCATGCTCTAAAAATTTCAAAAAAATATCATAGTTTCCCTGCAACATTTTCTGCCATTCTAAAACAACTACCTCATCCTTCAATTCCTGTTTTATTGCGATTAATTCCTTTCTGGGACTATCTGTTGTTTTCAGATTTTCATACTGTTGCACTATCATATTTTTCTCCTTTTTTTCATAATCTGACTTTTATTTTACTTTATACTTTCTTATTTGACAAGATACAGATATGTCAATTTTCTGCTAAATCTATCACATTTTTACAAAACTTATGAGAAACACACATTGCGAGTTTCTCAAGTTATCGCGGTGCTCTTCAAATACCTGTGCAAGCACAGCATCTTCATCACTACTGGCGCAAAATAAAAGGAGTCTGATTTTAACTTCTTCAGACTCCCTTTATTTTTATGAAATATTTTGTTCTGCTTCTACTCCATAAGTATCTAAGTAATTTTGTACATCTTTTTTGAACTGTTCCCAAGCATCCTCATGCTCTACAAAATACAACGGACACTCTTTGCCTGTTACATCATAATGACGGATTACATTTTCTACCGACACATCAAATTTTCCACAAAGCCATGCTGTAAGATGTACCAAAGAATCATATGTTTCCTGTGTAAATTTGCCGTCTTTATCTAAATGACAACATTCAATAGAAATTGTATCATTATTTCGATCATTTGATGCATATGAAATCTCTGAACTTGGAATACACTGCACGATTTCTCCATCAATTCCTACCACAAAATGACTGCTTGCCTTTGTCTCATGACTATCCTTTAAACTTTCAAAATAACTGCGATTCTGCTCAGCGGTTGTTCCGGGATTGGCTGTATAATGTATGACAATTCCTCTGACCTCATCCATAGCTATCTGTGGTCTGGAATATTCATTCGGTGTCAAGAGCTCTACCTTATAATCCGGAGCTTCTGTAATCACTTTCTGTCTGGAACTGTCGGTGGATGCTACAACCTTCTTGGCTCCTTTTGTTTTATTTTCTGTTGCTTCTACCTTTTGTGAAATATGTATAATCACTAACAATATTGCTAATATAGCACCGCATGTAATTACTACTTTTCGCACCATTTGCAATATTCTTTTTCGTTTTCTTTTTCTACGTCTGGCTAAATATGCCTCTCGTCGTCTTCGTTCTTCACTCGTCACATTACCCTCTCCGTTCTTTCGTATTCCTTCCTTTCTTATCATACTCCTTGTCCATACAAAAAGTATTTAAGTTTTTTTAAATTTTTTGTAAAAATTTTATAGAAAATACTGTTTCATCGTCTGAAGGGTCTCTTCTAATATTTCTTTGCTGTGAGCCATAGAAAGAAACATTGCTTCAAATTGCGCAGGTGCTAAGTAAATACCATGATTGAGCATATAATTACAATACTCTGCAAATGCCTTTGTATCTGATGTTTTGGCACTGTCGTAATCTCTTACCTTTTCTCCGGTAAAGAACAACGAACCAATAGAACCTACATGGTTTACCTGATATGGCAGTCCTGCTTCTGCTACTGTTTTTTCAATTTCCCCGAAAAACCATTCTGCATTTTCATTTAATGCTTTATAATACTCCGGATGTTCCTTTAAAATAGTAAGCTGTGTCAATCCTGCTGCCATGGCAATTGGATTTCCACTCAATGTACCTGCCTGATATACACCTCCTACCGGTGATACCACTTCCATGATTTCTCTTCTTCCACCATAAGCTCCTACCGGCATTCCTCCACCAATAATTTTTCCAAAAGTAGTTAAATCCGGTTTGATACCATAATATCCCTGTGCACCATCGATTTCTAAACGAAATCCGGTAATTACTTCATCAAAAATAAGTAATGCACCATACTCGTCACAAATACTGCGCAATCCTTCCAAAAATCCCGGTTCTGGTGGAACGACTCCCATATTTGCTGCTACCGGTTCCACAATAATTGCTGCTATTTCTTCTCCACAACGTTTAAAATGTTCTTTCACACTTTCTAAATCATTGTATACAGCTGATAACGTGTCCTGGGTGCATCCTGCCGGAACTCCGAGACTATCCGGTACACCTGCTGTCATTACTCCGGAACCTGCTTTTACCAGCAATCCATCGGAATGTCCATGATAACATCCGGTAAACTTAATAATTTTATTTCTTTCGGTATACCCTCTGGCTACACGGATAGCACTCATAACGGCTTCTGTTCCTGAATTTACCATGCGCACCATTTCTATGGATGGTACTAATTCACATACCAGCTTCGCCATTTCTACTTCTACAGCTGTTGCTGCACCGTAACTTAATCCCATTTTACATGCTTCTGTTACCGCTTCTAAAACTGCTTTCTGATTATGTCCTAATATCATTGGTCCCCACGACCCTACATAATCAACATATTTATTATCGTCTTCATCGTAAATATATGCTCCATTTGCGCATTTAATAAATCTTGGTGTTGAACCGATAGAACCAAATGCACGCACCGGTGAATTAACTCCGCCCGGAATCACTTTTACTGCTTCTTGAAATAGTCTTTCTGAATTTGTTGTCATCCAATTCTTCCTTCTTTCATATATCCTGCTAATTCTTCTGCAAAATAAGTAATATAAATATCTGTTCCTGCACGATAAGCACTTACTGCCATCTCACATAAAATACTTGCTTCATCAATGAAACCTGCCTGTGCTGCCGCTTTTACCATAGCATATTCACCACTAACCGAATAGGATGCCACCGGTATATCCGTTCTGTCTTTCACTTCGCGAATCAAATCTCCATATGCCATAGCCGGCTTTACCATAATAATGTCTGCTCCTTCTTCCACATCCAGCATTGCTTCCTTCAATGCCTCTCTGCGGTTATGATAATCCATCTGATAAGATTTACGGTCTCCAAAAGAAGGTGCTGAACCTGCTGCATCACGAAATGGTCCGTAAAAAGAGGATGCAAACTTTACTGCATAAGACATAATCGGTGTATTTATATACCCATTCTCATCCAGTTTTTGGCGGATTGCCGCTACTCTTCCATCCATCATATCAGAAGGTGCTACCATATCTGCGCCAGCCTGAACCTGCGACAATGCGGTTTTTGCCAAAAGTTCTAATGTCTTATCATTATCTACGTCATGCCCGCATAATACCCCACAATGTCCATGGGATGTATATTCACACATGCACACATCTCCTATCATGTATAACTGTGGACACACTTCTTTTGCTTTGCGAAATGCCTTTTGCACAATCCCATCTTCCGCATAAGCACCACTTCCGATTTCATCTTTATGCCCCGGAATCCCAAATAACATTACACTGCTAACACCTGCATCTGCTAACTGTGTAAGTTTTTCTTCCATTCGATCCACACTATAACGATATTGTCCCGGCATGGTTGGAATCTCTTCTTTTATATTATTTCCTTCTATTACAAACATTGGATATACCAGACTGGATGCGTCCATTCTGGTTTCCCGTACCATCTTTCTTAGTAAAACATTTCCACGCAAACGCCGTGGTCTTGTAATCAGTTCCATATTTCTTCCTCTTTTCTGTTGTAAGTATAATTTATGTTATGATTTGCTTTTAAATATAGCACAGTGTGCTTTTTCTGTAAACGATAGATTTGTTCTATTTTTACACGAATCTATTATATTACTTTTTTCAAAAAGTTGCTATATTGTTATCACATTGATGAACTTAAGGAGGCAAGTAGCATGAACGAAAGATATGTATGCGATATGACAAAAGGAAATGAAGTCGGATTGCTGTTAAGATTTGCTCTTCCGATGCTGGTTGGAAATATCTTTCAACAACTTTATAATATGGTTGATTCCATTATTGTCGGAAAATTCGTAGGCTCCAATGCGCTGGGTGCAGTTGGCGCAGTAGGAAATCTGAACTTTTTATTCTTTTCCTTGTGCCTTGGTCTTGCTTCCGGTATTGGTATTTTGATTTCACAGTTTTTCGGTGCCGGAAAAGATGATTATGTAAAAAAAATTATTGCAAATTCTGTATACATTATTACCATATCCGGAGCTGTTATGAGTATTATCAGTTTTGTATTTGCAAGACCTATTTTATATCTTATGAATACTCCGGCTGAAAACATGGAAGATGCCGTTATTTATATGCAAATTGTATGTGGTGCTACTGTTATTGTAGCTATCTATAATGGAATTTCTTCTATTTTGCGTGCTCTTGGTGATTCCAAGACCCCACTGATTTTTTTAATTGTATCCAGTTTTATAAATGTGGGACTAGACCTTTTATTTGTTTTAGTTTTCCACTGGGGTGTTGCAGGTGCTGCCTGGGCAACCGTGATTGCACAGCTTATTTCTGCCATTGGTTCTATTTTATTTGCCCTTAGCAGGAACCCATACTTAAGATTAGAAAAACGTCATTTTACTGTTGATAATGACATTATTAAAAAGAGTTTTCAAATTGGACTTCCGGTTGCCGGTCAAAATGCAATGATTGCATTTTCCTGTGTTGCTTTACAAAGTGTTGTAAATAACTATGGTGCAACTGTAATGGCTGCCTACACTGCAACCAGCCGTGTAGAACAATTAGTACAGTAGCCTTTTGGTTCTCTGGGAACTGCTGTATCTACCTTTGCAGGTCAGAATGTAGGTGCAGGAAAGTATGATCGCGTTAGTACCAGTTGTAAAAAAAGCACTCTCGTTGTCCTTGTCTTTAGCCTTATGATGATTGCTGTTATGTTCCTGTTTGGTGACCCAATTGTAAGACTCTTTGTAAATGAGCCTGATGTTATTGAAATCGGGGCAAGAGGACTTCGTATTACCAGTTTTATGTACTTTGCACTGGGTATGATTTATATTACACGAGGTATGTTAAATGGTGTTGGTGACGCTGCTTACGCCATGATAAACGGACTTACCGAAGTAGTTGGAAGAATCGGCTTTGCTTACCTTTTGATGGCAATTCCTGCTGTTGGTATGTGGGGTGTATGGTATACAAACGGTCTTACCTGGATACTTGCCGGAGCCGCCGGAATTATTCGTTTCTTCCAAGGCAAATGGAAAACAAAGTCTGTTGTGAAAGACGTTGCTTTCTAAAGCATCTTTTTCTTCTTAAAATAAATAGTTTCAATTATAATTATGAGAATACTTACCACTATCACTACCGGATATGCATACTTCCATGCATATTCCGGCATATAGCGGAAGTTCATTCCATACCATCCGGCAATTGTTAAGAAAGAAATATATACTTCATTATCCTCTTCCTTTTCCTGCTTCTACACAACATTCCACCAAACTATCAATCGTTGCTTCTTTTGCAGTTATGGTATTCATCCCTAGTTTTTCTGCCTCTGCCTGTGTCTGTTTGCCGATACAAACTGCTAAAATGTTTTTTACTTCCAGTTTGTTAATTGCTCTTGCAAATCCCTTTACGGTAGATGCACTGGTAAATACCGCCATATCTACATGTTCCGGTTCAAATCTTGCTGATTCATACACAGTCTTATAAATTGGCAAGTCAGTAATCTCTGCCTTAGTTCTTTTTTCTATTTCCTCTATAAGCTGTAGATTTCCCTCTGCTGCCCTTGGAATCAGAATGCGTTCTCCATCTTTTGCCGTTTCTCCTAATAACACACCAAGATGTTCTCCATCATAGATTTCCGGCATAAAATCACACATAATTCCGCGTTCTTCTAATTCTCTTTTGGTTCCTTTTCCAATAGCTGCAATCTTCGCTGAACCAATGGAACGAATATCTGTGTGATATATTTTTAACATATCAAAAAATACTTTCACTCCTGCCGGAGACGTAAATGCCAGATACTGATACTCTTTTAATCTTTGTATTTCTTTTTCTAATGCCTTATTTTCCAAAATCGGAACCGTTTTTATCGTAGGCATTTCCACAACTTCTGCCCCTGCTTGTCTTAGTTTTCCACACAATGTTCCACTTCGTTCCTTTGGTCTGGTTACAATCACCCTTTTTCCAAACAGTGGATTTTTTTCATACCATGCGAAACGATTTCCAAGTTCACACACCTTTCCCACTACAATAATTGCCGGTGTTTCGATTCCTTGCTTTTCTACTTCTTGCTCTAAAGTAGCTACTGTGGCAATAATTTTCTTCTGTCCGGCAGTGGTTCCCTGTTGTAATATAGCCGCAGGCATATTTGGTTCCATTCCTGCCTGAAGTAATCCATTACAAATATCGGAAAGTGCAGATACACCCATTAGAAATACCAATGTGCCTTTTAAGTGCACAAGGGCTTCAAAATCCAGATCTAATTTTTCATCTCTCTTTTTATGCCCCGTAATAATATGTACGGATGACGTATAATCTCTATGAGTTACCGGTATTCCATTGTAAGCCGGTACGGAAATTGCAGAAGTGATTCCCGGTACGATTTCAAATGGAATATCACGTTCTGTTAATAATTCTAATTCTTCTCCTCCACGTCCAAATAAGAATGGATCTCCTCCTTTTAAACGTACTACTTCTTTTCCTTCTTGTGCCTTTTGTAGCAGTAACCGGTTTATTTCTTCCTGCGGCATGGTATGATTTCCGGCACGTTTTCCCACATCGATGGTTTCTGCCTCTTGGGGAATTAATGCTAAAATCCCTGCTCCCACCAAACGATCATATACTACCACTTGAGCTCTTTCTAATACTTCTTTTCCTTTCACCGTAAGTAATCCTACATCGGAAGGTCCTGCCCCTACCAGCCATACTTTTCCATTCATTGTACTTTCTTTCTATCCTTTCTGTCTATTCACCACTCTTTATATCCTTAAGCTGCTCTGCCAATTTTTTTCCCAATTCTTTTGCTTTTCCCGGGCTTCCTGTAATTTTTCCTGTTACATAATCCATACTTCCTTCTGTCGCATAAAGTCCTGTTAGTTGTAACTCACCTTCTTTTATTACTGCATAAGCTGCAATAGGAGAACTACAACCTCCATTCAGGGTATGCACAAAACTACGCTCTGCCAGGGCACAGTAAGTACTTTCTTCATCAAAAAATTCTGTCAGCCAGGAATAATCTTCTCCTTGTCTTCCCTGTACTGCTAAGATTCCCTGCCCTGCTGCCGGAATCATTTCTTCTGTAGTAAAATATCTGTTAATACGCTCTTCCAATCCTAAACGCTTTAATCCTGCTGCTGCCAATATCAATGCACTATATTCCCCACGATCTAATTTTTCCAATCGTGTAAGTACATTGCCCCGTACACTTTTTACTTCCATATCCGGGAAAAGTTTTCTCAATTGTATGATTCTTCTGGCACTAGAACAACCTAACGGCAAGGTCTTATCTATACTTTCTACTCCTTTGGGAAGTACTAATACATCTCTTGGATCTTCTCTCTTAGAAAAACCAAGCAACGGCAATTCCTGTGCAACTTCCATCGGCACATCCTTTAAGCTGTGAACAGAAATGTCACTGCGTTTTTCTAACAAGGCAGTATCTAATTCTTTTACAAAAAGTCCCTTTCCTCCAACTTTATCCAATGTTTTATTTAATATTTTATCACCGGTCGTTTTCATTTTTACTAACTCCGGTGTTATTTCCTTACAGTTTTTTCGAATATAATCTGCTGTCATTTCTGCTTGAATTACAGCTAGGCGACTTTCTCTGGTTCCTATTTTTATTACTTTCACAAATAGTTTCCTCCATTGATTTTTTATAAAAAGCTTGCAATTTTATTTAAATCATTTTACAATAATTTAAAAGGAAATGGGTTTTTTACCGTATGGATTTGCCTAAGCGGGGTGCTCGTTTCCTTTTTTATATTAATAGTGTCATATAAATACAATTTTCTATCTTGATCATGCCGAATAAGCATATCCTTCTCCAATCTGTTACCCTAATAACTTTCGAATCTGTTCTGTTACTTCTGCTGCCTTTTTGTGATTCTTTCCATTGGCTGTAATTCCCACTGTAATATCCCCCTGCTGCACAACTCCCGGAAAATAAAAATCACACAGTTCACGATTTGAGGCTACATTTACCAAGATTCCTTTGTGACGACATTCTCTGAAAATCGTTTGATTTACCTTTTCATCATTCGTTGCTGCCAATACAAAATCAGGCTTTTGTAACTCACTTAATTTATACTTGCGATAATCTAATATCAGATTTCCATTCTGTTCTGCAAGTTGCTGCAATTCTTCTGAAATTTCCGGCGCAATTATCCGAATACATGCTCCATAGGGAAGCATTGCCTTTATTCGTCTGGTGGCAATGTTTCCTCCACCAAACACCAAAATATCTTTTTCTTTTATATTAATAAATAATGGAAAATATGTATTCATGTGTTCTCCTTACCTCTGTAAACTGGAATTTGCGTTACTGTCTATCTTCTGAAAGGAGTCCATAAAAGTATACATCCACCCAGTTTCCAGAGCTGTCTTTCGTTTGGCTTCTTTGAATTCCTTCCGTTTTCATTCCCAGCTTTTTCATAAGGTTAACGGATTTCATTCCGTCGATTGTTTCGGCAAATACTTTATGTGCATTCATCTTATCAAAAGCATAGTCAATGACTGCTTTGCAGGATTCATAAGCGAATCCCTGTCTCCAGAAAGCCCTGTTGAAAAACCATCCGATTTCATACACGCCGTCATCGAACTCGTTGAAGAGAATATATCCAATCGCTTTGGCGGTGTCTTTATGTATCGCAGCAACAGCCCCTTTTTTTTCTATGCAGAATTTTTGCAAAAAATCAGCCGTTTTCTCAATCGTATATGCGGGCTCGCAGTTTTTCATTGTTTCAGCATCGCCCAAAATATCCTGCAAATCGTTTATATCATTCATAGTAAAATCACGAATGATCATTCTGTCTGTTTTAATATTCATTATATGTGCCTCGCTAACTTCCGATTTTTCATTTTCTGCCACTTCCCGCTAAGCTGGAAGTTGACTAATTCTTCATAGAATTATGTATCAATTCTATTTAATACATGAATATTTTTATTTCTATATACCAAATCATCTCTACCTACAAATCCAATATTCTCCCAAAAACCATTTCCTATAACATTCTTTTTAAAAGCAACCAAAGCTACTTTATTTATGCCTTCTTTATCTAAAGCAGATATAGCACAATCAACAAGTCCTTTTGCTATTCCTTGATTTCTATAAGCTGGTAAAACAGCAGTATGATGTATATATCCTCGTCTTCCGTCATGACCAGCCATAATCACTCCAATTATCGTGCCATCACATTCTGCTACAAAACTTGATGTAGGGTTACGTCTTAAATACTTTTCAATACCCTCTCTGCTATCATCTGTTGAATTTAATCCCATTCCTGGAGTATTAACCCATAAATTATATACTTCATCATAATCTGCTATTGACATTATTCTAATATCTATCATCGTAGTTACCTCCATAAATTCCGATTTATAAATTACAATCTGCACACCATAATATATTCTTCGAGATTTTCATCTACGATTTCAAACCCTATTTTTTTATACATATGAACAGCGTAATTCGTTTTTTGAACAGATAACGATGCCTGTTTATATCCTTGCTCTTTTAATTTTCCAATCATCGTCTTCATTAACTGTGTTCCAATTCCATAATTTCTAAATTCTTTAAGAAGTGAAATAGCAAACGATGGAGTTTCATCGTTAATGTGTCCATAATCATTCATAATCCTAACCCATACAGCTCCCACTATTTGATTGCAAAATTCAGCGACATAACAAATATCACCTTTTCTCTTTCCAAAATTTTTCACATAAACCTGTAATTCTGGTTGATAAATTATATCCCTTGGTGGTGCCATAACACCTTTGGGAATAAAAATTGCCTCATACAAAAATATATCTAATACTTCTACTTCACTTTCCTTTAACTCTCTTATTATATATTCCATTTCAACCTCCGATTTATTTTTTATAAATCAGTTGTTAATCCACACATATCATACCTCCAAGTTAATAAAATTGTATAACACATTATAACATAAAACAAATATGATATGGTGAACTGTTTAAAATGGTTCGCGCCTTTTTTGTACATACTTATGTATGATATACAACAAAAATATAGGTTGCCATTATTATAAATTTATACATACATTAGCAATCCATACAAATTTCTATTTTACCAGCTTCTTCCATAACAAATGTAATTTACAATATGCATCTTCAAATATCACTTTTTCATCTATATATCCATTTCTTTTAAAGAAATCTAAATCACCATTTGGGAATACACCTTTTTCATCTGATATAACAATAACTTTCGTGTATTTTTTTGACAAATATTTTTCTAACTCTTCTAAAGGTTTTGTTTTATAATCAAAATATTCATCTGATGAATAAACACAAGTTATAAACGCAATGTCTTTCGCTTTTGGAATATTATATGGAACCTTTATAGACGGGAAAAACTCCGCTCCACCTACTACTTCATTATCTTTTATATTTACAAATCCAAATATATCTTCCAAATTATCCTGGTACATTTTTATCTTTGAATTACATCCTTTACATTTCGTTCTACCAGTACATAATGAAGCCAATTCATAATTTTCTTTATTTATTGGCTCTATTTTACCATAATAAATATTTTCACCCAATTGGGGTAAATATGGCTTTTCAATCGGAATTTTTCCTGACATCAACTCTTGTATAAAATTGTCAGAAATTGGACTATAAAATCTTCTCGTATCATCTATAATCCTCGCTTTTATATTCAAGTTTTTATACAATAGAATCTTACAGTCTTTTCGCCATCCAATAAGTATCTGCATAGGTTCCATCCTTATATTTCATATTATTTGGAAATGTCCCATAAATCTGAAATTCTAAACTCAAATACAACGATATTGCCTTTATATTTGTGGTAACCACCTCTAACTCTGCTTGTTCGAAACCACAGGATTTTGCAACATCTAAAATAGTTTGCAACATTAACCTGCCAATTCCTTTTCCACAATACTCTTGATACAAGGCAATGGCAACTCCACACCGATGCCGATATCTTTGATTGTTTCCCATACACATAAGAGAACAGTTTCCTACATGTCTGCCAGCAGCGGTTGCAATTAGCATTAATTCCCGTTCTTCCTCTATCTTACTTTGAATAAACTTCCTTTCCTGCTCCAGTGTAATTTTAATTTCTTCCGGTTCTCTCACCAAATATGGGGTTTCTTGTGCTGTTGTCTTTAGATATTGTATTAAATCCTCTGCATCTTCTATTCTGGCATTTCTCAAAATGCACTTTTCATTGTTCTTTAAAGTAACACTTTTTTCTTCAAAAATCATATATCCTCCTTCCTATTCTCCAATTACTCTCTTCACCAGTTGCCAGGCAATGCTTCCTTCTCTTAACTTTTCCAATGCATTTTCAAAAGGTACCCACTCCGCTGAATCTACTTCTTGTGAAAGTTGCAATTCTGCCTTTTTCACCTTTGCACGAAATCCCAACATCAACATTTCTTTTTTCTCATAGGCATAGCTATGAATATATTTTAAATCAAGTACCTCTAGTCCTAATTCTTCCTTTATCTCTCTTTTGGCGGTTTCTTCTGCGTTTTCACCCATCTGCATAATTCCTGCAACACATACATATTTTGTGGTAGATACATAGTTTTGCTGCAACAATGCAACCTCATTATATTCGTTTACAACTGCACATATAATAGATGTAGTAAACATATCCCACAAGGGAATCTGACATCCATTACAATATGGAATCCAGCCTTCATCTCCGATTTCCTTCTTCACCGATTTTTCTCCACAATATGGACAATATGTAAAATGCATAATTTTCTCCTCCTGCAACTCAAAAACTAATTGTTACCATTTTATCCTTTTTCTCTTTGTATTTCAAGTTGCCAAAACAAAGAGTGGTATCATCTATGACTAATTTCATCTCCGCAAGTACGCATCCTGATATTTCCTATGATATAAAAAGCGCCCGCTATCAGTCCTGCAACCAATATCAGACACCTCTTTTTCTACTTATTTTTTTGCAACTTAACTAACATAATTCCCAATACCATCAATATTGGAAAAACAATAGCTGCTAAAATTCCACACTTTAGATTTTCTTCTGCCATGCTTGAAACATATCCTACCAATGTTGGACCACCTGAGCAACCTAAATCTCCCGCAAGTGCCAATAATGCAAACATGGCTGTTCCACCATTTCGAATTGAAGCTGATGCTTTACTAAATGTTCCCGGCCACATAATTCCTACGGATAAACCGCAAATCGCACATCCCGCTAAAGCTAAAACCGGTGAATGTGTCAATGATATACAAAGATAAGATAGGATACACAGCGCGCCACTTCCCATCATAAACTTATCCAAGTCAATCTTATGCCCGAATTTTCCATAAAATGCTCTGGCACTTCCCATTAAAATAGCAAATGCCATTGGTCCGGCAAGATCACCCAGCGTCTTACTTACTCCTAATCCTTTTTCAGCAAATGTGGATGCCCACTGGCTCACCGACTGCTCACTTGCTCCTGCACACAACATCATAAGCATCAATACCCAAAATATTTTATTTTTAAATAATTGAATCATGGATAAACCGGACTCTCCCTCTTCTACCAATGGTGCTATCGGTACACTTGCAAAAATAGCTGCATTGATTATGGGGATTGCAACCCAGATACAAGTTAGTATTTTCCAATGTTCAATTCCAAAGACTCTAAAAAATATGGTAGAAAACAATACTACCCCAACATGTCCCCAGCAATAAAAAGAATGGAGCAAACTCATTGCCTTTTCCTTATTTTCTGTGGGACAGCTTTCCATAATTGGGCTGATTAATACTTCAATCAATCCGCCACCCAATGCATATATAATAACCGCTGTTAAAAGTCCTGCAAATGCACTTGGAAACACTTCCGGCAAGATCACTAAGCCTAATAATCCCAATGCAGATGCTCCATGTGCAATCAAAATGGATGCCTTATATCCGATTTTATCTACAAATCCCGTGGACAGCAAATCTACCAATAATTGCACTCCAAAGTTAATGGTAATTAGCATGGTAATCTGACTCAATGGAATATGATATGTATTCTCAAATGTGAGAAAAAGCAACGGTACAAAATTATTTACAATTGCCTGCACAATATACCCGATGAAACAGGCATATATTGTTTTTTGATATTTATTTTTCATGCATTTTTCCCCTAATCCGTGTACTTACTATTCTTTCTACCAAATGTGCTATCATTGTAAATATAATAAACTCTGTTTTTATCAAGATATATCCTGCACCAACAGAAAAGAAAAACGATGAAAAAATTTCTCTAACCGTACTTTTTTCAAACTTTATTTTAAATATTATATTTTGAATGATAATACTGCTACACCATATCATGGCATTGATAAATATGCTAAACACTATCGCATTATCTATTTTAAATTGTTTTAGTATACACCATACAAATGATTGCATCATAAGGCGTTGAGGAATTTCCATAAATATGCCATCTATGCCATACCAAAGTAATTCTTTTCCACTAGGTAATGTTTCCACTTCATTTTTTGAAACAATAAATGCTGTTATAATTGCAACACCAAGGATTTCTATCCAAGCCTTCCAGTCACTTACACTTTTTACATTAAAAAAGTAATGATTATTTAATTTTAATATTATGTAGGTGGGAATAACTGCTGCTATTACACTTTTAACTCTGGAAATGCTGTAAAGCTTGCACTTATCTGAAATCCTTTCTAATGCAATAACCAGACCGAACCATATTCCGGATAATAACATACCTAATGCAAATGAAACAATAATACCGATAACCATTTATGCAACTCCTTTTCGCCTTACAATTATACAAGACCTACTAAGGGGTTTCAACCTTAAATCATGCTTTTTTCCTCCATTTTAATAATAATGCTGAATTTACAATTACAAGGACTGAACCTGCGTTATGTACCAACGCGCCTACCACCGGATTTAAAATACCTGTGATTGCAAGAATGATGGCAAGAAAGTTTAACCCTAATGAAAACGACAGATTACACTTTATCGTTATCATCATACGTTTTGACAAAGCCAGCAAATGTGGAAGTTCTTTTACTTCATCATCCACCAGTGCAATATCTGCTGCATCTACTGCTATATCACTTCCTACACTTCCCATAGCAATTCCAACTTCCGCCTTTTTTAGCGCAGGTGCATCATTGATTCCATCCCCTATCATGCAAACAGCCTCTTTTTCCTGCTGGTATTTTGCAATCCAGTTTAACTTATCTTCCGGAAGGCATTTTGCCTTTACTTCATCAATATGAACCATTTTAGCGATTGTAATTGCTGCATTTTCATTATCACCGGTTAACAATATAGGCTGTACTTTCAGTTTTTTCAGCTCTTGAATCATATTTGCACTTTCACTTCGCAAAGCATCATTCAATACAACATATCCTGCCAATTCTTTTTCTACTGCTACAAAAATAACGGTACTTCCTTGCTGTACATAGCTTTCTATCTCGTCTTGTGTCTCTTTGTGCACTTCTATCGAACGTTCTGATAACATTTCTCTATTTCCTGCCAACACCGAACTTTTATCTACCATTGCTGATACTCCTCGTCCTGGTATCATCTGAAATTCTTCTGTTTGCAATAAGTTATCCTTATTTTTTTGCTTATAACAACGTACAATCGCCTTTCCTAACGGATGTTCGGAATATTGTTCTGCGGAAGCTGCCAACGCAAAAATCTGTTCTTCTATATATTTTTTATTTACACATTTCACTGCACTTACTTCCGGTGTTCCATAAGTCAAAGTTCCTGTCTTATCAAAGGCTACTTTCTTTACTTTCGCCAGTCTCTCTAAAGCATCCCCTTCTCGCACTAAAAATCCATGTTTCGTAGCATTTCCGATTGCCGCCATAATTGCAGTTGGGGTTGCAAGCACTAACGCACATGGACAAAATACAACTAAAATTGTTACTGCACGAATAATTTCGCCTGAAATTAACCATGTAAGAAATGCTGCTGTTAAAGCAATTACCACAATCCAGGTTGCCCATCTATCAGCAATTCCAACAATTTGGGCTTTTCCTGCATCCGCAGATTGCACCAGTTTAATCATTCTTTGAATAGAACTATCTTCTCCCACTTTCGTAACTTGCATTTCAAATGCTCCAAATTGGTTTACCGTTCCACTGGATACCTCATCCCCAATTCCTTTATCCACCGGCAATGACTCTCCTGTCATAACTGCTTGATTGATGGAAGTCTGTCCCTTGGTGATTATACCGTCTACCGGAATGGTTTCTCCCGGAAGAACTCTTAAAATATCACCGATTTTTACTTGTTCTGCTTGAACTAATTTTTCTGCTCCATCTGTGATAATTCTTGCCGTCTGCGGGGTAAGATGAACCAGTTTTTCAATTCCAGCTCTTGCTTTTGCCACAGTAAGTTCCTCTAACAGCCCACCGATTTGCATAATAAATGCAACTTCACCGGCAGCAAAATCTTCACCGATACATACGGAAGCAATCAACGCTAAGGACACCAACACATCAGCCTTGATATCAAATTCTGTAATCAAACCAATAATTGCTTCTAGAATAATTGGAATCCCACATAAAATAATTGCTATCCATGCCGCATCAAATGGTAACATATGTGGCAAAAAAATACTTACCAACAACGCTATGCCAGAAATAACAAAAAAAGCAATGTCCTTCTCAGTTCCTCCTAACTCCAGAAAATCTTCTACCCTTTTTATTACTTTAGACATAATATCTCCTTCCTATACCCATGGGGGTATAGGCTTATTATACCTATAGGGGTATATGCTGTCAAGGGTTGCTATTTTTTATTTTTCTCACTACTTGCGTAAGCAAAGGGCATCCAAGACCAATCTTATCGTGTATTACACACCGTACCTACGAATTAGTCCTGGATGCCATATATTCACTCATCCGGTGATGAATGCTGACATTTTATATCGTATTATTGCGTTTCTATTATAGAAATAGAAAAAGAAATCTTCTATGTCAACTTTACCGTTCTATATCCTTTGCAAAAATATATTTTTCAATCACTTCTCTACATCCGTCATGGTCATTATCTGCAACCATAACATCTGCAAGCTCTTTTATCCGTTCATTTGCATTTCCCATTGCTACTGCCAGTCCGGCTTTTTTCATTGCACCTATATCGTTATCTGCATCACCTACTACAATCGTTTGTGACAATGAAATATTCAGATATTGGCATAACTTTTCCAGACCAATCCCCTTGTCTATCCCCTTTGCAGATATTTCCAGAGAAGTAGTTTCCGCGTTTACCATTTCCACCCCCAGTTGTAACTCCTCAATTCTCTGTCTCGTATAATTTCTTGCTTCTTCGGAAGTATGATAAATGTTTAGTTTTGCCACCGGAAATGGTTTTTCCAAATATTGACCGCAAATATCTTCCCACTTCACAGTTACTCTTTCAAACATATCACGGTAAACTTCCATACGGTACTGCTCCATTTTTTCTATTTTATCACGCTGTACGATGGATTCTCTGGTAAGAAAATCTATCATAACGTTCTTGGAAGATACTATATCTAAAATTGCCTTTACTGTATCCACATCCAATGCACTACTATAAATATCTTTATTTGACTTTCTGTCATAAACCAACGCTCCGCTTGTAGAATTAATATATTGAATATTTTTCAGCACCTCCATATATTCTTCTAATTCTGCCACACAACGTCCCGTATTAAGGATTACAATAATCCCTGCATCTATCGCCTTTTGTATTGCTTCACATGCCTTATCTGTAATTTTCTTCTGACTGTTCAACAATGTTCCATCCATATCAAATGCAATTAATTTATATTGTTCCATGCATCATAACCTCCTGTTTTTCCATTTATTTTTCCTCTTTCACCAACAGTTTTTTATAAGTATTATCTATTCCAAAAGCACCGATAGGCGCTGTGATAATAATAGCTAATACTGCTACGGATAATATCATTTTTCCGCATAGTAATCCTGCTGCAAGAGGAACTGAACCAATGGCAGCCTGAACGGTTGCTTTTGGCAAATATGCAATCACACAAAATAATCGTTCCTGCCAGGTCAGCTCTGTCTTAATGGTACAAATCATAACTCCGCAGGCTCTGAAAATTAGCGCAGTAAAAATCATAAGCACTGCTGCAATCCCTGCACTTAATGTATAACGTATATCCACTGCTGCACCAACTAAAACAAATAATATCACTTCAGCCGCAAGCCACAATTTTCCGAATTTTTCTGATAGTCTCTTGGATACAAAGGATGTACTTTTCATTTTTATTACACATGCCATACTAACTACTGCCAATAGCCCTGACACGGATACCTTTCCTTCCAGCCATCCTTCAATGGCAACTAATAAAAATGAAACACCCAGTACAATGATTACTTTCATGCTATTTCTTACACAATGCTTATGGGCATAGGATGTTTCAAAGAAAAGATATAATATATATCCTACGATTGCACCTAAGATAATGCCTAAAATAATAGAAATCGGTATATTGACAAAATCCATAATATTCGCACTGTTCCCCTGCGCCATACCTAAAAATGTGGTAAATAACACAATCACAAAAATATCATCACAGGAAGCTCCTGCCATAATCATTTGTGGAATTGCTTTTTCTGTGCCATATTTTTTCTCCATCAGACTTACTATTCTTGGTACTACTACTGCCGGCGAAACTGCTGCAAGAACGGCTCCCATAACTGCCGCTTCGATTCTTCCAATTTTCAATATTAGCGGTGCAAACAGCACATATCCAATGATTTCACAGGTCGCCGGGACAAATGATAAAAGAATTGCTGAACGTCCCACTTTCTTTAAATCCTTAAGGTCTAGCGATAATCCTGCCTTCAATAAAATAATGATAAGTGCCATTTTACGAAGTTCCGCAGAAATCGAGAGAATAGATGGGTCTAAGAAATCCAGCGCATATGGTCCTAAAACGATTCCGGTAACCAGCATTCCGATAATTCGTGGAAGCCTTAGACGTTGACAAATGGCTCCCATAGCCAATCCCACAAGAAAAATGAGTGATAATGATGTTAACATATAATTTCCTCCTTTGGACGCAAAAAACTGATGCTTTCTGCGACATAATAATCGTAGAAGTCATCAGCTATAAAAGCAGTTTAGGTTTCCCAAGGGAGAACTTCATTCCCTATTTGTTTTTCATTCTACTCTTTATGCCTTCATATGTCAACCTTGCATTATCGGTGTTCCAACTTCAATAAGATTTCCATCCAAATCATAAAAACGAACTACCTTTTGTCCCCAAGAATGTGTCATTAATGGATTCACATATTGTATATTGGGATAATTTCGTTCTAACTTTTCTACAAACTTCTCAATATCTGCTTCTTCAAAATATAATTCACAAGAATTACTTTGAGAAATAATATCTTTTTCTATAAAATTTTCCCAGATAGACTTATCCTGAAGCACTAAACCTTCTGTCAAAATCACATTTCCATCATTATCCAGAATCGTTTCAAGACCAAATAAATCCTTATAGAATTTTTTTGACCTTTCAATATCGTTTACAACAATCAGTATATTTTTCAGTTTCATCTTTTCCTACAACCCTTCCCTATAAATTTGATTGATGGTTGCCTGGGCATGTTCTAATTCTTTCTTTTGAATGATTGCATTTCGATCGCTTAGAATTGCTAACATTTCATCCACCACATCTTCCATACGAGGATTCGTATAACGATATAGATACCCCAACATTCTTGTAGTAGTATATTCCGTATTTAACTGTCTATAAGCAATTTCTTTGCAAAATTCTTCCGGGTATCCCTTTTTTAGTAATTCTTTGTACAATTCATCGCTCTTTGTACTTGACATACGTTTCTCCTTTTCTTTTCGCTTAATGTTCCAAATTTAATTGCATCACTTTCTGCTTCATACAATTACCTCGTTCTTTCTACTCCACTCCTGCTGCTGCAATCATCTTGTCCATAAACATGTGATTGAATAATGCAATTACTCGTCCAACACCAAGCACTGCAATGACGGTTCCTATACCCACACCAATCAACCTGTGTGCAAATATAAGTCCAACACCTATTGTTATACATATATTAAACAAATCAAAACAATTCTTGGTAAATCCAACCGGTTTACCGATACAATCTGCAATTGCCTGCACGATTCCATCACCAGGATTAGGGATAATTCGCATATTCAATGACATTGCCGCGCCTATGCCTGTAAAAATAATTCCGCCTAACAGACATGCAAATTGTGCTATTACATTTTCAGAAGGTGCCGGAATCCATGCGGAAAACAGATTCATAAACCTTGTAAACACAAGACTTAACGGAAGTTGGAGTATATCCATGAGAATCACTAAATATATCGATTTATGTATCGCGGGCTCCAGTGCTTCATTGTCCTGCTTAGACATTTTCTTAGGCATTCGCACATATTTTATGATATGCAAAATTACTTCCAGCACAACAAATATTCCATAGAGTACAAATGTCATATTTCCGAAATTAATATTTAAAATCGTAGAAATACTATAAGATACCGATATGATTGGTGATACTCCAAGCCCAGACTTAGTATTAAGAATTATTCCAAGTGCCAGAACAAGTAAACCTGCCACATAGAAAATCACTCGCATAATTGTTTTATTTTTTGTCATTCTCATTCACCTTTGCCTTCATCTATATCATTAAATTTCCACAATATTAATTTCATTTCCATGTTCTTTTATAATATTAATTAAATCCTCCACCTTAAGCCATACTGTTGCGGTATTATCATTTGGGTGTACTCCAATAATATGTGAATTCTTCATAAACTCCTTATCCAAATAAAACTGTACTTTTAACTCTTTATCATTCAATAATCCAAATGGCGTTACCGCACCTGGTATTAAATCCATAATATCTCGCAATTCACTTTCAGAAGCAAAACTTAACGGACGGGTATTATGCTTTGCCCTAAATTTTTTTAAATCAACTCGCCTATTTCCTTTTACTGTTATCAAATAATAATTTTTCTTTTTATCATCACGAATAAACAGATTCTTTCCATCACCTTCTGGATATGGTATATCGATTTCTGATATCTCTTCCATATTATAAACAGCTTTGTGTTCTGTAATCTCATACCATATATTTCTTTCTTTTAAATAGTCATATATTTCTTGTTTGTTCATCGTGTATTTGCCTTCCTACTTTTTCATTATCTTCACCATTCTAAAAACAACACAGGTATTATTTAAAAAGTATAACACATTCTAAACTAACTGTGTGAACCAATGAACTTGTTAATGAAATCACATAGCTACCTGTTCTAATAATATTTTTTTCAACTTCTGTGCTGCTACACTCATTGGTCGCTTTGAATCATACACCATACATACATAACGCTTAGGAATTTCTTCTTTTAACATCATCTTAGTAATTTCATGTTTCCTAATTGCTTCTTTTGCCATTGCTTCCGGTAAAAATGCCAACCCAAGTTCACTCTTTACCAATGGCAGCACCTGATCTGTCGTAGCTGCTTCTGTATCAGGTACAAGTTCAACTCCATGGGCTAGAAACAGTTGATAATAAAAATGATATGTCGCTGTTTCTGTTCCCAGAGAAATAAAAGGATATTCTTTTAAATCCTTAAAAGACAACTCCTGACTGGCAAGTGCAGTGAAAGTTTTTCCTCCTACCAGGATTTCCTGAAATGGCTTAAGTCTTATCTCCTTCAATGGTGCATCTAATTTCGTGGGTGTTGTAACTACTGCAAAATCAATTTCCCCACTTCGTACAGAGCGAATGGCTTGCGGTGTGGAATGATTACAGATTTTTAACCGTACGCCCGGATAAGTCATATGAAATTTTTTTAGCCTGTCCAGCAAGTAAATATTCAAAGCTGTTTCACTGGCACCAATAGAAATACTACCATGTTCCAATCCCACACTATCCGATAATTCTTCTTCCGCAAGCTGAAGCTGTATCATAGCTGCCGAAATTCTTGTATAAAGTCTTTCACCTTCCGGTGTCAAATGAACACCACGATTTGTCCGAATAAACAGTGTACAATTAGCCTCATGTTCTAAACAATTCATTGCGCGTGTGATATTCGGCTGGCTATTATTTAACACTCGAGCTGCTTTGGTAAAATTACTATATTTTGCTACATAATAAAAAATTCTATAATATTCAAAATTTACATTCATTCCTTTTCCCCCTGACATATCAGATAATTATTATTACCATATCAATGATACCTTTTACTTATTTCTAACATTAAATTATAATCACTTTAGTACAAAAAAACAACCTATATGGAGGATAAAATATGTTAACTGCTGTTACTGGAATTAATTGGGGAGATGAGGGAAAAGGACGTGTGATTGATTTTCTGGCTGAGAAAGCAGATATTGTTGTTCGATACCAGGGAGGAAATAATGCAGGACACACGGTTGTCACAAAAAAAGGAAAATATGTTCTAAATTTGCTACCTTCCGGAATCCTACATCCGAATGTAGTTTGTATTCTTGGTGATGGCATGGTTGTGGATTTGGAACACCTTTCCAAGGAAATTACCCAGCTCCAAAATAACGGTATTTCTATATCACCGGACAATCTAAAATTGTCTTCACATGCTACTATTTCCATGCCTTGGCATCATGTACAAGACGAACTTGAAGAAGATCGTCTTGCAAAATCAAACTCAGCATTTGGTTCTACCAGACGTGGAATTGCTTATGCATACAGTGACAAATACCGCAAGAAAACAATTCGTCTCGGAGACCTTCTACATCTCGAAGAAACAAGTATACAGGCACGTTTAAAAATTATGTTAGAATCCAAAAATTTGGAACTTGCCGGTTGCTATCATCAGGAACCCATGTCTTATCCTGCTCTACTTTCCTGGTGTCAAAAACAGGCAACACTCTACGCACCATACATCTGTGATACAGGCAGTTATTTGGAAAGTGCACTTAAGGATGGAAAAAATGTAGTCCTAGAGGCACAGCTTGGTGCAATGAGAGATATTGATTATGGTATTTTCCCATACACCTCCAGTTCTTCTACTATTTCCGCCTACGGTCCCATTGGAGCCGGAATTCCGGGCGAACGTATGGACCATATCGTTGGTGTCTTAAAGGCATACTCTACATGTGTCGGTGCCGGTCCCTTTGTGGCTGAAACTGCAATGCCAGAATCATGGATGGAGTCACTTAGAAAGTCTGGAGGAGAATATGGAGCAGCTACCGGTCGTCCACGACGAGTAGGTCCGTTTGATGCCGTTGCCAGTCGATATGGACTAAAATGTCAAAATGCAGATAAAATTGCTCTGACCAAACTGGATGTACTAAGTAATATGGATAAAATACCAATAATTATCGGCTATCGCAAAGATGGCGTAATAATGGAACAATTTAATCCATTAGAAAATTTAGATTCTTATGAACCGGTTGTAGAATATCTGCCCGGATGGCAAAAAGATATTTCCAACTGCCGAGACTGGAAACAGCTTCCAGATAATGCAAAATCTTATATAACCCATATAGAAAAACTACTAAACCATGAAATTCAGTTTATTTCTGTAGGAGCAGAACGTAATCAATATTTATTAAAAGGAGAATGGCTATGAGACATTTAATTGACCCACTAAACTTTACGATGGAAGAAACCCTTCGGGTTTTAAATCTGGCTGACCGCATCTCAGCAAAACCATCGGATTACTCCCATGTGGCTGAAGGTAAAAAACTTGCTACACTTTTTTATGAACCAAGTACCAGAACACGTCTTTCTTTTGAATCAGCCATGCTAAGCCTTGGTGGGCAAACTTTGGGATTCTCTGGTGCGGAGCAATCCAGTGCCACCAAAGGTGAAACTGTTGCTGATACTGCCCGTGTAGTCAGCTGTTATGCAGATATTATCGCTATGCGACATCCAAAAGAAGGAGCACCGCTTCGTGCTTCCATGTATTCCAAAGTACCCGTTATAAATGCAGGTGACGGCGGTCATAACCATCCAACACAAACTTTAATCGATATGATGACTATTCGTCAAAGAAAGGGACGATTAGATCATCTTACGGTAGGTTTTTGCGGAGACTTAAAATTTGGTCGTACTGTTCATTCACTTGTAAATAGCCTTGTTCGATATCCAGATAATCAGTTTTATTTTATCTCTCCGGAGGAATTGCGTGTACCAGACTATATGATTGAAGATACACTAAAACCTGCAAATGTAACATACCATGAAGTAACCAGTTTGGAGGATACATTACCAAAACTAGATGTCTTATATATGACCCGTGTACAAAAAGAACGCTTTTTTAATGAAGAAGAATATATACGATTGAAGGGAATCTATATGTTGACCAAAAACAAGCTTCAACTTGCTCCACCAGATATGCCGGTTCTCCATCCACTCCCAAGAGTAGACGAAATATCCCTTGATGTAGATGAAGATAAACGAGCTGCTTACTTCGACCAAGTTCAAAATGGGGTCTATATCCGAATGGCTCTCATTATGGCTCTGCTTGGTATTCCTGACCCAAAAACCGGAGAGGAGGTGCTATCATGCTAAATGTAGAATCTATCCAAAATGGAATTGTAATCGATCATATCACTGCCGGAAGAGGTATGGAAATATACCAACTTCTTCATCTGGAAAACATTAAACAATCTATCGCTCTCCTACAATATGTAAAAAGTCAGAAATATGGAAAAAAAGACTTAATTAAAATTGAAGGAACAGCTACGCTACCTCAGTTGGATATTCTAGGATATCTGGATGATAAAATTACACTCATCTATATCAAAGACGGTAAGGTCGTGCAAAAAGTTCAGCCTATTCCACCAAATGAACTTAAAAATGTAATCCGATGTCAAAATCCACGTTGTATTACTAATATAGAAGAAAACTGTGACCACATATTTAAAATGTCAGCTTCAAAAAAGTACAGATGTATTTATTGTAATCAGGAAATACGCGTGAAAGAATAATACAAAAAATATACAAGGAGATGATTTTATGTCATTAGTACTACCAAGAGAAGAAGAAGTTGAAAATATATTTTCAAGAATTCTTTCTTCTGATAAATCCTGTGAAAGACTCATTGAAACATTTTATGACCATCTTTGTGATGATAATAGATATATGGATCCTGATCCCCATCATTTTGCCGAAGTTCTGCTGAATGCATATAAAAACGGCGATGTAAGTGCTTTTTTACTTGAAATATGCAACCGTAGCATGTTTGACCTTCTTAAAGAAGCCTATCTGATTCCAAAGCGCTTCCATGGAAAATCCGGCGAAAACCCTGTTCTTCTAACAGATGCAGACGGAAATCTGCTAGAAGATAAAAAGGAACTGGTTACAAAACACGAATATAAAAAATTTTGTGAAATCTATAAATCACACCATGCTGCCCCACGTTCCAAACTATATCTGGCAGATGGATATGATCTTGTCAGATATTATACATCCGACATGAATATTTGTGAAAAACAAGAGAACCGAGAACGGGGAATTCTTATATTATATGCTCTTCCGGACACCAAAAAACTGAATTTAACAGAAGCACAAGCATATGATGTTATCTGGTCTACTTTTCACGAAATACAAAAAGAAGCATTTTCTGCTATCGTATACTATGGTCAGGAAACCGGAAACAAATCCGGAAAATCCTTTGATGAACTTGGTGTTCTTTTGCCTATTCATCAATTTGAATCTAAAATGCTTCAACATCTTGGTGTAATAGACGGACTGGTTCTTTCATGCCGTGAAAAAATGATAAAATCAGCCGGAAGTAACAGTCTTGATCTATAGGCAAACGAGGTAGTCGATATGAAAACTGCAAATACTCTGAGAAATATTAAAAAAAATCATATGGATGTTCTTTGGCACGAATATGCTGATAAAACAGATTCAACCCCAATTACACAAGCAAGTCTACCCGCAAAGGCATCTGTAGTAGGAAGAGTAGGAATCATGATGCTTTCCTGTGGCACAGGAGCCTGGCGTGTTCGCAGCTCTATGAATGAATTATCTGAGCTTATGAATATGACTTGTACTGTTGATATCGGACTCATGTCTATCAATTATACCTGCTTCGATGGAAATGACAGCTTTAGCCAATCTCTATGCCTGACTAATACCGGAGTCAATACTTCACAACTTAATCGTCTTGAAAAACTTGTATCTAATTTTTCAACAAATGAACTTACACAAAGTTGTGAAAAAATTCATTCTATATTGGACCAAATCGAAAAAATTCACGGATTGTATTCTCCTGCTACATTAGCTATCGCTGCGGCATTAGCATGTGGTGCTTTTACATTTCTTCTGGGAGGCGGTATTGTTGAGATGCTATGTGCCTTTGCCGGTGCAGGAATAGGAAACTACATAAGATGCAAACTTTCAAAACATCACTTTACTTTATTCTTGTGTATTATTTCCTCTGTATCTGCCGCTTGTCTCACCTATACCGTCTTATTAAAACTACTAGAAATTATATTTGCAGTAAATTTACAACATGAAGCCGGATACATTTGTTCAATGCTATTCATTATCCCCGGATTTCCATTTATCACCAGCGGAATTGACCTTGCCAAGTTGGATATGCGTTCGGGAATAGAAAGATTTATGTATTCTATGATTATCATAACCGTTGCAACTATGACTGCCTGGATACTTGCTATGTTGCTTGGACTTAAACCAATTCCATTTCTTCCTTTAAACCTTGTATTGTGGCAGTGGATTTTGCTACGTTTACTAACCAGCTTTTGCGGAGTCTTTGGATTTTCTATTATGTTTAACAGTCCCATCCGACTTGCCACTGCTGCCGGTATCATAGGCGCTGCATCCAATACAATCCGATTAGAACTGATAGAACTTTTTACTTTACCTCCGGCTGCTGCCGCCTTTATCGGTGCATTTATTGCAGGAATTCTTGCTTCTACACTTAAAGGAGTAGCCGGATATCCTAGAATATCAATCACAGTTCCATCCATTGTAATCATGGTTCCCGGATTATATTTGTATAAGGGATTTTATAATCTTGGAATTATGAATCTCACTGCTGCTGCCTCATGGCTTGCATCTGCACTGCTTATCATCCTGGCATTACCTTTGGGACTTATATTTGCACGAATTATTACGGACAAAACCTTCCGATACTGTACCTAATTATTTACTGTTATAAAAATCAACAATCATTTTTGGAGGCAACATGAAATTTTCAATTTTCCATTATCACCCAACCAAACAAATGTCCGAATCACTTTTTACTGCTACTCTTTTGTCAATGTCAGGTGGTTTGCAAGACATTTATACTTACATTTCAAGAGGACATGTTTTTGCAAATGCACAAACGGGAAATATTGTCCTTCTTAGTCAAAACATATTTGATCGCAATTGGAAGAATGCTATCCACTACTTTGTACCTATTTTGTTCTTTTCACTTGGAGTTGCTGCTGCAACACGAATCCGACAATCATTTCAAAATCTTCAGCGTCTCCATTGGCGGCAAATTGTTCTGATAATTGAAATGCTATTGCTTTTTATTGTTGGGTTTATCCCAGAAAAACTAAATCTTATTGCAAACGCACTAGTTTCATTTTCCTGTGCTATGCAAGTTCAATCATTCCGAAAGGTTGACAGTTACGCATTTGCCAGTACAATGTGTATAGGAAATATCCGAAGCGGAATGGAAGCTTTGTGTTCTTATCAGCAATCTCATAACAAACAGACTCTTTACAAATCCTTTCATTACTTCGGAATTATCTTTCTGTTTGCATTAGGAGCCGGCTTAGGAAGTGCCTTTATTTCGCCTCTCGGAATGCACACAATATGGATTTCCTGTCTACTTTTATTTATTAGTTTCTCTGTAATGTTTATACAGGAAGAAAGTCAGACTTAATACCTTCCATTTTCCCCCTCCCTTAGGGGAAACAACTATTCATAAGTAAGTATAAGGAAAGCTAAACTTCACCATGTAATCATATATTTCTTGTAGATATAGTTATATTCTATAAGCCTCTAATAATATCCAAATAATCCTGTCTTTTGTCTACAACAGCATAAACTACAACTTCTTTATTTTCCTCATTAATCTTGTAAAACACCAAATTTTTCTCAAGTATCAATACTTTATATCCTTGCCTTTTCAGCACCAGATAGCGAGGTTCTACTCCCTTTGATGGATGAATGCCTGAATCCAGAATACTTTGTTCTAAACCCTTTAACTTCTCCAATGCAACTTCACTGCCAAAATTTTCAGCTATATGTAAAATAATTTTTCTAATCTGAACATCTGCTGTTTCAGTACGAATGACCTTATATTTCAAAATCCTATCCCTCCTGTAGCATTTGTCTCAAATCATCAAATGTTTCATTTATTGGTGCAACTCTTCCACTTTTTACATCATCTTCTGCTTCCGTAAGAATTTCCAAAAGTTCAATTCTGGACTTCATTCTCTTATATTCCTCATATGAAAGAGATACCGTATCACCACGTCCGTTAACTGTAATAATAACTGCTTCATTTTCTTCTCTGCATTGTTTAGAAATCTCACTATAATGATTTCTCAAATCTGCCGATGGTCGAATTGATTCTTGTAATGTATACATAAAAAATACCTCCATTTTTATTATAGTCAAATTATATCTTAATTTGTCTATATTATCAAGAATTCTGCCAAAATTTCACCACGAGAAGTGCATCATAACAGTAGACCAAAATTGAAAACGGTCTCTGAGATGTCTCAAAGACCGTTTTCGTTAGCATTCTATCTATTTCTTCTTTTTTGGTTTTGGTGCCGGTAATTCATCATACATGACATTAAATAAGCCAGTCAAAAACTCTTATATGCAACATACTCATGCTCAAATTCATACCCAAGCTTTTCTGCCAGATGAACAGCTTTCAGATTCAATGGCAGCCCATTGTCCATTCTGAGGTACCAAAATTACAAATCCCTCTGGTTTATTGATTACTAACTCCACATTAGGTTCTCCGGCATAGAATCCAAAACAACCAACAAACGCAAATGCCGATTTCGGTTGTTCTAAATCTGTAACATATATCTTTCCCATAACGTTTTGCAAACACGAAAATATTAATGTTTCCTGCCACCCTCAAACAATTCTTTTACTTTTGAAGTATCTTTTATTTCATATAACACTATATCACCTCTTAATAAAAAATATCTTTCCAATTTACCGCTTTATCACCAGTACCCCTGCACAATACGATACCTGCGTAAATTCCATTTTAGGAAATGCCTTCTTTAACTCGTCAATCACAAAATAAATTTCATCCTCATCCCATTCATCCATGACTTCCCGCTGACATTTCTCTAAGTCTGCTCTTGTTTGAAATGCTACATCCCCAATAAAAATACTACCATTTTCTTTTAACAGTTTTTTCAATAATTGAATAAATTGAATTTTCGCATCATCTGATAGATGGTGTAAGGAATACGTTGCAATGATAAAATCATATGTATGTTGTAAAAGTGGTTTTACAAGTCCCTTGGAAAAATCTCCCTGATATAAATGGGCATTTGGCATTTTCTTCTGAGCCAGCTCTATCATTCTTTCAGAAAAATCCTGTCCATATATTTCACACCCTTTTTCATATAATTTTGTGGTGAGTGTTCCTGTCCCAAATCCTATGTCAAGAATCGTCGGTTTTTCTCTTTCAAGAACTTTCTTATAAATCATTCCAAGTATTTCTTTATAACCTGCAAATGGATAACTATTTTCTTCATCAGAAATTCCAACAGTTTTATCATATCCATCTGCCCACAAATCAAATCCTTTATTGTCTAACATATACTTTTTCTCCTGTTCATCCATCTAATACACTTATAAAGTGGAAGTTGTAAAATCACTCTAATAATTTTCTACTTTGTTGAACGTCCATTTTCATCTATTTCGCCTTCAAGCCAAGCTAATATTCCGAATCCACAAAAAGGACAAATAATAGAGTCTCTAATAACCTCCTTTTCACAACGAGGACATACAACCTCTTCCGTTTCTTCCTTTTTTAATAATTCCTTTTTCATAGCTAATTACCTCCGTAAATTCCGATTCATGGTACTAATTATATCACGACATAATATAAATACCACCTTTTTCATAAATTTGCTTATATATACGCTACTTCCTCTAAAATAATCTGAGCAAGCTCTTCCATCATAATTTGTAACTTTTACATTGTGTTGCATAAGTTCCGGTCCCCATTCCAAGAATCAGAACCTCCATACTTCTGTTATTTTCTTGCGGAACCATAAGTGGTGCTGCCATAGCATAGTCATAATACATTCCTGTTAATCCGTCTTCTTTCATATAAACAGACTGAACACCAAACAATACCTGCTTTTCAAATTATTTCCACAAAATATTTAACCCATATTGGAAAATCGTTCTACTGCTTTTGTAAAATTCTCAATTGTTTTATCTGCGTCACCATGCTCGATACCGTCTTTCACACAATGCTTAATGTGTCCTTCCAACACAACCTGCCCGCACTTATGAAGTGCAGATTTGGCAGCATTCAGCTGTGATAAAATATCTTCACATGGAACATCCTCATCTATCATTCTGTCAATTGCCTGAACCTGTCCAATAATTTTTTTCAATCTGCGATGCAGATTTTCGGAATCCATACATTGTTTCATTTTATTATCTCCATTCTTCCGTCTATTTATAATAATTCTCGCAATTTATCTAAAAATGCCTCTTCTCCAAAGGTATTCATTTTCCAAAATACAGCCTGACTTCCACCAGAAGCAATTGCTGATACATGAATATCGTCATCGCCCTGGAAAAGCGTTACTGCCAAACTCACACGGTTTCCACCGGACCAGCTATAGCGTTCAAAAACTCTGACACTACACCTGGCACCATCACTATAAAAGTCACTGTAATCTTCTAAAGAGGCTGAAATACTTCCATTTAATATTCCATCTTCAATTCTTTTTAATATTTCATCAAAATCCCCATATACACTGGTTTCTAATTTTGCCATAACTTATTCCTCCTCTATTTTTCCTCATACACCTGTTCCATAATCTCAATACATTGCCTTAACATATCGGTATCTACTTGATCTCGCAAAGTAAACAGTAGCTTATCCACTACCTTCCCGGTTGCCTGCCTGATTTGTCCACGCAACCTGTCTTTTTCTTCTTCCGACAGTGCAAGTTCTTTCAGTTCTTTCTCCATTCTCCAACAAGCATCCTGCCCGGAAGCAAGTCCTATTTCTTGAATTCTCGGCACCAAATCCCGACTTTCCTGCCAGTCATAAAATGCCTGAATATGTTTTTTTAAAATTTCTTCTGCCTGATGATATTGTGCTTTCATGCGTTGGGACTTTTCTTCTACATGAAAAGAATCCATATCATACATTTGAACATTGGTAAGATCTTCTATACTTTCTTCCATATCACGCGGTACTGCCAAATCCACATATATCTGCTGTTTCTCTGGTAAACAATTTTCCAAACGTTCTTTGGTTATCGTAAAATTCGGACTTGCAGTAGCTGAAAAAATAACATCACATTCCGGTATGTACTGATAACGTTCTCCGTAATTCATTCGTTTGGCTCCTTGTGGAATATTTACTACACCGCTTCGATATTGACGAACAGTTACCGTAACATCTGCTCCCTCTTCCATCAACGCCTGAGCGGTAATCTTTCCCATTTCACCGTTTCCAATTACCAATGCTTTTTTTCCTGCCAGTCCAATCCCATGTTCTTTTAGGAAATGAATTGCCTGATGTGCCGCAGAAAAATTAGCCTTATCCATGGGCACTTCCGTTTTTACCTGCTTTCCCGCCGTTACTGCCATACGAAACAACACTTCTAACACATGATCCATACATTCCTGTTCTCTGGAAAAGGCTGCTGCCTCTTTTACCTGTGTTAATATCTGGTCTTCTCCTACAATCTGTGATTTCATTCCGGCACTTAGAAAAAAGAGGTGTCGTACCGCCTCTTTTCCTTCACGAACCTTTAAATATTTGCCATATGCTGCGGAATCCATTCTCTTAATATCACAAATATACCTTAGCAAATCTATATCTGCTCCGTCTTTTAGGCTTAGCCAAATTTCCATACGGTTGCAGGTAGATAATATAACGCACCCTTTAACTTCCGGATTTTCCTTTATTTTTTCTAACGCCTCGGCAATTGCCTTTTTAGTAAAAGCAAAACATTGTCGAATATTTATTTCTGCCGCAGTATAATCAATCCCTGCCATTTTAACGTTCATAAATCATATATAACAAGGCATTTACAATGGCTGCTGCCACGTTGCTGCCTCCCTTTCTTCCTCTTGCAATAATATACGGTACCGATAACTCCATAATCATTTCTTTGGACTGTACCACATTGACAAACCCTACCGGTGTTCCAATCACCAATTCCGGCTGTAGCTTTCCTTCTTGTACCAATTCATAAATTCTTACTAACGCTGTTGGTGCATTTCCAATAACAAATATTACCGGCTTTTGTAACATTGCTGCCTTATCGATACAAGCAACTGAACGAGTGGTTCCATTTTCTTTTGCTAATCTTGCTACATCTTCGTCTGCAATAAAATTATAAATTTCCACTCCCAGCTTTGCCAATGCTTTTTTATTAATTCCTGCCTTTGCCATTTGAGTATCTGTTACAATACAAGCCCCACTTTTCAGTGCATTCAACGCTTTTTCCAATACTCCCTGTGAAAATACCAGATTATCCACATATTCAAAATCTGCTGTGGTATGAATGACACGTTTTATAATAGGCGCATATTTTTCATCTAATTTTCGGTCTCCAAGTTCTTCTGTAATAATCTCAAAACTTCGTTTTTCAATTTCTGCCGGAAGTACCTGTTCTAATTCTGTCTTCATGTTCTTTTCCTCAATATTTATAATTCAACTCCACGTCTTGCTGTAATCCCTTTGTCATAGGGATGCTTTCTTTTTTCCATAAAAGTCACATAGTCCGCCAACACTAACAATTTTTCTGACGGATTGCGTCCTGTTAAAACTACCTCCAGTCCTTCCGGCTTTTCCTTTAAAAACTGTAAAAGCATCTGGTGGTCTATCATATTGCTATTATAAGCATCTAATACTTCATCCAATACCAAAAGTCCCTGAGAAAGCTCTCCGGCTTTTTCTAGTACCTTTTTCAAATGCGCATTATAATATTCTGCTGCTTCTTTCTTCTGCTCTTCCGTCATCCGAAAGGTAAATCCAAAATTCTTCGAGCAACGTATCAGGCAAATATTTTCTATTTGTTCCAGTATCTTCAGTTCACCGGAATCATTTCTTTTCAGGAATTGCGTATAGACTACTTGCCCCCCATTTCCTGCATAACGAATACTCAATCCTACTGCCGCAGTTGTTTTTCCTTTGCCATCCCCCTCATAAATATGAATCAGTCCCTTATTAATACTCATAATCAATACATGCCCGGTTTTCTCTTACTGGCGTAATATATGCTCCAAAGTTCTTGTGTACCGGATGCACCTGATACTCATTCAGCCCCTGGATATCATTAAAATCACATACCAGCGCAAGTTCGTAATTGCTTTCCGGTGCTTCCGGGTGATTGGTTTTTGCTTCAAAATGTACTAAGGATGGAATTTCCTCTTGAAAATTCTTCAAAAGTTCCAATGCACCTGCTAAGTTCTCCTTAGCACTTTTTCCATTTGCCTCTTCTTTTAATTTAAACATTACAATATGCTTTATCATGTCTCTTCCTCCAAACGATTCTGATTTTCATTTCATATTTTTAATTTTAACACATCCCTATTCTTCCTACAATATTGTATCTGCATTCCCTCAAGGAAAAAGCTATATACATTGAAGAATCACCTCAATATATATAGCTTTTTTTGTCTATTACTTATTTTCTAACACAATGCCGCTTACGTTAATCTAATAATACAATAACTACTGCCATACCTAAGAAAATAGTTCCTGCCATTGGGGTATTATCCCCGGTCTTTGCAGTTGCTCCTGCTTGCTGTGGGGCCTCATTTTGTGTAATTGTTGCTGTCACTTCTGCATATCCATCGGTAAAATTAATCCGAATGATATGATTTCCCGCAGTAAGCGTCTTTAAGTAATCACTCTTTTCATAATTCGTCAACATGGTTGGCATTACCATCATACTTTACTGTAATATTTCATATATCTTATCCATATCCAAATACTTTCGCAAAGTATCTGCCAGCAAATCATACTGTGTTTCCTTATAGGTATGTCGGTCTATCTGCTGAGACTCTTCCATTGGAATTCCTTTTTTATCCGCAAATGCTCGCACTAACTCTGTGGCTATGCCATCTCCGTCAAAAATACCATGCACATATGTTCCATATACATTTTCTGTACATGCACCATCTTCTTTTGCTGCTTTTTTCTCTTCTGCAATTTCAGAGAACCGTACTACTTTCTGCGCATCTACGGAAGTTTTTCCCATATGAATCTCATATCCTTCCAGTTTTTTCCTTGAGATTTTCTGCAAAACACCGGTAATCTTTCCGATAGTTCCCATTACTCTGGTTCGAGTTTTTTCTGTGGTAAATGTAGTTTTAGTTGGCAATAATCCCATTCCCCGCAATATTCCCCCTTCTTCTACTCCTTCCGGGTCTTCTAACACTTCTCCTAACATCTGGTAACCACCGCAAATTCCGAAAATCACGGTTCCTCTTTGCTTTGCTTTTAGTATTGCAGCCTCTAATCCGTTTTCACGCATCCACTTCAAATCTGCCATGGTATTTTTTGTTCCCGGAAGTAAAATCATGTCCGGATTTCCCAGTTGTTCTATCTTGTTTACATAATATAGATTTACTTCTTCCATGCCTTCTAACACCGCTACGTCCGTAAAGTTAGAAATTCGAGGGAAACGTATTACTGCGATATCCACAATCCCCTGACTGTTTTTATGGGAAAATCGTTCGCTTAAACTATCTTCATCTTCAATATCCACATTCATATAAGGAGTTACTCCCACTACCGGAATCTTTGTCATTTCCTCCAACATATCAATTCCGGGGTCCAATATGGTTTTATCCCCTCGAAACTTATTGATAATAGTCCCTTTTATTCGTGCTTTTTCTTCCTCATCTAAGAGCATTATTGTTCCTACTAACTGAGCAAAAACACCTCCACGGTCAATATCTCCCACTAAAAGTACCGGTGCATTTGCCATCTTTGCCATTCCCATATTTACGATATCATCCTGCTTCAGATTGATTTCTGCCGGAGAACCTGCCCCCTCAATGACAATAATATCGTACTCCTGATTTAATTTTTCATATGCCTTTAAAATATCCGGTATTAACTGTTTTTTGTATGCAAAATACTCTCTGGCACTCATATTTTTCACTACTTCACCGTTTACAATTACCTGAGAGCCCACATCATTGGTAGGCTTTAGCAGAATGGGGTTCATATAAACCGATGGCTCTACTCCTGCTGCTTCTGCCTGTGTTACCTGTGCCCGTCCCATCTCCAGTCCTTCTTTGGTAATGTAGGAATTCAATGCCATATTTTGTGATTTAAAAGGTGCTACCTTATAACCATCTTGTTTAAATATACGACATAATCCCGCTGCAATCAGACTTTTCCCTGCATTCGACATCGTACCTTGTATCATAATTGATTTTGCCATTGCTTTTATGCTCCATTCTTATCCTATATAATATAAGGAGTAGATAACCTACTCCTCAAAAAATTCTTTTCCGATTTTCTTATCTTTAAAATAATATTCCCTATCGTGTTCGCTTACTTCCCGCAAGACTTTGCATGGATTTCCCACTGCAACCACATTGGATGGAATATCCTTTGTTACCACACTTCCTGCTCCGATAATTACGTTATCACCAATGGTAATTCCCGGAAGCACAAGCACTCCGGAACCTAACCAACAGTTCTTTCCAATATGAATCGGGGCATTGTACTGATACCCCTTTTGACGAAGTTCTGCATTAATAGGATGTCCTGCGGTTGCAAGTACCACGTTTGGCCCGAACATGGTATAATCTCCTACATAAATATGCGTATCATCTACTGTGGTAAAATTAAAATTGGCATATATATGACTGCCGAAATGCACATGTTTTCCACCAAAGTTTGCGTGAAATGGAGGCTCGATATAACAGCTTTCTCCAATCTCTGCAAACATTTCTTTTAGCAGTTCCTGTCTTTTCTTTTCCTCTGTTGGGCGCGTCATATTGAAATCATAAAGTCTGTCCAGACACTTTGTCTGCTCTTTTACTAATTCTGCATCTCCCGGATTATACAACTGGGTGCTGTGCATTTTTTCTTTAATATCCATTTTCTTCCTCCCAATACCAGTATTTTATACTTCAAATACTTTCTTTAGTGCCTGAATCAATAATTGATTGTCCTGTCTGTTTCGTACTGCGATACGATACCAGCCTTCTTCCAATCCTTGAAAATTAGAACAATTCCGAATCAGGATTCCATGCTGTTCTAACTTTTTATCCAGATTTTCTTCTCCGCGAAAACAAATGAAGTTTGCTGCATGTCCATATAATTCTACCGGCAATTTTCCTAATTCTTGTAGCAAATATTCTTTTTCTATTTCAATTGCCTGCCTTGTTTTTTCTATAAAATCTGTCTCTTTGGTAGCGACAACTCCTACTTGCTGTGCAATTACTGAGACATTCCAGGGCTGTGTCACTGTCTGCATTTTTAAAAGCAATTTTTCATCCGATAACATTCCGTAACCAAGGCGTATTCCGGGAATTGCAAACATTTTGGTAAATGCTTTTATAATGAACAGATTCGGAAACTGCACTAAATATGGCTTCATTGTAATTGTATCTTCTCGGGAAACAAAATCAAGGAAACACTCATCCACTACCAGGCGTGTTCCCGTCTTTGCGCACTTTTGCAATAACTTCTCTAATCCCTCTCTAGGGTACACCACACCGGTAGGATTGTTGGGATTGCAGAAAAACACCATGTCTATGTCTTCTGTTATTTTTCCTGCAAAAGATTCCCATGAAAAATCTTCTGCTAATAACGCTATACGTTCTATCTTACAATCCACACTCTGCAATGCCTGTTCATATTCCTGAAAAGTCGGTGCGGGAAGTAATGCCTTTTGGGGTTTTTCTGCCAAGACTAAAGAGAATATCACATCTGCCGCTCCATTTCCGCATATTATTTGTGTAGCATCTACCCCTTCCATTTGAGCAATTGCTTCACAAAGTCTTATACTTCCCGGCTGCGGATAATGTATGACCTCATTCAAGGCATCTCTTGCGGCTTCCATCAAAGTTTCCGGAACACCTAAGAAATTAATATTCGCTGAAAAATCTATCAAATTAGGATGACTGTAAATGTCTCCACCATGTTTATGCATGATTGTACCTCTCTAGAAAAAATCAAGTAAATCTACCAAATACTTTCGCAATGTTTTTGACGTTGCACAGGTTCCGATTACTCCAATTATGAATATCGGGATTCCTAACCATACCAGAATCTTCTTGTCACTATAAAAATAAATACATGCTGATATCATCATTGCTCCAATTACAGCAATTGCAAAAAATATTTTTCCTAATCTTTCCTTCACAAGATGCCTCCTAGTCCCTGTTTATCCATTTACAGCTAAAACTTCCACATCTTCCAATGTGCACTGAAAACTACTGCTCTTTATTACTGCATCTTCCTTTAAGCCTCGTACCGGAACTTGGAAATGCACCGGTAATCCTTCTGCATAATCCAGACTTCCCAAAAATTCCGGTGGAAACTCAAACTGAATCTTTGCAACTTCTGCATCATATCCCACCAATTGAGTCCGCAGCGTCCCCTTTATTCCCTGAACACTTTTTTTCATAGTAGATATCATAACTCCGGCAAAGAGCATCGTTCTCTTTATTTGCATGTAATTTCCCTGTAATGGAATAAAATATATACTTTCTTCTTCTAAATCCGGAATATGATTATCTATGTATTCTTGAATGGATGCAAGCTCCCTTTTTACTGCTTCGTTTTCCTTCTGCTGTTCATGAGCCAATGCTGTCTTTACTTTTATCTGCATATTTTTCTCCTAATTCACACAATTTTCAATCTGTGCTAATAAGCTGTTGATGGTGCTTGCCAAACGTCCGATTATTCCATAACAATCATTTGCAAGATTCTCATACCTTGTTTTTTCCAAATTCAGATTGTCCATATTGGTATCGATTTCCTGAATAACGGTATCATAAGAAGCTACAACCTTTTCACCGCTACCCTTATATTCCTGCTTCCATAAGTTGCCCTTCCAAGCATCATACTTTGTATCCTTAAAGTCCTCTACATTGCTCTTTAAGGTTCGCATACTTTTTTTCTTTTCTTTTAATTCTTCATACACCGTACCAATTTCCTGTGCCTTTGCCCGATACGCCTCTGCCTGTCTCTTTTTTGCCTCTAATTCTGCTCTTGCACTGGCAAGACTGGATTGTAATGAATCCAAAACACTCATTTTACTTCCCCCTTTATCTTCTTTTTATAATACTCGCAATGTCTCCAAAAAGCAATTCCCATACAAACATTAAAAACTGCTGTTACGATACTTAATGGAATTCCCACTGCCTGATACTGTTCCTTTGAAATAATGTGCAGCGGACTCATGCTGTAATAATATCCTCTCTTCACATTCATAAGTCCTGCCATAGCAACACCTATATCTACTATCACTTGCAATAAAATACTAAATACTGCCAAAACCTTACCACCTGTACAGATTGCTGCCACAGAACGAGAAAGATTTTTTACCTGTAAATCATGTATCTGTTCAGAACCTTTGATATTTTTTCCAACCTGATATAACTTTTCCGGATTTTGGTAATACTGTAAACGCTGGTGCATGTTAATTTGCCACATTTTCATAATAAACATTGTTATTACACTTACGATTACACCTAATAATCCAAGTAATGGATTTATAAGAGCAACTATTGCGCCCACAATTCCAAACATCCACCATAATTTTGCAAACCAGTTCATTTCTGCTCCTTTCAACCTAGTCAAATGTAAAATATGGCATGGTAACATCTGCCGTTATACCAAGTCCTAATTTTCCACCCAGCTTCACATGAACGGTATGCACGTCTATACTGTCCGTATCGATTACTTTCTTTCCTTCTACTAAGAAATCCGCACCTGTACCATAAGTTGCTTCCGGCGTAATGGATGCACCAAATAAAGACTCTTTTTTACCGGTAACAGAATCCTTTGCAGATACTCCAAGAAAACTAAGCCCCAATGCAGCTTTTGCAGATGCTCCTGTTACATTGCCACCTAAACCGACCGCAAAAGAACCATTATCTTCAAACTCGCATTTTGCATAACCGGAAGCTCCAAACAAAGTTGCATCCCCGGTAATATATCCATTAAAATTCTCTGTCCCTAATGTTACCTTTCCATTGGCATTTAACAGTGATGCCTTTCCGGATGCTGAAGCTCCTACGTATTTGTCAGAAAATCCGGCATTTACTTTTCCCTCGCCATGCACAGCACTTGCTGTTCCATTAAACTTTGCATAATCGGTAAACTGACCGCCAACATCCCCCTGGAAAAAGGAACCACTGGCATTTCCGCTATATTTTCCGTTATTGTATTTTGATGCATATTCTCCCGTCCATGCACTTACTCCTGCATACGCATATACATCCTGATAAAATCCCTGTGCCCACTGCTGTTCCCAACCGCTGCCGCCATTTGCATAGTATGAAAACGGGTCATCCTTTTTTATCTTTTCTAAGTTACTGTCATCCTCCTGATAATAGGAACCACTAACAACTAAATCGCTTACCTTTTCATAATCAATATGTTTTTCGGTGTCGATAATCTGCCCTACTCCATCTATCATGCTTTCTAACGATTTCATATGTCCCAACAGCACGTCTAACTTATCCTTGGCTGTTGTGTCTGCTGCAAGCAAATCATCATTAATCTTTGTCACTTTATCTTCCCAGGAAGAATAAGCATCTGTCACAACATCTTGCGATATTTTAGTTACCGAAATATATTTTGCCGCTTCTTGCAATACTCCATCTACTTCACTCATGAGACTGGTAAAAGCATTTTTATAATTTCCTGTAATTTCATCATCCACAGAGAAAAGTGTACCGGTATTTACAATACCATCTTCTTCTGATTCATATCCTAAGAATGTGGTTTTTACCTCGGATAATGTATCTGTCATCTCCTGTATTACATTAAGAAATCCATTGATGATATTAATTGTCACCTTGGTAATATAATTCTTACAAGCAGTGGCAGATGCACCTCTGTAGTTATTACTTAATGATAACATATAGGCGTTCTTATACTGCCCATAAATAATATCCTGTAATTCTTCTCCTACCTTGGAAATTTCTTCTACGTTTTCAATAATTGTTGCGTTTTCTAATCGCTTCATTCCACTATTACCCCCTTATTTTCCAAACAAAGTCTCTCCGAATGTTTTTTCTCCAATTTCCTCATCTAACTTCATCCATGCACTCTTAATATTTTGCATGTTTTTCACATCATCCTGCCCCAAAGAATTCATCTTTTTAACAATGCGATTAAATGTATCTACACATTCCTGAATCTTATCAAAGCTATCCAGTGCCACATTTTCCGGCTTTGCCTCAAACTTCACATTTTCCAGCTTTGCATTCTGTGTCTTATATGTATCAATTTCCTTTTGAAATTCACTTGGTTTTAATACCAGTTGTTCTGCCATTTTTAATTCCTCCCTTATTTATAATTGCTCCGTTTCCTATTTTTACATTGGCATTTTTATATGCACGATATATAACTTCAAAGTCACATATCTGTATATAACGTATCAATTGCGAAATGTCTACTCCCGAAAAAAGCAGCTCTCCTTCATATACTCCGAATTTTATAGGATCTTTTATTAAATTATCAAAACTCTGCAATAACCTTCTTCGTGCAGCCAGTACATTTTCTTCTGTCCAGATATTTTCTATTTCTACCCGATACTCTCTGATTGGTGCTCTATAGTATACAATACTTGCATCAAATGCATCCACCGATACAATTCCGTGTTCCCGGAACAACATCTCGTTGATATATAATAATAGAAATATTTTTTCCGTAGGGGTTGCATTGGCATCTGGAAATACAAAATACAATGCTCCTAAAGAATCACAGTCCATATTGCCCTTTAAATGGCAATCCAAGATACCATTCTCATCTAATGCATATCCATAGTCTATATATTCCGTTCCGCTTTTTTGAACCTTTCTTAAAACAGCACAAATACTGGTAACCTCCCATTCTTCCATTTCACCGTTTGCAATCACAACGCTATTCTTGGGATTTACCAGTTCTTCTATATATTTATGAAATTCGTCATATTGTATTGTTTCTAACGCTCTTGCCCATTCATTATAAGTATATCGTTTACCAATATCCGTAAATTCAAACATATAATACCAGCTTCGCGTCATTTCGTGTCTGAAATTCTGTTTCAGACTGTTAATTGTTTGCTGTTTTGCCGCAAGAAATTCTTCTTCTGTAATCTGTGATTCATATATTAATTGAACCATCTGTCCCAGACTTTCTTCTACCTTCCATTTCTCGGTGATTAAGGAAAAATAGATTCCGTTTCTACCGATTTTACACTTCCAGTCTGTGACTCCCTGACTTTTTCTTTTTTCATTTAATGCATGTAAAAAAATACTTCCTGCTGCCGGATTTATCTTGACTATTTCTTCTTGATTTCGATATAAGCTCTTTACGATACCGCCTTTTACTGCTATAGTAATTCCTATTTCATTATTCTTTTCACCTTGATAGCACCAAAAGTCTGTATAGAATCCATTGACTTGTTCCATATTACTTATTCAACTCCTTGTCCTCACTTATCTTTCTAATTATACTTCAAAATGAAACATTTGTAAATATCAAGTATAAATGTATTACCAATATAGTTATTACTGTCAACACAGTTGTCATATACATCAAGCGATTACTTCTTTGAATATCCCTAAGTTCTACCGGGCGTTTTGCATCTCCGATCGTAGGTTTTTCATGTTTTACACCGAAATACCAGGCATCTCCCGCCAGTTGTACACCCAATGCTCCTGCCATTACTGATTCTGTCTGGGCAGAATTGGGACTTGCATGGTTATAACGATCTCTTTTAAATATACGAAAAGCCCCTTTACCATCCATTCCACATAAAAAAGCTGATACAACCATAATGATTGCGCTGATTCTTGCGGGAATAAAATTTACAATATCGTCTAACTTGGCTGCCACAGTTCCAAAATACTGATATTTTTCATTTTTATATCCAATCATAGAATCCATGGTATTAATAGATTTGTAGAAAAAACCTCCTACTGCACCGAATATTCCCATAAAAATCAATGGCGCTATTACTCCATCTGAAGTGTTTTCCGCAACTGTCTCAACTGCCGCTTTGATAACTCCGGTTTCATCCAAACGCTGTGTATCACGTCCCACTATCATGGAAACTGCCTTTCTTCCTGCCTCTAATCCTTCCTGCTCCAGTGCATTGGCTACTTTCATACTTTCTACCTTTAGTGATTTTGCTGCTAACATGGTATAGCACATGATTGCTTCTAGGAGCATCCCTGCTACCCAGTGCAAATGATACGCAATATACAAAAGTATTGCCGGAATTGCCACCGATACCACAATTACTACAACGGCAAGTACCCCTCCACCAATCCTTTCTCCTCTTTTGGTCTTTGGAAAAATACTTCTTACGATATGTTCTGTCTTTGTAATTATTTTTCCAATTCCAATCACCGGATGCCACCATCCATGTGGATCTCCCAATATAAAATCAAGAATCACTCCAAGGAATAACGCAATCGTTGTACAACTAAATAACTCCATGTATTTTCAGCCTTTCTATTGTCTTTCTCATTGAGATAACTTTACATTATCAATGGCTATTTTCCCATTTTTCTCCGGAAAACGTAAGATAATCTCTGTAATATTTGTCGTATCTATGCCTTCAAACTTTGTTAACGGAACGGAAACTGTTTGAAACTGGTGCTTATACTCTGCTGTTCCCAATAGATATTGCAACTTATTTAATCGAACCGGAAATGCCGGATAAATGGTAGTGTCATTTGATACTTTTACACAGGCTTCCTTTCCTTCTGCATCTTTTACAACCACTTCTACCTCTAATGCCTGCGCCTTTTCTTCCTCATTTTCTTCCATATTCATAATATCAAAACGAATACTTTTACTTTCTTCCTTCCACTCGGGTAAAGAAATTTCTATTTGCGCTTCTTCCTTTGGTTTTTCCCATTTTAATATCATGGCATAATTTTCTCTTAGTTCACCGGAGGAAAATGTCAATTCTTCCTCCCTCCAGCTTGTTACATTTCTCGCTTTTATCTGAACGCCTTTCAAACTTCCTGTTTCTAATCGAACATCTTCTTCAAAATCACATAAGGTAACTGCATCGGAAGTATCATAGGACTGTACATATAATGTTTTCGGCAATATTTCCTGATATTTCTGACAGTTCGTTAAAAGTTCCGTACATCCATCGGTTTTATCTTCTAATGTTTTATCCAAAAATGTCTTTATAAATATTTTTGCAATGTTCTCCTGTTCTTGCTGGGGCAGGAAATTTTCCACATTTAACATACGATTCACCGGTTCATCCAAATCATATTTCCCCCACAAAGAATTAAACTGGCCATGATTTAATCCTGCTATGTATACTGCACTTTTGATGCATTCCTTTTCTCCTGTAAAATGAATGTTTTCGTACTGCTCCATTCCCATAAAGGTACTGACATCCTGATCGTTTGCACCGTGAAGCAACAAATAGTTCACATCTTCTAATTCTACCTCACGGTCAGCAGGTTGATATTGTCCGCAAACCGGCGCAATGGCAATTATTGATTTAATAGAAAAGTCCCATGAAAATCTATGATTTCCATTATCCGGGTCATAACTCAGGCTATTAAATAAATATGCCTCCGTTACCGCTTCGCCACCTCTGGAATGCCCTGCCAGTGCAAGATTCTCATAATCCATTTTTTCATACAATGGATTATCCTTTTGCTGATTGAACTTTTTTAACTGCCGCATATTTTCCAATAGCAAAGCTGCTCTGGCATCGTTTTCCCCTGACAATCCGTTACAGGCATTTTCATCTACCGACACAACCACATAACCATGGGATGCAAGATACGTTCCGAGATACTCATATCCCAGATATGAATCTGTCAGCCAATTGTGATTTCCATGAATAATAAAAAGTGTGGGACACTCTGTCTTTTCTTTCGGATACCAGACAATTCCTGCCATAGGTACTTCTTTTAAAGAATATCCCTGATATTTTTCTTTGAAGTATCCCTGAATGCCCTCATTCTCCGCATAATAGCTAATGTCCGTTACATTTGACATAATATCTGCCTGTTCAGACGTTCCATAAGTAATTGTCTCTACCGTATAATCTCCGTTTTTCAGTGCTTTTTGCATATCTGCACTTTCGGATTCCGATAACTGTTTCACGCTTGCCAGTTTTTGATATTCTTCTATATAATTGTCTGAAAATCCTCCTGTACAAAGCAATCCAATCACCGCTAAGGTTGGAATTCCGGTTGCTGTCAACGTAATAAAAATTGCCTTTGTTCGCACTTTTTTTGCACAAACAGCCCAAATACTTTTTAGAAACATTGCAAATATGATGCTAATTCCTACTGCAAATATTGTATTTTCTGTTTCTCCGGCAGCCTCTGAGTCTCCCGTGAAAACCATAATACACAGAAAGCATAATAACAACCAGGTCAAAAACTCTGTAATACCATTTCGTAATGCCAGTTTTACTATCTTTTTTAGGAACCACAGTATCAGCACACTAATAATAAATGTAACAACACTCATTAGTACCATGCCTACACCGATAGGTTTCATAAACTTTCCGGACATTATTCCCACTGAAACACTAAACAGCAGTAACACCACCCAATAAAGAAGCGTTCCGGTATCATCCCAGTTTCTTTCGGTAAAACTACTAAAACATTGTTTCCAATTTCTATACTTTGCTTTCCCCTTGGCAATAATTACCTTCCATTTTCTCATCTGTATACCTCATTTTATTTTAATCTTTTTGCAATTCCACAATTCACCATATAGACTGCTTCTGCCGATTCTGCTATTTTGCAACTGATTCTTCCCACTTGCTCCCGATAGTTTCGGTCAAAAGCATCCATAGGTACCACTCCGCATCCTAACTGGGTGATTTCTAAAATAACTTGAGGATTTTTTCTGCATAATTCCTCCACTTGTTTTTCCGGTTCTATTCCTTTTTCCAATAAACGCCTGATATACAAGTGAAATTGTGCAATAATATCCGCCTGTTCCAACTCTTCCAGACTCGCCTCTTTTCCCTCTGCAATCACTGGATTTTCTTTTTTGCATAGGGATTTTGCAACTGCCAGCTTACCCTGATAAGCTCCTCCGGTAACAATTATCATTTCTCGCCCTCCTCACTATGAGTAACTCTTTTTACGCACACTTTTTATAGTAGTTTTTCCACCACTACCACTGCAACCAATATCATTAATTCACACACTTGCAAAAAACATCCTGCCAAATCTCCCGTGATTCCGCCAAACTTTTCCACAGACATGTGATGATACCACCAGAATGTCAACAATGCTGCCACTACCGCCGCTATTCCCAGTGGAATACTTACCCATATCATAACTGCAATAGCCAGGATTCCCTCCCCTATCAGAACTTTTCCTGCACGTTTTTTATCTGCTCCATTTGCAAAAGTTGCCGCTAATCCACTATCTTTTGCACAAGGAAATGCAGTTACGGAAAATCCACTCAAACATCTGCTTAGAAAAAATCCTATGGCAATTACACCGATTCCTTCTATTCTTTGCATTTCAAACAGCTCGGAAGAAAAGCCGAAATACGCTATAAAATACATACAGCAGGTAATAATCGCAAATGCTCCTGTATGAGAGTCTTTTAAAATTTCCAGTCTGCGTTCCCTGGTCTGCCAGGAACTTAATGCATCTGCCGTATCTAACAATCCATCCAGATGGATTCCACCTGTAATAAAAATGGGAATAAGCGTTAATACTGCTGCATACAGTATACTTCCCACCGAAATGTTTCCTGCAAATCTGCCCCACAGGTAAACACAAGCTCCTATCACAACTCCTACCCAAGGGAAAAAGCACATGGCATACTTCATATTTTCTTTTTCCCAATCTGCCCTTGGCATTGGTATTTTTGAATACATTGCAAATGCTATGATACATGCATTAATATACTTCATGGTGCTCCCCTTTCCAAAAGACCGGTATTCCGCAAATAACTTCAATCATTTCATCCGCTTGTGTAGCTAAGAATTGATGTATCTTTGCCATTCGTTCTAAATAAGTCTTTGTCATCTCATCATACTCGATTCCATCTTCAAACACATTATTTCCCACAATGACAACATTTTTTCCATTCTTTATCAAATGTGTCAAACCCTTTTCAATGGCTGACACCATCTGCTCTTTTCGTCCATTAGAAGAAAACATTTCATTTGCGGTAAGATTGGAAAGACAATCCAGTAAAATCACCTGATTTTTATTTACCGGTAGTTCTTCTAAATGTGTGTAACACTCATAAGTAAAAAATCCTTTTCCCTCTCGCATTTTTCGATGACGCTCAATTCTTTTTTTACTCTCTGCATCCTGCGCTTCCATGGTTGCGATATAGATAAGCTCTGATGCTTTCTCTTTTTCCCTTAATGCTACTGCCCGTTGTTCTGCATATTCTGATTTTCCGCTTCCACTTCCACCAGTAATAAATACTACCATGCACTTCTCCTGTTCTTTTTCATCTTACGCTTATTCTAACGGTACATAATCTGCAATCTCAATCTGAGCAAAGGTACTCATTTTTTCATAGATATGTAAGCCCATGCTTAATAACGGAAATAATACTACTGCACCAGTTCCCTCGCCCAAACACATATCACAGGTAATGCTTGGAGATTTTCCGATTGCTTCTAAAATCATTGCTCCTGCCGGTTCTTTTGACACATGGGAAGCAAGTACATAATCCTGCACCAATGGTTCCATACGAATGGCTGTCAATGCTGCCACACTTGAAATAAATCCATCTGCTACCACCGGAATTCCATAGATAGCTCCACCAAGATATAAGCCCGCAAGACCTGCAATATCAAATCCTCCTACTTTTGCCAGTACATCCACAGGGTCTTTGGGATTTGGTTCATGCATCTTTATCGCCTTTTTAATCACTTCCATCTTACGCTTTAGTCCTGCACTATCCAGTCCTGCACCTCTTCCTGTTACACTTTCTACCGATTGGTTAAGCAAAACACCGGCTACTGCGCTACTGGTGGTAGTATTTCCGATTCCCATCTCTCCGGTGGCAATGATATCATATCCTTCTTTTTTCAATCTTTCTACTATCTGTATTCCTGTTATAATGCCACGCTCTGCTTCTTCTCTTGTCATCGCAGGCTCTTTCGCCATATTTTTAGTTCCATATGCAATCTTATGTTTTTCTACTCGCGGTGTATCCACTGCCATTCCTATATCAATAGGAAAAATATCTGTTCTGGTATCTTCACACATGATGGCTGCACAGGACTTTTCATCTAAAAAATTCTCTGCCACAATAGCAGTTACTTCCTGCCCGGTTTGGGTAACTCCCTCTTCTACTACTCCGTTATCTGCGCACATTACTACTAACGCCTTTTTCTTAAGACAAATGGCGGAAGTTCGCTGTATTCCTGCTATCTGAATAAGATTTGTCTCTATTTTTCCAAGACTTTTTAAGGGTTTGGCAATGGAATCCCATCGTTTTTCAGCTAATTCCATTGCTTTTTTATCCACCGGTTTTATCTGTTCTAAATATTCTTTCAGTTTCATGACTGCTCCGTTTCTACTGTTTCTCGATTTTGTTGCCATTTCCGACAACTTTTCAAAAATCGAAATACAAAATCAGGATTGGAATAATAATATAAATGTGGATAACCTGCTGCATAATTTTCTCCACCGTGGATACAATCCCACTTTCCACTTCCCATGGGCTTTTTTGCATGATAATCCTCTCCATTATCCGTCGTATCAAAATAATGAAATTCATGTGCCTTGATGCACTCATTTTTCCATAACAGTTGATTATCCTTTTCTGTAGATAGCGTAATATAGCCAAATCTTCCTAACTTCTCTGTGGCATATGCCTGTCCATTTTGTACACCTACCATAGGATATTTATTTCCCTTCATATCCTCCATAGTTTCTTGCAAGTACATAAAACCACCACACTCTGCAAGATATGGCATTCCCCTTTGTATTGCCTGTTTGATTTCTTCTTTTATTCCACTGTTCTTGCTCAATTCTTCTGCATACAATTCGGGATAGCCACCATATAGAATCATTCCATCTAACTTACTTGGAAGTGTTTTGTCATGAAGTGGAGAAAACTCTACTATCTCTGCTCCCATTTCCTGTAATAGTTCCAAATTATCCTGATAGCAAAAACAAAAAGCCTCATCTCTTGCCATACCGATGCGAGGTGCTTTTTGTCCTATTGAAAGTTCTATGTTAGGTACTTTTACGTCTTCCCATTCCAGGTTGGCAGCCTGATTTGCTAAGTCAAATATCCCTTCGATATCCAGTGTTTCTTCCAAAAGCTCTGCCAGCTTTTCTATTTTTTCTCGCAAATCTGCTATCTCATTTGGAGTTACTAATCCAAGATGGCGGCTTTCTATGGTAAGTTCCGGACATCTTGGAACATATCCTAAAACCTTAATTTCAAGTTCCTGCTCTATTTGCTTTTTTAATAATGAATAGGTCATCTTCGTGGTTTGGTTAAGAATAACCCCCTTGATATGACTGTCTTTTCGATAGTTTAAAAATCCCTGTATCATGGGAACAACAGAAAGACTCATTCCTTTTGCATTAACCACAAGAATCACCGGTGTATCCGTTACCTTTGCCAGTTCATAGGAAGATGACTGGTCTGTAATTCCGCCTACACCGTCAAAAAATCCCATCACGCCTTCTAATACAGAGATATCTGCCTTCTTTGCTTCCTTACCAAACAAATATCTGGTTACATTGATATCTGTAAAAAAGGTATCTAAATTCTTGGATGGGGTTCCTATCACTCTTCGGTGAAACATGGGGTCGATATAATCCGGGCCACATTTAAAGGCAGCGGGATGTTTTCCACGGTTTAAAAAAAGCTGTAATAGACCGCAGGTAATTAACGTTTTTCCACTTCCACTTGCGGGTGCCGCCAGCATAATTCTCGGTAGTTTCACAATTACCTCCTAAATCAATGTTTCTGCAAGACTATCGTAGCCATACATTTTCATAACATGTTTCATGCCTTCTGCAACCTCTATTCTGGAAAAATCACACTTTTCCAAATATTCGTTGCTCATCTTATTCAAATGTTCATAGAATAATACTGCCATTTTTAAATATTCGATATTTCCTTCTTCTAATTCTTCGTAAAGAATATTTTCTGCCTGGTTAATTTCTCCACGGTCTGCCATGGCACAAAGATTTTCAAAATTTCCCTGTACCTTTTTGTCTTCAAACTGAACATCCTCTTGTTTTTCTTCATCTATCTGAAATACCAGTTTTAAAAAAGTTCGTACCATCTCATGGATAATACGCATGATATAATCCTGTTCTACCATCTTAGTTTCCCTTTCTAATCATTTTATAATTCCTTGTGCTCTACATCCTCACGAATAAACATAATAAGAAAAGCTATCGTTAATAGTCCGCAAGAAATCCAGATTGCTTTTGCTTCTAATACTTTTGCAAGGACACCTCCAAACGCTGCCCCTATAATAAAGATTCCGATAAATCCATAATATAGCAGACTTTTGTCCAACAATCGCTTATCTTTTGTCACATGGTAACTGCAAAGCATGTCTGTTGCAGTTCTTAAATTTCCAATACACATGGTGCTGGCATATGCATTTCCGTTTACTTTACGGAAACTTTGTACCTGCATAGCGCAGACAAAGGAGACCAGCATATTTGCCACAAGATCCATCTTTTGCGGCATCCATCCTACACCGAACAAAAAAAGAATCTCCATAATTACAATAAGCTGTCTCCAATGTATTTTTCTGTAATATTTAAAATGTCTGCGTATACGCTCTGCTACATAAATGCCTGTTGCAAAGGCAAGTACCGGCAGGAGATACCGCATTCCGGTACGGTAATCTCCTGTGGCAAAGCTTGTTCCCATTAAGACCATGTTTCCCGTTTGTGCATTGGCAAATACTTCTCCCCGATAAAAAAAAGTATATGCATCCTGGAATCCGCCGGACAAACATAAAAATGCTGCCACAAACACTGATTCCGACATTTGCTGTTTCTTCATAATCCTAATCATTTCACTTTCTATTACTATTTTTGTTTCTTGCTATCTGCCTTTTTCTGAAACTTTTCTTCTTCTACGATAAAACGGTCATGTCTTCCTTCTCCGATTTTTCCGGATTCATCGTAAGCAGTAATAGAAAATACTAATTTTCTTCCATCCACTTCCTCTAAAATGGACTCACACCATACTTTCATTCCGATAGGAGTTGGTGCTAAATGCTGCATATACATTTTGATTCCAACCGTTCCCATCCCCGGTTCTAACTGTTCTGCAACACTCTTCCATGCAGTCTCTTCCATCAATGCCACCAATACCGGTGTTGCTAATACATCTAATGTTCCGCTTTTATGGACTTTGGCAGTATCTTTTTCAGATACTACAAATTCCTGATATCCTTTCATTCCAATTTCCAACATAATATATCCTCCTTGCATTTGCTTTCCTTATTATATATTCTTTTTCTGCAAAAAGGAACCTTTTTGGAAAAATTTCTGATAAGGTTTTTAGGATAATTTCCATCCCTCTGCTTTTTTGCGGATTTCTACAAAATCATGATAAGCTGTTTTTCCGCTTCCGGATGGTCCTACGATAGCCGTAGATGTTTTTTCCGGAATGGTAAAACTTACATCTTTTAATATTTATCGTTAAATATTTTATTATTCCCTGTTCTTTAACACTTCTGCCGGAACCACTTTTTTAATTTTTCTAACCAAAAGCTGATTAATAACAAAGTACAAAAGAAGTACTCCGACATACAGTCCCAGATACAATTGCCAGGTAAAATGTAAATCCATTCCGCATGAAACATCAGATATCATAGCCGGATATAATACATCCATAACTGTCTTAGATAACGGAATACATATTGCTGCTCCTACTGCTATCATATAAAAGTTCCCATTCAGATAGAGTTTTCTTACCTCCTTCATGCGATATCCAAATATTTTTATCAGTGAAATTCCAAACGTAGATCGTTCTATCATAACCTTCATCATAAGATACATTACTACGCAGAAAATTAGTGTTCCCATTCCAATTAGCATGGAAAACATTGGCATCATCATGGACTTAAATATATCAGAGCTTTTCTCTATGTTTGCTTTTGTAGTAGTAGTAGTATAAAGTCTTCCTGCCGGAACATCCAACTTCTTATCTGCAAATACCACATTATAATAATCATCACTTGCATTGAAAAGTTCCCGCATACTATCTATATCCATAAATGCATAAAATCCAGGTGAATACTGCGTAATTCCTTCTATCACAATACCAACTCTTTTCCACCTTACACTATCCAACCCAAAACATAAGACCACCAAACACTTCCATTGTTACATGGATCTTGTCTGATGGTCTCTCTTAATATTACTTTAATTTTAATATTTCTTCTGCATTGCGTACTCGTTCTGCGGTTGGCGGATCAATTCCCTTTAATGGGTAATCAATTCCCAACTGTTCCCACTTAAATACACCAAGGGTATGATATGGTAATACCTCTACCCTTTCTACATTTTTTAAAGTGTGAATAAAATCTGCTAAACGATGCAGATATTCATCTTTATCATTTCTTTCCGGAACTAAAACATGACGTATCCAAACCGGTTTTCCCATATCAGACAGCTGTCTTGCCATTTCTAATATGTTTTGGTTGGTCTGTCCGGTAAGAATCTTATGCTGTTCTTCATCAATATGTTTGATATCTAATAAAATCAAATCCGTATACTTCATCAGTTCCAACCATTTAGAATAAAATGGCTCCTCTGTAGTGAACGGATTTCCACTGGTGTCAAGTGTTGTGTGAATATTCCTCTCTTTGGCTTCCTTAAACAGCTCCAGTAAAAAATCTATCTGAAGCAGCGGTTCTCCTCCACTTACAGTAATACCGCCCTTACTTTTCCAATAAGAGCGGTATCGACAGGCTTTATCTAATAATTCACCTGCAGTATATGGAGTACCTGTTGTCATGTCCCAAGTGTCCGGGTTGTGACAGAACTGACAGCGCATTGCACAGCCAGTTAAAAATATCACATACCGAACTCCCGGTCCATCCACGGAACCAAAGCTTTCTAAGGAATGTACATATCCTTTTCTTTCTTTGCTTTCCATTGGCATTCCTTTCTTTATCGTTGCAACTTACATTGTTTCGTGGCAAGTTCTGGAGATAACATCCATCTGCTGTTCACGAGTTAAGTCGATGAACTTAACAGCATATCCGGATACACGAATTGTAAAGTTTGCATATTCCTCTTTTTCTGGATGTTCCATAGCATCGATTAATTTCTCTTTTCCAAATACGTTTACGTTTAAGTGATGTGCACCCTGATCGAAGTAACCATCTAATACGTTTACTAAGTTCTGAGTTCTTTCACCGTCATCATGTCCAAGAGCACCTGGATTGATTGTCTGTGTATTTGAAATTCCGTCTAAAGCTTCTTCATATGGTAATTTTGCAACAGAGTTCAAGGATGCAAGTAATCCGTTCTGTTCTGCACCATAAGCTGGGTTAGCTCCTGGAGATAATGGTTCTCCTGCTTTTCTTCCGTCTGGAAGAGCACCTGTTGCTTTACCATAAACTACGTTAGAAGTAATAGTAAGGATAGATGTTGTAGGTTCAGAATTACGATAAGTATGGCAGCTTCTTAAACGATCCATGAAAGTCTTTAATAACCATACAGCGATTTCATCTGCACGTTCATCATCATTTCCGTATCTTGGGAAATCTCCCTCAACTTCATAATCAACAGCCATTCCTTCTTCATCACGAACAACTTTAACCTTAGCGTATTTAATAGCACTTAAGGAGTCTACTACATGAGAGAATCCTGCGATACCAGTTGCAAATGTACGTCTTACATCTGTATCGATTAATGCCATCTGGCTTGCTTCATAGTAATATTTATCATGCATGTAATGAATCATGTTCAATGTTTCTACATAAGTCTGTGCTAACCAAGTCATCATTGTATCATATTTTTCCATTACTTCATCATAATCAAGATATTCGGAAGTAATTGGCTGGTAAGCTGGTCCTACCTGCTGTTTTGTCTTCTCGTCTTTTCCACCATTGATAGCGTATAATAAGCATTTTGCAAGGTTTGCACGAGCTCCGAAGAACTGGATTTCCTTACCTGTTTCTGTTGCAGATACACAGCAGCATACAGAGTAATCATCGCCCCATACCGGACGCATAACATCATCGTTCTCATACTGGATAGAACTTGTAGCAACAGAAATGTGTGCTGCATATTTCTTGAAGTTCTCTGGTAAATGAGAAGAATATAATACTGTTAAGTTAGGCTCTGGAGAAGGTCCCATGTTCTCTAAGGTATGTAAGAAACGATAATCAGATTTTGTTACCTGAGAACGTCCATCCATTCCAAGTCCTGCAACGTCTAATGTTGCCCATACTGGGTCACCAGAGAATAACTGATTGTAAGATTCAATTCTTGCGAACTTAACCATACGGAATTTCAATGTCATATGGTCAACTAATTCCTGAGCCTGTTTCTCAGTAAGTGCACCGCTCTTTAAGTCTCTTTCGATATAGATATCAAGGAATGTAGATACACGACCAACACTCATTGCTGCACCGTTCTGTGTCTTAATAGCTGCAAGATATGCAAAATATAACCACTGGAAAGCTTCTTTTGCATTAGATGCTGGTTCAGAAATATCAAATCCGTAAGACTGAGCCATTACTTTCATGTCTTTCAAGCATTTAATCTGCTCTGCAACTTCTTCACGCAAACGGAACTGTTCACTTCTCATACCTGGGCGAGCGATTTCATCGAAATCTTTCTGTTTCTGCTCGATTAAGTAATCAATACCGTATAATGCAACTCTTCTGTAATCGCCTACGATTCTTCCTCTTCCGTATGTATCTGGAAGTCCGGTAAGAATCTTGTTATGACGCATTTTCTTCATTTCTGGTGTGTAGATATCAAATACAGCCTGGTTATGTGTCTTATGATATTTTGTGAAAATCTCATGAAGTTTTTCACTTGGCTGATATCCGTACATAGTACAGGACTGCTCTGCCATCTTAATTCCACCGTATGGCATAAATGCACGTTTTAATGGCTTATCTGTCTGTAAACCAACTACCTGCTCTAAGTTCTTCAAGTCATCGCTAATATATCCTGGTCCGTATGCAGTAATAGAGGATACTACCTCTGTCTCCATATCAAGGACTCCACCTTTTTTACGTTCTTCTTTCTGAAGTTCCTGAACCTTGCCCCATAACTTATCGGTAGCTTCGGTTGGTCCCTCTAAGAAAGACTCATCTCCTTCATAAGGGGTATAGTTGTTCTGAATAAAGTCACGAACATCTACGCCTTCTTTCCATAATCTTCCTTCGAATCCATCCCATTGTTTAAATTCTTTCATTTTGGCATCCTTTCTTGTTTGTATAACATTATTTTTATTTATGTCGTGTTAATGTTACCTAATTCCTCTGAAAAAATCAAGCCAATTATTGAATTCCTTTTCTCAAAAGTGGCTTTGTATCTAAAGAAATACAAAAAAATGCCAAAAAGATGCCAAATTTGGCATCTTTTTGTACATTTATGCTTCTTCTATATGGTCACAACCTTGCGCAATAATCGTTCGCACATGTTCATCTGCCAGAGAATAAAAAATAGATTTTCCTTCTCTTCGACTTTTTACTAATTTATTCTGCTTCAAAATTCGTAATTGATGTGAAATAGCAGATTGTGTCATATTTAAAACCTGCGCCAAATCACATACACATACTTCTGCTTCAAACAGCACAAACAGAATACGGATTCTGGTAGAATCGCCAAATACCTTAAACAGTTCTGCTAAATCATACAGTTCCGTTTCTGCCGGCATTGTCTCATTTACAATTTTCAAAAGATTTTCATGCACTTCATAAGATTCGCAGCACTCTGTTTCTTTCTCAGCCATTCTTTCACCGCCTTTATTTTATATTTTTATCTCATTCTATAACTTCTTTACAAACAATGCACGAATTGCGTTAAGAACTGCAATTACCATTACACCTACGTCTGCAAAAATAGCAGTCCACATATTTGCAATACCAAGTGCTCCTAAAATCAGACAGATAATCTTAATTCCAATTGCAAAATAAATATTTTCATATACAATACGAATACACTTTCTTGCAATTTTAATTGCCTTTGCAATCTTTAAAGGATCATCATCCATCAGGACTACATCCGCGGCTTCAATCGCTGCATCTGAGCCAAGAGCTCCCATGGCAATTCCAATATCAGCTCTGGATAATACCGGTGCATCGTTGATTCCGTCACCCACAAAAGCGAGTTTTTCTTTTTCGCCTTTTTTCTTTAACAGTTCTTCTACCTTTTCTACCTTACCTGATGGAAGCAATTCACTGTATACATCTTCAATTCCTAATTCTTTTGCAACCTGTTCTGCTACATTCTTAGCGTCTCCGGTAAGCATAACCGTCTTGGAAATGCCCGCCTTTTTCAATGCATGTATTGCTTCTTTGGCATGTGGTTTTAAAATATCAGAAATCAAAATATGTCCTGCATAAGCACCATCTATTGCCATATGAACTACCGTTCCTACATGATGGCACTCCTTATACTCAATGCCAAGTCGCTTCATCAGTTTTGCATTACCTGCCGCAACTGCTATTCCATCTACTTTCGCAATCACACCATTTCCGCTGATTTCTTCCACATCGGTAACTCTGTTTCTGTCAATTGGTTTTCCAAATGCTTTCTGAAGACTTTTACTTATCGGATGACCGGAAGAACTTTCTGCCAGCGCTGCATACTCCAACAGTTTTTCATTTTCTATCTTACTATGGTGAATACCACTTACTTCAAACACACCTTGTGTCATGGTACCGGTTTTGTCAAAAACTACATACTTGGTTTGTGCCAATGTTTCTAAGTAGTTAGAGCCTTTTACCAAAACACCTTGATTGCTTGCTCCTCCGATTCCTGCAAAAAAACTTAACGGAATACTGATTACCAAAGCACACGGACAACTGATAACCAGGAAGGTCAGCGCACGATAAATCCATTCGCCCCATTCCGGTGCAATTCCCATTGCAAGCATTCGTACCAATGGTGGTAAAATTGCCAATGCCAGTGCTCCATAACAGACTGCCGGAGTATAATACTTTGCAAACTTTGAGATAAAGTTCTCAGACTTAGACTTTTTGGAACTGGAATTTTCCACTAAATCCAAAATCTTTGAAACCGTAGACTCACCGAATTCTTTGGTGGTCTGAATCTTAAGTACTCCTGTCATGTTAATGCATCCACTGATTACCTCGTCTCCAACTGCTGTTTGTCTTGGAAGACTTTCTCCGGTCAGTGCACTGGTATTTAATGTACTGTTTCCTTCTGTTACAATACCATCAATTGGTATTTTTTCTCCCGGCTGTACTACAATTACCGTACCGATTTCTACCTCATCCGGGTCTATTTTTTCTAACTTTCCGTCTTTTTCTATATTGGCATAGTCCGGGCGAATATCCATAAGTTCACTGATATTTTTTCTGCTCTTGCCTACTGCATAGCTTTGGAACAGCTCTCCAATCTGATAAAACAGCATTACGGCAGTGCCTTCTTTATAGTCTCCTAAAGCAATTGCACCTATGGTTGCAACTGCCATAAGGAAATTCTCATCAAATACCTGTTTATTCAGGATTCCCTTAAATGCCTTTTTCAAAATGTCATAGCCAATTACCAGATATGGAATCATAAACAATCCAAATTTCACATATCCCTCTATTGGCATTAATGATAAAACAACAATCAAGGCTGCTGCTACAATAATTCGGATAAGAACTTTCTTTTGTTTCTTATTCATAAATATCCCTCCCGTTCTTACAGGAAGATTTCACAATCATCCTCTACTTTTTTACAATTTTTAAGAACTTCCTGCATAACTGTTTTTGGTTCCTGACCATCTTCAAATTCCACAATCATCTTTAACGCCATAAAGTTTACAGTTGCATCCTTAACACCTGCTGTATTCTTAGCTGCTTCCTCCATTTTATTTGCACAGTTTGCACAATCCACATCAATCTTGTAAGTTTTTTTCATAATCTCTACTTCCTTTCTCTTTTATGTTATATGTTTTAACAAATGAACACTTATTCATATGTTTAATTGTATTATAGCATATAGGATGTGATTGTCAATACATTTTTTCTTTTATATTTTATATGTGGTACTGTTTCATCCACTCATTGACTTGAAACAAATATGCCAGCATCTGCGGACCTGCCATCAACTGCCCATACCAAGGTTTTCCATAATCAGAGGATTGCTCCATAAAAGACTGAAGTTTTTGTTTATCTAAGAATCGCAATACCGGTGCCTGTGCATCAGAAAGCATTTCTTGAAACATATTTTTCAAAAGTGTTTCGTATTTCGGGTCATAAGTTTTGGGATAAGGTGACTTTCTGCGAAATAACACTTCGTTCGGAAGTTTTCCTCTTCCTGCCTGCCTTAAAAGATTTTTCACTACATCGTCTTTTGCTTTCATTTCCCAAGGTACATTCCACACATATTGTACAATTTTTACATCTGCAAAGGGAACTCTCGCCTCCAGTCCCCAGTACATACCGGTTCTGTCCATACGATTTAAAAGTGTCTGCATAAACCACTTCATATTCAGGTAGGAAATCTCTCTTCGTCTTGCTTCTTCCGCGGTATCTTCCGGGCATTTCGGCACTTCTGCTATAGATTTGTGATATGCCGCCTTTACATATTCATCCATATTTAAGAAATCTAAAAACTCCTCTGACAACAACTGTTTTCGTGGCGTAAGGTCCATGGTCCATGGGAAGGTTTCAGACTCTAACATTTCTTTTTTATGAAACCATGGATATCCGCCAAATATCTCATCTGCACATTCTCCTGTTAGAGTTACTTTATGATTCTTTGCTACCTTAGAACAAAAATAGAGCATAGAAGAATCCACATCTGCCATTGCCGGTAAATCATGCGCCTTTACAGAATCTGTCAGCATAGCAATCTGCTGTTCGTTATTACATTCTAAGAAATGATGTTCACTTCCAAGATATTCCACCATTTTTTCTACATACGGTCTGTCTTGGGAAGGTTGAAAATCATTCTTTTTAAAATTTTTTGCGTTATCTACAAAATCAAAGGAATAAGTAGTAAGCTGTTTTCCCTGTTTTTTCAACTCTGACGCACAAACAGATGACACCAGACTGCTATCTACGCCTCCTGACAAAAAAGTACAGATTGGCACATCGGATATCATCTGTCTTGCCACTGCTTCATATACCAGTTGTGACACTGTTTCCACTGTTTTCTCATAGCTGTCTGTATGTGGATGACTTTGAAGCTCCCAGTATTTTCCGCTGCGACATCCTTCTCTGGTGCATAAGAGATATTCTCCCGGCAGTACTTCATGTACCCCTTTAAAAATGCCACAGCCGCCACTTCTTGCCGGACCGATTCCGAATATCTCATTCCATCCCTCCCGGTCTACTTCCGGCTTTGGCAAAGGATGTGCAAAAATCCCCTTAAGTTCTGATGCAAAAATCAACTCTTCTCCGCACCAAGTATAAAACAATGGCTTTACTCCCATAGGGTCACGAAACAGATAGAGTTTTTGTTCCTTGGTATCCCATAGGGCAAAGGCAAAGATTCCATTCATTTTTTTCACAAACTCTATGCCTAACTCCATGACTCCTGTAAGAATTACCTCTGTATCACTGGTGGTTGTAAACTGACATCCCATTTTCTGCAACATCTCACGCAGTTCTCTGGTATTATACAGTTCTCCATTATAGACAATGGCACAAGTTCTTCCATTCCTGTTTCGTATCATGGGCTGATGTCCCCCTGCAATGTCAATAATGGACAATCTGCTATGTGCCAGCCCGCAATGCTTGGATAAGTATATTCCCTCGTCATCCGGTCCACGGTGCCACAATGCCTCATGCATGGCAGTCAAAAGGGAACGGTAGTATTCTGACCGTTCCCTGTAATCTTTTTCCTTATGATAAAATCCTGCAATTCCACACATATATATTTCCTCTCTGTTTCTATATTTGTATTATTAGTATATAGAAACAATGGGAAAATTATAACAGCTTTGCAATTTCCTTTATATTTGTGTTTCCTTTTTCTAAAACCTCTTCTTCTATTCCTTCTAATTGTTTACATATACTAAACCGGTTTCTAACGCTGCAATGTTACCACATATACCGGATTCTGTCCCATCATCATCTGGTAACTTCCGATTTCTTTTGCCTTTGCAATATTTACCTGTACAATCTCTTTCTGTGAAAAGTTGTATTTTTTAATAAGGTGTGTTACTTCCGCTATGGTTTCTAAGGAAATGGCATTGATTACAATGCGTACCTCAGGATTCTTTTCCCACAGGCACAATAAGATTTCTTCTAGTTTTCCACTGCTGCCACCGATAAATGCATGGGTAGGAGTTGGTAAATTCTCTAACATCTCCGGTGCCTGTCCTACTATAACCTGAAGGTTTTTCGCTGCCAGTTTCTCACTGTTTCTTTGAATCAGTGCACCTGCTTCCGGTTTCTTCTCGATGGCATACACCATTCCGTCTACTGCCATTCTGGCGCACTCCACCGATATACTTCCGGTTCCTGCTCCGATGTCATAAATGACCGACTCCTTGCTTAATTGTAACTTTGAGATAGAAATACTTCGTACTTCTTCCTTTGTCATGGGTACTTTTTCCCGTAAAAATTCTTCGTCCGGAATGCCATGTGTTACTACGGCTTTCTTTGCTGATTCATTTACCAGTACCAGCACACAAAGCCCCTCTTTTTCATAATTTTGAAACTCCTTAGGACTTCCCTTTTCAATGGTCTGCTCTTCGCCTCCTAATTGTCTTCCGATATATATTTGGGTATCTTCTAATCCATATATTATCAGTTCTCTGCAAAGCTCCCGAATCCCTGCTGCACCTCCGGTTAGGGTAAATACCTTTTCCTGCTGGCTGAGAGCCCCTATAACATTTTGATTTCTTCCATGAAGGCTCATTAACTTCATATCTTCCCAGCTCATACCGATGCAAGAAGCAAAATACACAACGGATGAAATGCCGCATAGTAACTCCATTTGGCATGATGTGTTGTTCTGTATTTTCCACTGTTCCAAGCGTTCCCATAGTTTCTGTGCTCCACTGTAAAATCCTACATCTCCGGAAAAAAGTATTGCTATTTTAGAACACTTTGCATGTTCTGTAATACACTGAAAAATCTCCTCTGTCTGGTAAGAGATAAATTGTTCTTTTCCCTGTCTTAGCGCCTCGGGAATAGAGGCTATCATACGTTTGGCACCAATTAACAATTCTGCCTCTTTTATGCACCGGTATCCTTCTAACGTCAATGTACCTGCATTTCCCATTCCAATTCCTATCAGCGATACTTTCTTTTTTTCTTCCTTATGGATTCCAAGCTTTTCCAAGATTTCTTCCATGGAATATCCCGTTTCCTTCGGTCTTCTTATCACAACTGCTTTAGCTCCTGCCCGCCTTGCTGCCTGAATTTTTTCCGGATATCCGCCTGCTCCTGCTGTTTCTTTTGTTACCAACCAGGCTGCCTGTATTTCCCGCATCATAGCAAGATTCAATTCTTCACTAAAGGGGCCCTGCATACAGATAATCTGTTTTCCCTTCAATCCTAATTGATGACATTTCGCCAGTTCTGCTGTTCCCGGAAGAATCCGTGCATAGATTCTTGAAGTATCTTCGATTCGTTCCATGTAACCGGCAATTTCCTTACTTCCTGTAGTAAGAAAAATATTTCCTTTTGTCTGATTGAGATAAGCAGCCGCTTCTTCTGTGGAGTCTACATAATGAACATGCTCTGCTTTTTGTCCTTCCCCGCGCACCAACCGTAAAATTTCCTTGCCTTGACTTTCGCAGGCTTTTCGTATATTTTCTGTTACTTCTGTGGCATAAGGATGTGTAGCATCTATCACAACCTGCCACGGCTTTTTCTGAAGAAGTGCTTCTATCTCCTGCTGATTCAAACGTCCTACTAAAACTGTAATCTTTTTGGAATCTTCCATCACTTCCTGCCCATATTCGGTTGCCACACACACGGTTACACAGATACCGCAAGAAGCCAGTACCTCTGCTAACTTTCTTCCTTCACTTGTCCCTGAAAACACTAATATTTCCTGCATGTTTTGCTCCTATCTGTTGATGTGATACCCTCTTGGTGTCACCATTTTTCCATTCACAACCTTGGTTGTTTCATTTCCTATAAAAACAGTGGTAAACATATCCACCTGTACTTCTCGAAGTGCTGCTAAGGTATAAATCTGCCTCTGCTCTCCTTCTCTTCCAATCTGAGAAACAATGCCACACACTGTATTTGGATTTTTACTTTCCAGCATAATATCACATGCCTTTTTCAAATAATCTGCTCGTTTCTTACTGGAAGGATTATAAAGACAGATTGCCATATCAGATTCTGCTGCCGCCTGTAACCGCCTTTCAATTTTTTCCCATGGAGTCATCAGGTCGCTTAGGCTGATAACTGCAAAGTCATGCATAAGTGGTGCTCCTAATACTGCTGCACCACTTAAAGCTGCGGTTACTCCCGGAATTATCTCAACGGTTACTTCCGGATATTCTGCACCTATCTCTAATATTAGCCCGCTCATGCCGTATACCCCTGCATCTCCACTGCAAATCATCGCTGTATTTTTTCCTGTTGCCGCCTGTTCAAATGCCATTCTGCAACGTTCTACTTCTTTACGCATAGGTGTGGTTAGAAACTCTTTTTTGGGAAAATGTTCCTTCACCAAATCCACATATACCGTATAGCCTACGATTACATCACAATTTTCTAATGTGTGAACTGCCTTTAAGGTCATATCTTCATATGCCCCCGGGCCAATCCCAACTACATATAACTTACTCAAATCTAACACTCCATTCTTTTTCTGCAATTGCAAGAGTCTTTCCGTTTTGTGCTGTCTTGGGCTGTAAGATATGTGCACGGTTTTGTTTCCATGCACAAATTGCTGCCCGCTCACAGACATTTCCTACTCCAATGGTTTTTTCCACAAATTCTGACTGGGTATATTCCCCGGGAACACGTTCTAATTCTTCGGGAGAAAATGTCTGAAACTCTAATCCATATTTTTCACAAAATGCAAAAATTCCTGCCTCGTTCTTTTTTTTATCTACCGATGCCACACAGGAAATACTCTCCATTGCTATCTGCTGTTTTTCTAACTGCTCTAACACAAAAGTCTCTATTTCTTCTGCTGACTTTCCTTTTCTACATCCAACGCCTACTGTTACTGCCTTTGGAATTAACTGACAGGTATTATGAATTCCTACATTTATCCTGTACTTTTCTGTGACTTTTCCTTGTTCTGCCACAACTTCTTCTGGTATTGTTCCTGTCACCTGTCCTTCGCAAAAAAATCCGATTTTTTCACCGCCTAGAATTGCTGCTGAAATTTCTTTTGCCCAGGCTCTGTCTTTGATAAATAACTGATTTTTCTTTGCAAATACATCCACCGCAAATTTCTGATTGATATCCGTTGCGGTAGTAATAACTGCCTGTGCCTGCAATTTTTCTGCCAGTTGAAGGGCGTAAGCATTCGCTCCACCCACATGACCGGATAAAACAGGAATCACATAGGTTCCCTTTTCATCTACCACCAGAACTGCCGGGTCTTTGAACTTGTCTTGCACAAACGGCGCAATGGCACGAACTGCAATTCCTGCTGCTCCTACAAAAATCAACACCTGTGCTTTTGAAAATGCATTTTCTGTCCACGTCTGTAAGGAAATATTTTTCTCTTTTCCACTTGTGACCTGCACATTTCCATACACCTTCATAATCTCTTTTATTTTTTCCGCCAAGCTGCTTCCCTGACCGGTAAAACTGATAATCTCTATTTGCATGGTTTTCGAAACTCCGTTTCAAATGCAGGATGATATAAATCACTTCTGCGATAGTTACTATGTGTCACTACGTCTCCTACGATAATAAGGGCTGTTTTCGTAATGTTGTGCTCCTTGGCTGTCTGCGCCAGTGTATCTATGGTACAAATATACTTTTCTTCTTCCGGCCAGGTTGCCTTGTATACAATGGCAGCAGGTGTAGATGCTTCATACCCGCCTTCCATTAGACGTACCTGCAATTCTTCTAACATCCCGGTACTTAGAAAAATCACCATTGTTGCATGGTGGGCTGCAAAACTTTCAATCTCTTCTCGTTCCGGTACCGGAGTTCTTCCTGCCATACGGGTAATGATTACACTTTGAGACACATCCGGCAAAGTATATTCTAAGTTCAGTGCTGCTGCTGCACCACAAAAAGAGCTTACACCCGGACAGCTTTCATAAGGGATTCCCGCTTCTTCCAACCTATCCATTTGTTCTCGGATTGCCCCATATATACTAGAATCTCCTGTATGAAGTCGCACCGTTACCTTTTCCTGTTCTTCTGTCTGCTTCATCACCTGAATAACTTCTTCTAAGGTCATTTTTGCACTGTTATAAATTTCACAATCTTCCTTGGTTTCTTCTAGTAATGCCGGATTTACCAAAGAGCCTGCATAAATCACCACATCTGCCTTTTGTAATAGTTTTTGTCCTCTTACCGTAATCAAATCCGGTGCACCACTTCCTGCTCCCACAAAATATATCATTTTTCCTGCTCCTTTACAATAATTAAGGAATAGTACCCTGCTTCTTCCGGTATCTCATCTACATTATGATAAACCCGTTCCTGTTCCATTCCGCAGTTTTCAATCATAGATACCCGAACCTCTTTTTGTTTCAACTGTTCTTTTACCTGTTTCATCTTTTTTCCCGCTTTCATTAAAACACGGGTTCCGGAAAGTTCCATTCCCTGCTCAATGCCATAAGAAGAGGGGATTACATGTAACATCTCGTTACGCTCTACCAATCCTTCATTTAATCTGGCTGATACTGCGCAAAAAGACGGAATACCGCTGACAATTTCTGTGTCATAGCCTGCCTTTACAATTCTTTGATGTATATAAATATAAGTAGAATATACACAAGGGTCTCCCAATGTTAAAAAGGCAATATTTTTTCCGGTATCTAACACTTCTGCCACCTTTTCACAAGCTGTATTATGGCTGATTTCCAGCTTTTCTTTCTCTTTTGTCATGGGCATATCTATTTCTAAACATTCTTTCCTTTCTATCTCCGGTAAGGCTTGTCTTACAATTTGATAAGCAACTGTCTCTTCTTTCTTTTTTCCCGGAACTGCGATGATATCACATTCTTTGATTAACCGTACTGCTTTTAATGTCAAAAGCTCCGGGTCTCCCGGGCCCACTCCGATTCCATATAATTTTCCTGCCATGTTTTTCTCCTTGTATTCTGCTTCTTGTAGTTCTGTCTCTTTTATGCATTTTTTATTAGCAGAAATCATTAATGTAATATCTGCTCTGCCACTTCCGGATAATTTTCCGTTCTTCCCAGCTCGCCTTGCTCATTTGAAAATAACACGACTGCAATTTTACATTTTCCATAACTTCGCTTATCCAGATAAAACTGTATCTTTTTTATTACCAATTTCATAGTTTCTTCCAGTATTCCTGCTTCTTTTAAAAGTCGCAGTCCTTCTTCCGTGGTAACAGCCCCCATAATATTTTGTAACACACCGGTATCTGCCCCTGCTATGGCTGCATTGGCACACAAAATCTCCATTCTTGCATCTGCATTTCTGGAATGAGTATTCATAATCCCCCCTGCGACTTTGATAAACTTTCCGATATGGGCTACAAATAAAATATTTTCCACTCCAAGTTCTACCGCCATATCAATGGTATCTCCCACGAAGTTACTGCACTTTACTGCCCGTTCCAAATCAAAGGGAAAGTTGTCCTTTAAAAATTCTCTTCCGTAATTTCCCGGTGTTATAACAAGACTCTTATGTCCTGTTTCTACTTGTTGTTTCAACTCTACCCGAATACTCGCAACCAATGCTGCTTCACTCATAGGCTCTACAATTCCGGTAGTTCCTAAAATAGAGATTCCTCCTATGATTCCCAGTCTTGGATTAAAGGTCTTTTCTGCGGTCTTTTCCCCCTCGGGTACAGAAATCTCCACCTCAAGTCCCCCGGTGTATCCGCAGTTCTTACATACCTGTTGTAATTCTTCTGTTATCATCTGTCTTGGTACTTTATTGATTGCCGGATTCCCTACCGGTTGTTCTAGTCCCGGTTTTGTCACAATTCCAACACCTTTTCCTCCCAAGATATGGATTTCTGCTTGTTCTATTAGCGATACCTTTGCATATATCCAAAGCTTATTCGTTACATCCGGATCATCCCCTGCATCCTTTTCTATGGCACAAGACACATAGTTTTCTCCCCTTTGTATATCCAACACTTCTAAATGTAACTGGATTCCCTTTGGGGTCAGCAAACTCACATAAGGTACTTCTTCCTTTTTCAACAACATATAAGCGGCTGCCTTTGCTGCGGCTGCGGCGCAACTTCCGGTGGTATATCCCATTCGCAACTTTTTATTGTCCTTTATTACATAATGTTCTTCTAATCCATTTTTCATAATAACAAAATCATAGCATATGCTGTTTTTCCATGCAAGACACCCGCCTTGTATTTATTGACTTTTTCCCTTTGAATGCTATAATAAGGGCAGAAATGGGGTGAATATTTTGCTGGACTTTTTAAGAGAACAAAAGGTAAGTGAAACATTAATTCGGGAGTTAGAACATTTTCGTAACAGATACCCGGTAAATGATAGGCAACGTCTTGCTACACCCAGTTATTTGTATTACGGAAAAGATATTTGGGAGCAGGCTTTGACTGCCCTCCTATGTGGTGAAAATTTATTACTTGCAGGCTCCAAGGCCACCGGTAAAAATGTACTGGCTGAAAACCTTGCAACCGCCTTTGGTCGTCCTCGTTATAATATTTCTTTTCATATCAATATGGATGCTACTTATATGATTGGTACGGATACTTTTCAAAACGGACAGGTTACTTTCCGTCCCGGTCCGGTCTATCAGTGTGCAACGGATGGGGGTTTTTGTATTTTAGATGAAATTAACATGGCACGAAATGAAGCTCTTGCGGTGCTTCACTCTGTCTTGGACTTTCGTCGCATGATTGATGTTCCCGGGTACCAACAAATTTCTTTACATGAGGCTACCAGATTTATTGCTACCATGAATTATGGGTATGCCGGAACCAGAGAATTAAACGAGGCATTAGCTTCGCGTTTCGTAATTATACAAACTCCTGAAATTTCGGAAGAAAACCTGAACAATCTGCTTGTTCGTTCTTTTCCAAAACTTCAGAAAAAATATCGGGAACAATTTGTGGCACTGTTTATTGATATTAATAAAAAATGTGAAAACGGAGAACTTACCATGAAAGCATTAGACCTTCGTGGTCTTTTAGATGCATTAAAGCTCATGGAAGCCGGACTTGCGCCTCGTACTGCCCTGGATATGGGAATCACCAATAAAACCTTTGATTCTTGCGAACAGGAAGTTATCCGAGATATTATTGCCGGAAGAATTTCCGGAAAATTAACGACAGCCACTCTTTTTGGAGCGTGATTATATGGTAAATACACGGAATTATACCCCTCTCCAGCGCAGGGCTTTAAATATGGTATGGACTGCTGCCGGAAGATATGATTTTGAACCAATGTTTTTAGCATTTTTGCCAGACGGTCAACCGGACTTCTATATGAACTCAGTGATTGGCTATGTCTACAAATGGTTAGATGCAACTATCATCACCCAGTTATTTGACTCTTTTTCCGATGCAACGCTGCGAGATGTCTATGATGGACTTTTGTGGGTTGCACTGGAAAACTGTGTCTATGAAAAGGAACTGCCTTACCGACCTGTTTTATCGGAACTACGCATCTCCTGTGCGAAACTGTTTTTTGAGCAGGAACAGATAAAAACAAGAGCTCAATGGCTGATGCAAAGTAGTCTGGTGTATACAATGCAATCTGCCCGTTGGAAAAAAGTTCTTGGAAAAGCTGTTCTGCTCAGTCCCAGAAAAAAGAAATTATTTGCAGAACTTTCTTTCGACGGCTCTATGGATACCAACGCTATTCGTGAACGCATTTTAGATATTTACGGAAGATATTTTCATTTTCGCCTGAAAAAGGAACTTCCTTCTTTCACCTTACGGTTAAACTCCGTGTTTACCAAGTTCCTTCCCTCTCGCTTAGAACGCAATGAGGTTTTTACACTTGGAAGAGATATAAAAGAAGAAAATATTCGAATGTATAAGCCTGTTCACGAAAGAGAATTTTCTCTTCCCGGGGAGGAGGAACGGATTCGTTCCTATATTGAGGATTGTTTTGGAAAACCTCTCTATTCTCCTTCTGAAAGTGCACAGTTAGAACATTTACTTTGTACAGATAATCATTTCTATTGTCATATTTATTTTACTGCCGGAGAAAAAAACGCTACTCTGTCAAAAGAACCGCAAATTGCCAGAGCTATTGAAGAAGCATCTGCGCAAAAGCAACGGAATGAAACTTATTTTTCCGCACATCGTTCTCAATATGAAACTGCGATTAACAAACTAAGCCAGCAGATTCGTAATGCCACTCTTGTTCACGCACAAGCTGCCCAGTTTAAATGTAAACGAGGACAGTTAAATGCTGCCTGGGTATGGCGTTCTGTTTTTCTTGATGACGATGCTGTATTTTTAAATCACATTGAAACGGTAAAACCTGAATTTTCTGTGGATCTCATGCTAGATGCCTCTGCTTCTCGCTTAAGGCAACAGGAAACCATTGCGGCTCAGGGCTATGTAATTGCCAAAAGCCTGCAATTATGTAATATTCCGGTACAGGTTTATTCTTTTTTAAGCCTTAACGGATATACCATTTTAAATCTTCTCTGCGACTATCAGGAGAAACAGAAAACCAACCGTATCTTTCAATACCATGCTGCCGGCTGGAATCGTGACGGACTTGCCTTTCGTGGTGCAGGTGCTTTGATGGAGCACTCCCCTTGTGCCCACCGCATCTTAATCGTTCTTACGGATGCAAGTCCCAATGATGATAAAAAACTTCCTGCTGACAAAGCACAAAATCGTCTGTTAAGCGAAGATTATTCCGGTACTGCTGCGGTAACAGATACTGCTGAAGAAGTTAAAAAATTAAAGCAACAGGGAATTCGTGTCATTGGAATTCTTACCGGCGAACACAAAGATATTGCCGCTGCTAAAAAAATTTACGGAACCGACTGGGTACATATTCAGGATATTTCCCAGTTTTCTAATGCTGTAGGTGCTTTAATGTTAAAACAGATTTTAAACTTATACGAATCGTAAGAAAAGAAAGGAACATCATGTCTGAAAATTTGGAACCAATTCGATATTCTATGATAACAGAAAAAAATCCAAGAGAAATTGTTATGCTTCGCGGCAGCGGTTGTGTTTGGAAACGCTGCCGTTTCTGCGACTATCATCTGGATAAGTCCCCGGATAAAGAAGCAAATTTTCTTCTAAACCGTACGCAGCTTTTACAAGTAACGGGTCTTTATCACAAGTTGGAGGTTATTAATTCCGGAAGTTTTGTTGATTTAGATGAGGACACCATTTCTCTTATTGAAGAAGTTTGCTTAAAAAAAGATATTTCGGAAATTCACTTTGAATGTCACTGGATGCATCGAAAGGAAATTCCTGCCTTTCGTAAGCGTTTTGCTGATAAAGGCATTACTTTAAAACTAAAGATTGGGGTAGAAACTTTTGATTCTTTGTTCCGAGAAAGCTATCTTTCCAAAGGAATCGACACAGACTCTCCCGCAGAAATTGCACAATACTTTGATGAAGTCTGTCTTTTACAGGGCATTCCCGGTCAAACCGTTGAAAGCATGCGGCAAGATATTGAAACCGGATTGCAGTTTTTTGAACGTGTATGTGTGAATATTATGGTCGAAAACCGTATGCCTATCAAGCCTGACCCACAGGTAATTGCTTTGTTTCAAAAATATCTCTATCCGGACTATATTAATAACCCGCGGGTAGACATTTTAATGGAAAACACTGACTTTGGAGTAGGAGGAACTGCAAATGCCTAATGAACTTTTATTAATTTTATCATTAATTTTTACATTTTCAGCTGTAATTGCAGCATTTTATATTTTTCACGAACAAGGATTATTTCTCTGGACTACTATTGCTACTATTGCTGCTAACATTGAAGCTTTGATTGTAGTGGATGCCTTTGGTATGGAAATGACTCTTGGAAATATCTTATTTGCCTCTACTTTTTTGGTAACGGATATTTTAAGCGAACTTTATGGAAAAAAAGCAGCACAAAAGGCTGTATATCTTGGAATTGTCACCTCTGTATTTTTTATTCCCATTAGTTGTTCCTGGCTCCTTTATACACCTAACAAAAATGACTGGGCAATGCCAAGTATTCGTACTATCTTCTCAAATACACCACGTCTTATGCTGGTAGGTATTGTTGTTTATGTTGTAGTTCAATTATTTGATGTATGGATTTACCATAAATGGTGGGAATTCACCACCAAAAAGTTTGGAGACAGCCGGAAATATTTATGGCTTCGCAATAACGGCTCCACTATGTTATCCCAACTTTTGAACACTGTATTATTTACCCTTGGGGCATTTTTCGGTGTTTATTCTTTCCAAACACTTATCTCAATCATGGTTTCCAGTTATATTATTTTTGTAGTAACCAGTTTGGCAGATACGCCATTTGTATATTTGGCACGTTACATTTATAATAAAAGATTTCAATCCTAATATTGTCTCTTGTTTATGATACAAAACAGCGTACACAACCTCTGAAGTGTACGCTGTTTTTATAAAACTTAATTATCTTTTATTTTTCAATTATTCAGCTTTTGATATGCCTCTTTGGTAAAGCGATGATATTCTAATCCAAACTCATCCTCTTCCACATAATATACATAAGAATCAATATCACCTTTTGTAAACCATATGCCCCATTCGCGTTCTTCTACTTTTTCAATGGTAACTTCACCGGAAAAATCATAAAAGACCTGACATACATCCTCAAGTTTCTTTCCCGGTGCTGTAACCACCTGTAAAAATGCTTTTAAAAATGCACTTTCCGGAAGATTCTCATGAACATAAGAAACGCCCTGTGCCGGAATCCGTACACAGTAGCGTCCCTTTTCTTCTGTCTCGTAAATCATCATGTCACCCATTTGCTCCTTTGAGGCAACACAAAATTCTTCTAAAATACCCTTCAAAGAATCCTTATCTGTTTCTAACAATTCCATTAAAGATTCCTCTGGATAATAAAGCTGAATCTCTTCCTTACGATATCCGATTTTAATTTCCCATTCTTTTATCGTATCACAAATATTTTGATACAGGTTTTTATATGCTTCTTTCATATTCTCTTTCAAAAATTTCCCTCATGCTTCCTTTTAATGAAACACCTAACTGCTGCATTGTCTTATCCAATGCATCCAGTGTTGCTATCATATCTTCTTTATTGGCATTGCTTCCCATATGACCGATACGAATTACCTGACCTGCCAATGTATCAAAAGAACCTGCCAACATAATATGATATGTTTTTCTCATGGTATCGAGAATATCCTTTGCAGTTGTTTCTTCTGGTACATCAAATACTGTCACAGTATTGGAAAATCCTGACTCTAAATGCAACTTTAATCCTGCTTCTGTAACTGCCTTACGACATGCATTTCCGATTATAGTATGGCGTTTTAACATGTCCTTATCGGCGGCAATATTATCAAAAGCTGCACGCAGTCCATAGATGTCACTAATCGGCATTGTGTATGGGAACCATTTTGCTTCATAATAGCCTTCAAATACTTTTAAGTTGGCATAAAAAGATGCAATCGGTGTCTTTCGAGCTGCCATTGCCTTTTTAGCTGCCTCACTTACCACTACAAAAGTAAGTCCCGGAGGTGCTGAAACTGCCTTCTGGGAACCTCCGCACAATATGTCAATTTGATAATCATCCACGCGTACTTCTTCTCCAAACATACCGGATACGGAATCTACAACTGTCATTATACCATATTTTTTCAAAATTGGGCAAAGACTTCCGATATCATTGAGCATACCACTTGGTGTATCACAGTGAACCAGTGTGGCATATTTATAATCATGATTTAACTTTAAGTATTCTTCCAGAGCTGATGGATTGATTGGGTTCTTATCATCTACAGTATATAATTCCGGCTTTCCACCATACATGGAAACAAAATCCGCAAATCCTTTTCCGTAAATTCCATTATCCAAAACCAGTACCTTGTCACCCGGTTCTGTTAATGAAGCACATGCTGCTTCCAATCCTAAAATTCCTTCGCCATCCAGAATCAGAGTTTCATTTTTGGTATGCAAAAGACTACTGATTAACTCACATGTTTCCTTGTAAAATTCTACAAATTCTTCATCTAAATCCGGGTTCGTACACTCTTTTGCCCGTGCCAATCGCACATTTTCTTTTACCTGTGTAGGTCCCGGTGTCATAATCTTATACATTTTATCACCTATTATCCTAATACTTTATTTGCTGCCTTTTTTAAAGGTACAATTACGATAGCAGTAATTACAATGGCTGCTCCTACCTGAAGCAGGTTTCCAGGAATCGACATTGCCGGTGCTACCCAGTTTCCGGTAATAACACCTTCTGCAATATAATACCCTACAATCTTAATTGGTAATGCAGCAATCATAGCCAACAGATACCAGCCAAATCCCTTTTTCTTTTCGCTGATAAGACCTACTACAAATCCCATAATTCCTACTACAATAAATGTAAATGGTGCCCATGCAGTCCAACCGGAAGTCAGGTCAAATAATCCCATTCCAATTCCACCTGCAATTGCTCCGGTTTTCTTTCCGAATAAAATTGCAAAAATAAACAGTGGAACATTTCCAAGATGAACTAATCCACCTTCTCCCAGGAATATCTGTACATTAATCAACCAGGTAAATACATATACCAATGCAATTCCCATTGCGGTTGTGGTAATAAACTTTACATGCTCCATTGTGCTTCCTTTTGCTGTTGCCTTTACTGTTGTATCTGACATCTTTCATCACTCCTCGTATAAAAATCTATGAATCATCATATACCCTTTCTGACCTTTTTGATATAGCCAGTTTTAAAGTTTTTGTCATGCCAGATACATTACTTATTCCATTTGGTAATATCGATCATACGGGTACAGACTTTTTCTGCCAGTGCCATATTATGAGTTACTACTAACATTCCCAGATTGCTTTTATCCGATACTTCCAATAATACCTGCCAGATTTGCGCCTGGGTAATCACATCCAGCATAGTTGTTATTTCATCGCAAATTAAAAACTTTGTTTCCGGACTTAATACCCTTGCAATACAAAAACGCTGCAATTCTCCACCGGAAAGCTCATTCGGCCACCGCCCCATCCAATCCTTTTCTATTCCAAAGGCATGCTTAGTATCTTCATCTACTTTCCAACATTCATTTAAGATTTTCTCCATTTTCCAACGTGGATTTACTGACAGCTCCGGATGCTGAAAAATCATCTGCACCGGACAAAATCCCTTTTGTGGCAATGGTTCTCCATCTAGTGTAATTTTTCCTGAGGTTGGCTTATAATACCCTGCCATAATTCTTGATAAAGTACTTTTCCCATATCCGGATGGTCCTATGATTCCCACTCTTTCCCCGGATTCCACGGCAAAGTTAATATCTTTTAGAATCCACGGCATATTTTCTCCATATTGAAAACTAACATTTTCGGCTTTAAGTTGCATGGATACACCTTACCTTTCCCTCCCGTAAATCACGCATTGCTATTTTTCCACTACATGCAATGTCTGCTTTTGGACAACGTGGTGCAAATAAACAACCTTCCGGCAAATCTCCTGCGTAAGGCTGTGTTCCTTTTAACGGTTGAAATTCATTTTGCGGTAATGCGGTAATAAAAGCTTTACTATACGGATGTCGTAGATTTTTTCCTCCTGCAAGAAAATCACCGGTAGGGGAAATCTCAACAATCGTTCCTGCATAAAAAACAGCGATTCGGTCTGCTACCTGAAATGCCAGGTCAATATCGTGGGTAATCATTAAAATAGAAGTACCATTATCTGCAAGTTTTCGAAAATGCCTTAGCGTGTCCATTGCCAGTTCTACATTTAATCCGGGAGTAGGCTCATCGGCAATGATTAACTTTGGTTCTTCTGTAACTGCCGCAGAAATTAAAATTCTTCGTGCCATACCGCCAGACAATTGAAATGGATACATATCCTCTACTTCTTTTTTTAATTGATATTTTTCAAATAGCTGTCGTTGTCTTTCTTTGGAAGAATACACACCAACCACCTGTTTTCCAACCTTCATCAGTGGGTCTAAATAGTCTACTGACTGAGGAATAAATGCAATTTCTCTCCCCAGATATTTTTTTCTTTCTTTTGGGGTAAGCAATTCTCCCTGATATTTTATATTACCGGTCATTGTGGCATTTTTCGGGAGTAATCCCAATACGGCATGTGCCAATACACTTTTTCCGGAACCACTGGAACCTACTACTGCTACAATTTCTCCTTCCTTTACATCCAAAGACAGGGAATGCAGTACTTCTAACTTTTTCTTGCGAAATCCTTTTTGGTACATTTCAAAGGAAACTACTAAATCGTTGATTTCTAATACATTTCTCAGAACTTCTTCTTCCATAATTTCCTCCTTTATTCGTTCCCACTTCCCGGATTCCAAAGCTTTTTCAGGCTTTCTCCTATTCCGTCAAAAAGTAATACCGCCATTAGTAATAAGATTCCCGGGAAAAACGCAAGCCACCATTTTCCTGTTACAATATAATTCATGGATTCTGCCAAAATCACACCAATTGCTGGCATTTCCGCCGGTAAACCAAATCCTAAAAATGTTACCGCTGATTCATGCATAATTGCATGGGGAAATAACAACACCAATCCTATCAGATATGCCGGTAATACATAGGGCAATATATGAGTTACCGCTACTTGTACTTTCGTTTTTCCCATTTTATAGGCTGCCTGCACATATTGGGAATTTCTCACTTGCATTACCTCTGCACGCACAATACGCGTTAAGGACGGCCAATGTGTCAGTGCAACTGCAACGGTAATTCCACGAACCCCTTTTCCCATCATAAAGGAAATTAAAATCAATAATACTAAATGGGGCAGTCCCATACACAAATCTACGCACCAGTTTATGACTTTGTCTATCCATCCTCCCCAGATAGCTGCTACAATTCCAAGAATAAGTGCCACAATGGAACTAATCACGGACGCAATCAAACCTATTCGAATACTGTTAGACAGTCCCTTTATACTCCGATAAAACATATCTCTTCCCATAAAATCCGTTCCGAAAAGATGTTTTATACACGGACTTACTAATTTTTCTGAATAGTTTACACCATATTTAACAGGATTCATAGTAATTCCCCACACAAATATTCCTACCAAATACACAGTCGCCACAATTAGTAAAATAAATACCCGACTTCTTCCATTCCATTTTTTTCTGTTACTTCTTCTAAGCATCTCCTGCCTCCTCTCTTGTACGCGGATCAAATATTCCATACAAGATATTGGCAATCAGATTTCCTGTAAAAACAAATATCGCACTAAACAGTGCAATTCCTAATAAAAGTGGTACATCTGCATTCATTGCCGCTGCCGTGGTTGCTGTACCGATTCCCGGATAAGCAAATACATTTTCTGCCAGTGCCATTCCACCAAACAATTCGCTAAAAGAAGCAAACTGAACGGTAATAGCCGGAAGTGCAATATTGCGAAGAACATGTCGTCTCACAATCTGCCACAGGCTTTCTCCTCGTGCTTTTGCATATAAAATAAAATCCTGATTTATTATTTCTATCATTTTTTGTCTTGTATACAATACCACTTCACTGATATTTACAACTGTTAATGTCAAAACAGGTAAAATCAAATGATAGATACGATCTCCAATTGTTACATCTGCTGCAAGTTTTCCTGCCGGTGCTGCCATTCCAATGGGAAACCACCCTAACTGCACAGAAAAAACAGTCAGCACCAAAATTCCTATCCAGAAAGTAGGTGCCGATTTTAATATAAAACAAATCAGCTTGATGATTCGGTCAAAAATGCCACCTTGGCGTAACCCACAGATAACTCCTAAAACAAAACCCAATACTCCTGACAAAACCCATGCCAGCAACATCAGTATACCGGAATAAAGAAAACGACTTTTTATTACTTCAATTACCGGTTTTTTATAGGTAATGGAAGTTCCGAAATCTCCTTTTAATACATGTCCTGCCCAAGTAAGGAATCGTTGTGGTAAGGGATCATTTAATCCCCAATATTGCGCTATTTCCTGCTTTGCCTCTGTAGACAATGTGGAATTTGTTCCAATATAAGATACCAATGGGTCAATGGGTGCTTTGGTAATTAAAATAAATGCAACAATACTTACTGCCACAAGTAACAATGCCATTCGGATACATTCACTTAAAATTTTCTTACCTTTCTTCATACTCATTTCCACGTCCAATCCTGCATATTACAGATAATCGGACTACCATGTCCATGAGGATGCGGTATCTGTGTTTCCGCAGAAATATCCAAATTATCGTTTACAAAATAACAATGTTGTATATTTACCAGATATAAATATGGTTCATCCTGATTGGCTGTACTTTGAACCTCTTTCCAATAAGAAATTGCATCTTCCTGATTATTTGCTGATAACGCCTGATGTATCAGTTCGTCTACCTGTGGATTGTTATAACCCACCACATTATCATAGCCACCTGTCAGAAACAGTTCTGATTCAAACAAGGAATACAAAACTGTAGGACTGTATTGTCCCCATCCCCACACAACACCGGCAGTATTTTGAAGGGTAAGAATTTCATCCCATGTTGCCGTTTTTACTTCTATTTTTATTCCTAATTCCAGTGCATTTTCTGCCAATGCAACTGCTAAATTATATCTTTCTTCATCACCGCTTGCCGCATATACGTTAAACGTACATTTCTGTCCGTTTTTTTCGCGTATTCCATCTCCGTCAGAATCAACCCATCCGGCATCTTCCAACAGTTTCTTTGCTTCTTCTACTTTACCATCTTCATAAGTGTCTGTACTTGCCCATACAAGATTGTTTGTAAAATGCACTGCCGGAACACCAATTCCGTTCAATGCATGATCAATAATCGTCTGTCGATTAATTCCAATAGAAAGAGCTTCTCGTACCGCCTTATCTGCCGTCACATTATTTCCTACTGTAACTTCTTTTCCCTCACTGTTTTTTCGCGTTTGTTCTTCTAATACCGGTAAACTGATATTTCTTACATCCATCGTTTCAAACTTCTGTAAGGTCATACCATTTACCGTTTCATTTGCGTAATTTGCACCTACCATAACAATATCAAGTTGTCCGGACTGTGCCGCCGCAAATGCTGCATCATTATCCATATACACCAGTGTAATCTTTTTTATTTCAGGCGCACCTGCATAGTAATTCTCATTTGCCTCCAGTATAATCTGCTGATTTGCATCATACTGTACAACTTTCCATGCTCCGGTTCCGATTGGCATGGTATCAAATAATTCACTGTCATAAGCATCACTTGGAACAATCTGAAGCATTGCTACGGTATCAAAAAAAGGAGAATATGGCTCACTAAGGCGAAATTCTACCGTATAATCGTCAAGTGCAGTTACAGAGGCAAGTCTTGTCAGGTCAACATTTTCATTGTTTGCCTGATTATTATGAACTGTCTCATAAGTAAACACCACGTCATCGGCAGTAAAGCCACTCCCATCACTAAACTTCACACCTTTTCTCAGGTGAAATGTATAGGTCAGAGAATCCTCGCTTATCTCCCAATCAGTTGCCAAATCTCCTATATATTCAGAATTAAAATCTACTTTTAATAATGCGTTATTCGTAAACGAATATCCATAACTCATAGCCCCCTTAACCGGGTCCAAACTTCCCTCAAAAATATTGGTTCCTACAAAGGCTGTAACATCTGTTTTGGTATCCGAACTCTGCTTTCGTTCTCCACATCCTATCAATGTGATACATAAAACAAAAATACAAGCCCATAGTCCTGCTTGTTTTCTTTTCATAATATCCTCCGTGGTTATTTTTTGTAAGTGTAGCATAGGAAGAAATGCCCACACAAGCCTCCCCACGGGATATTTTTTAATTATTTTTTACAATGTTTCTTACAATCTCATTTTAAAATCTTCATATCCAAAGGACTTAATTACCTGACACGCTTCTTCACTTTTCCAAACAATATCAGGCAGTTTCATACCATTAAAGGTATTATTCTTTACCATTGAATATATTGCCATATCTTCAAATATCAACCTATCTCCTATCGTCAATTCTTGATTTAATGAATAGTCTCCTATAACATCTCCCGCAAGACAGGTTGGTCCACCCAAACGATAGGTGTATGCTCTTTCTCCCGGTTCCCCACTGTCACGCAGAGGCGGGCGATATGGCATTTCTAATACATCCGGCATATGACAAGCTGCGGAAGTATCTAAAATGGCATTTTTAATTCCACCATTTTCCGTTATGTCTAATACAGTAGTTACCAATAAACCCGCATTTAGTGCAACTGCTTCACCCGGTTCTAAATATACCTCTACGCCATAAGTTTCCTGCATATGACGAATACAGTTAATCAATAACTTCACATCATAATCTTTTCTGGTAATATGATGTCCGCCTCCCATATTGAGCCATTTCATATTTTTTAAGTAAGAACCAAACTTCTCTTCTACTGCATCTAATGTCTTTTTCAAATCATCTGCATTCTGTTCGCACAAGGTATGAAAATGCAAGCCTTCTACCTGCTCTAACAGATTTGCTCCATAGGTTTCTTCTGCTGTTTTTAACTGACTAAGTGTAATTCCCAAACGAGAACCCGGCGCACAGGGGTCATATATTGCATGTCCCTCCTGGGTAGAACACTCCGGATTAATACGAATTCCAATGCTTTTCCCCTTTTCCTTTGCAATTCCTTCAAACTGTTTCAGCTGTCCGATGGAATTAAATACAATATGGTCACAAAGCTCTGCAATTTCTTCAAACTCATCCTCACGGTATGCCGCTGAAAAAACATGGTTTTCCTTTCCCATTTCTTCTGCTCCCAGTTTTGCCTCATATAGTCCACTTGCTGTGGTACCGCTTAAAACGGTACCAAGCAAAGGGTAGCTGTAATACATGGAAAAGGCTTTTTGTGCCAATAAAATGTGGCAACCTGTTTCTTCCATAACATAGCGTAAAATTTCTAAGTTCTTTTTTAATTTTTCTTCTTCTATCACATAACAAGGCGTTTTTAATTCTTCGAATTTCATTTCTATCTCCGTCTACTCTACTAAGTCTGGATTTTCAGAAATCTTCCATGGAAGTCCCCACTGATTCAATGCATCCATAAATGGATCCGGATCAAACTCTTCTATATTATATACACCTGGTTTTTGCCATTTTCCACTCATTACCATCATTGCACCAATCATAGCCGGAACTCCGGTGGTATATGCAACTGCCTGTGAACCAACTTCTTTATAACATTCCTGATGATCACAAGTATTATAGATATAAAGTTTCTTTTCTACACCGTCTTTCTTTCCGATAAAAATACATCCGATATTGGTCTTTCCTTTGGTTCTTGGACCTAAAGAAGATGGGTCTGGTAAAACTGCTTTTAAAAACTGTAACGGAATGATTTCTTTTCCTTCATACATAATCGGCTCAATGCTTGTCATTCCTACATCTTCTAAACACTTCAAATGTGTAAGATAGCTCTGTCCAAAAGTCATAAAGAAACGGATTCTCTTGATTCCCGGAATATTAAGTGCCAGAGATTCGATTTCTTCGTGATGTAACAGATACATGTCCTTTTCGCCGATTTCAGGGAAATTGTATACACGCTTAATTTCCATTGGTTCTGTTTCTACCCAATGTCCATCTTCCCAATAAGAACCTTTCGCAGATACTTCACGAATATTGATTTCCGGATTGAAATTAGTAGCAAATGGATATCCATGATCTCCTGCGTTACAATCCAAAATATCAATATAGTTAATTTCATCAAAATAATGCTTCAATGCATACGCAGAAAATACACTGGTTACTCCCGGGTCAAATCCACTTCCCAATAAAGCTGTAATACCAGCCTTCTCAAAGCGTTCCCGATAATCCCACTGCCACTTATATTCAAACTTTGCTGTATCTTCCGGTTCATAGTTTGCAGTATCAATATAATGTACCTTTGCTTCTAAGCATGCATCCATGATATGTAAATCCTGATAAGGCAATGCCAAGTTCAATACTGCCTGTGGCTGTTCCTTCTTCAATAAAGCTACTAATTCCGGTACATTATCTGCATCTACCTGAGCGGTTGTAATTTTTACAGAAGTTGTTCCTTCTAACTTCTCTTTTAAAGCATCACATTTTGACTTGGTACGGCTGGCAATACAGATTTCATCAAAAAACTCACTATTCTGGCAACATTTATGAATTGCAACACTGGCTACTCCTCCGCAACCGATAATCATTAACTTGTTCATTTTCTTCCTCCATTTTCTGTTGTTTTTACAAAAATTATATTTTAATTTAACTTTATTTTTCTTTTTTCAATAATGCTAACAAGAACTCTCGCACTACCTTACATGCCACTGCTGTGGATGCTCCCGTTGGATCACATGGTGGACACAGTTCATTTACATCACATCCTACAATCTGAAGTGCATAGCAGGATTCATAAATTGCATCTAACAACTCCATAAACCCTACTCCACCTGCTTCCGGAGTTCCTGTTCCCGGAAAAACAGACGGGTCTAACACATCTAAATCAATGGTAAAATACACAGGCTTTCCTTCTAGTTTTTTCAAAACCTCTTCTAATCCATCAAAATTATATTTATGAGTGGTTACATGTCCTTCTTCACTCCAACGAAACTCTGCCCGCTCTCCGGAACGAATGCCAAACTGAAAGATTCTTCCATCACCTAAAATATCATGACATCTACGCAATACACAGGCATGGGATAGTTCTGCTCCCAAGTATTCCTGTCGCAAATCCGTATGCGCATCAAAGTGTATGATATGCAAATCCGGATATTGTTTTGCTACTGCCCGTACTGCTCCTAACGTCACCAGATGTTCTCCACCAATCATAAAAGGCAATTTTTTGTCTTTTAAAATTGTGTTGGTACGCTCTTCAATCTGCTCTAAGGCTATCTTGGCATCTCCGATGCAAAGCTCAATATCACCACTATCAAATACGGAATAATCCTCTAAGTCTTCGTCCTGATAAGGGCTGTATGTTTCTAAACCATAGGATTCCTGTCTTATGGTGCGGCTTGCAAATCTCGTTCCCGGACGGTATGAAGTGGTAGAGTCAAAGGGTGCTCCAAACAATACAATCTTTGATTCTTCATATTCCCCATCACAACCGATAAAGGTTTCGATATTTTTCTGTAACATCCTTAATATTCCTCCACTTCTCTTAACATTTCTTCTACATAGGCAGGCAACGCAAATGCTCCCTGATGAAGCCTTGTTGTATAATATCTGGTATGAATTCCCCGCATATTCCATTTTTCCGGTGCCAAATCATTTAACGGGTGATACCTCTTAGAGGCAAATCCAAACAGCCAATGTCCGGAAGGATAGGTTGGCAAATGTGCCTGATATACCGCACTTTCTTCAAAAATATCACATACCCGTTTATGAATTCGTTGACACCACGCCGCCTCTTCCATATAAAACGGACTTTCATTGTGATGAATCATAATTCCATCTTCCTTCAGTGCCTTGTAGCAATTTCCGTAAAACTCTTTGGTGAAAAGAATTTCTCCCGGTCCAAAAGGGTCTGTGGAATCTACAATAATCAAATCGTATTCATTTTCCTTAGACCGCACAAAACGCAGTGCATCTGTGCAATAAAGATGCAATCGTTTCTCATCCATACGGCAGGAAGTATTTGGCAAATACTTTTTACATACCTCTACCAGCAATGGGTCCAGCTCTACCAAATCAATACTTTCTATTTCAGGATAATGAGACAACTCTCTTACTACGCCACCATCACCACCACCAATAATCAGCACTTTTCGTACATTTGGATGTACTGCCATTGGCACATGTACCAACATCTCATGAAAAATAAATTCATCTCGTTCTGTCATCATCACATAGCCGTCTAAAGTCAAAACTCTGCCAAATTCCTTAGAATCGAATACATCAATTCTCTGATAATCACTTTGCACACTATAAAGCTGACGGTCTACACGAATGGACAACTTCACATCATCTGTATGATTTTCTGAAAACCATATTTCCATCCTTATACTCCTTTCAGAACATTTAAACGTTCAATCGCAGGGTCTTCTGTACCGGTCATGGAACAGCCCTTTTCCTTGGCATATTGAATATATTGCAAAATATCGGAGGTTATCTCTTCTCCCGGTGCTAAAATCGGAATTCCCGGTGGATAACACATAACAAATTCGCTGCAAATTCTTCCCTTTGTCTCCATCATAGGCAACGACTCTTTTTCTGCATAAAAGGCTTCCTGAGGTGTGACCGCTACCTTCGGTGCCAGATATTCCTGTGTCAGCATTCCTGCCTTATCCTTGCGAAAACGTCTGCGAATCTCAGACAACGCACCTACCAGTCTTTCAATGTTTTTCTGCTGATCTCCGATGGAAATATACGCCAGGATATTTCCAATATCACCAAATTCTATCTGAATATCATATTCATCACGCAATAAGTCATAAACTTCGATTCCTGCTAATCCCACATCCAATGTATACACGGAAAGTTTTGTCTCATCAAAATCAAAAATACTGTCTCCATTGATAAGCTCTTTGGAATATGCATAATAGTCTCCGATTCGATTAATTTCCTCTCTGGCATATCTTGCCTTTCCTACTACCTTAAAAAACTCCTCTTTTCCACGAATGGCAAGATTTCTTCTGGAAATATCAAGACTGGATAATAAAAGATAAGAACCGCTTGTGGTCTGAGTCAGGTTAATAATCTGTCTCACATACCCTGCATTTACCTCCGGCCCGGTCAGTAAAAATGAACTCTGTGTTAAACTTCCACCAGACTTATGCATACTTACTGCTGCCATATCAGCACCTGCTGCCATGGCTGATACCGGAATATTTTCTCCAAAGTAAAAATGTGTTCCATGGGCTTCGTCTGCTAATACCTTCATCCCGTGGGCATGTGCCAGTTTTACAATGGAACGCAAATCGGAACAAATTCCATAATAAGTAGGGTTATTTACCAGAACTGCCTTTGCATCCGGATTTTCTTTCATTGCCTTTTCCAACTGTGACAACTTCATTCCCAAAGGAATTCCAAGTCGCTTATCCACATCCGGATTCACATATACCGGGTGCGCGCCATTTAAAATCATGGCGTTAATGACACTTCTATGTACATTTCGTGGCAGGATAATTTTCTCCCCACGTTTGCAGACACTTAAAATCATACTCTGTACTGCCGAGGTTGTTCCACCCACCATAAAGAATGCATTTGCTGCACCAAAGGCTTCTGCCGCTAATTTTTCTGCGTCACGAATTACCGATACCGGATGACAGAGATTATCCAAAGGTTTCATAGAATTCACATCATTGGATACACACTGTTCTCCTAAAAGCTCTTTTAACTCCGGATTTCCTTTTCCTCGTTTATGTCCCGGTACATCAAAAGGCACTACTCTTTTCTTCTGAAATTGCTTTAATGCATCATAAATGGGTGCATCATTCTGTGTTAATGTTTTCATCCTTTTTCTCCATGTTCAGTCTTATTGTACTGCTGAATCGCACAAAAAACGCAGGTGATATTTCATCACCTGCGTATGATTTCTTACATATTTGTATTATTTTTAGCTTTTAAAAAAATACCATGCTTCTCAATCATAAATAGGGTTTCCAGAGTCTATATAGCAAATACTTACTTTTACTACTCTTATTGACCACTTCACAAGTTGATGTGTATACCACACTGGTTTTAAGTAACCAACTTATAAAATTTGAGCTTCTAACTCAATCAATAATGCGACTATGAAAACAACCCATTTCTGTTTTCGCACATCTAAAATAAAGATTATCATATTGGGATAGAATCTGTCAATAATTTCTTATAATTTCTACCAGATTTATACCTTTATAATAATCCGATATTTTACAATTTCATATTTCATTTGCTTTCCTCCTGTTTTTATCTTTTCAAACATAGTATAGCAAAAGGAACATGACAACTGTCTGTCATGTTCCTTCATTTTATATAGTTTTATGCTCCACACTTTTCAGATAAAATTTCTTCTAATGCTGTTCCACTGCTTGTATGGCATCTTACCACATCTGCATTAGTACGCTCTGCTTCTGTTAATGCGCAACGCACCATTTTATGGGATACAGTATTGGTAAATAATACAATTAAGTCCGGACTTCCAATTTTCTCTTTTAAATTTCCTGACATCTGTGTAAACACTTTTGCTCTACACTGATGTGCCTTACAAATTTTTTTATACTGACAGACCATTCTGTCATGTCCACCGATAATAACTACACTCATGTTTTATTATTCTCCTCAAATGTCTTTTTATAAACCAGGTTGTTGCATTACACAACAACCTGATAGTTAAACTACTGTAAGCACATTTGCTATACAGAGGCCAACTGCTTTCCAAGGCTTTCACACTCTGCTTCACCAGCCTCGTCCGGTGTTTCATGTATAATCAAACCTTCTCCATTTACTAATGTTGCTCCTGCGGATTTCATACGTTCTTCCCAGTCACGCATCCATTCACCGTCACCCCAGCCATATGAACCAAATAGTGCAATTTTCTTGCCTGCTGCGAATCCTTCTACTTCTTCTACGAAAGGTTCCATTTCTCCTTCTTCTAAAACCTCAGCTCCCATTGCCGGGCATCCTAATGCAAAACAATCTGCCTTTTTCAAATCATCCATAGATACATCAGCGATGTGCAAAACTTCTGCTTCCTTTCCCGCTGCTGTAATTCCTCTTCCAATGGCATTTGCCATAGCTTCTGTATTTCCTGACTGTGACCAAAATGCTACAATAATTTTACTCATCTTACAAAATCCTCCTAAACCATACTTTGTTTCCAATTATTTTTCTGAAAAGATCCGATATGTAAAATCTGAAAAATATCTTTCCCTTCCGAAACCATTCGAACTGCTGTTTCTTTCGCTAAATTATAGCGTTCAAAATGTTCTAATGCTTCTGAAAGATTGGTGTACACTTTCCAGTAACCAGAATACAGAAAATTTTCTCCGTCATTTTGAATAAACCCAATTACATCCTCCACCGGATATCCTAAAAGCAATCCCATTTCATGCGGGAAGCTTCCACTATTGGATACATACTCTGTATACTTTTTGGAAAACTCCTCTAATATTTTTTCCAATTCATAATTTTCATATCCAAAAGATTCCATCAATTCTCGAACTTTTCTACATTCCAAATAGGATTCCAAAGCCTCTTCTCGATAAATCAAAAATGCTGACTTTTCTTCTGATACCATGACCAATTTGCAGGATAGTTCTGTTTTGGCAAATAACTGCTTTACTGAATCAATTTTCTCTTTTTCTACAATCAGCAAATTGGAAATCTTATAATTCATCAAAACCGGTGCACATTGAAATGCTAACTGCATATCCAATGCTTTCATATTCACACTAGTAATCAGATATATCATTTCCTTGCTCATTGAATTTCGACACCCTTTCAGTTAGCTATTGCTTTCTTGGGTTAGCTTTATCTAACCTATGAGTATCATACTAGAAAGCTATGGATTTTTCAAGAGTTTTATTGCGTGGTTTTTCTCAACAAGAACGTTTCTTTCTTGTTCATTTGCACTAAATACTTTTATTGCCTACTGATTCTGCCATCCCTTAAGCTATGTCAAACAGCCAGAGAGTTATCGTTTTCTTAAATACATAAGAAAGACAGGTGGTAGACTTGAATTGCTGCCATCTGTCTTTCTATATTATTTCTTCTTATCTTTTCTTTGATTTGCTAATCTCCAGTTAACACTGCTTCTTCTTGCCTGCAACTGCCACACCCATCATTCCAACGGCTGAAAACATCAAAATCCATATCCATCCCACTGGTGTTTCGTCTCCAGTCTTTACATTTTTTGCGGCTTTTTCATCCGTTGCAGCCTTTTGTGCTGCTTCAGCAGCGGCTATTGTACCATTTGCACTTTCTGTGGCTGCTATGGTAGAGCCGCTTCCTGTTGCAATGGCCGGTACTGTATCCGAATTGGTGGTTCCGTTCCCACCTATTGCAGTTCCGCCCGGGTTGGAGCCGCCTCCTATTGAAGGCGCATCCTTTACTGTAATCACTACCTTTGCAGCCGGAGAAGCCAGATAGTTCTCTGTCTCTGCATATCGCACATAGTAGTCACCTGCTGCAAGTCCACTCACTTTTGCATCTGCTGTAACTCTTATCCAATTTACTTCATCCGTACTGTATTCCATTGCGGTAGTCAGATTTTCAATAGCTCCGTCATTTACCCCTGACTTACTTGCATTTACAGCAACCAGTCCTGTAGGTGCTGCCTGACTTGCCTTCTCTATTGTAAACCGTACTTGTGTTGCATCATGATATACTCCCAGCCCCGTAATTGTTACGACTGCACTGCCCGCATTTTTGTTATTTGCATAAGCAACAGTGTAATCTGTATCCTTTATCAAAGTCTGTCCATCATAGGTCACAAGTACCTCCGGCTCCTTTGCAGCTCCATCATAAACATATGTCTCCGAGGTCAGTGTAACATCTACGTCTGCGTCAGTTAGCTTACAATAACGAAGCACTATACTTTTACCTATTTCACCATTTGCGTCAACAATTGTATTTGTATCATATGTATCTGCCGGGTTCCTTTTTATCCGTGCAAGGGAATACCCTTTCGGCAGGAATTCTTGAATCGAACCCAAGCTTTCCTCCAATGTATTATGACCGTAATTTCCGATACCACCGCCCACATTGCGTAACACCAGCTTTGAATCCTCATCCATTGTGAGCTTTTCTAACCAGCATTGCTCGGAGCCGTTATTTCCTGCTATCGTAACTTCACTTTCTTCAAGCTTTACACCACTATCCGTCATCCATTGCAGGTTTCCAAGGGTAGCCTTTGCATTCCGAAAGTTCAATACTTTTGTAAGATTAATACCAGTATTTACAATCTTTCCTTTGTAGTCACCATTTGCAATTGTAAGGTCATTTCCTGCCGATAGCGTACCCAGCATTAAGGTATGTCCGTTCAAATCAAACGTCACAGCTTTTGTGTCATCGATTGCCACAGCTCTTCCGTTTGCACACAAATCCCGGGTAAGTTTTATGGTATCTCCGTCCGCCAAGTATCGCAAATCATTATATGCTCCCCATCCGCCAAGGTCTCCGTTCAGCATTCTCTTTGAGGTTCCATCTGCTCCTATCAACTCTGCATATTCAATATTAGAGGTATTACACACCATACACCGACCCGAATATCCTAATATAATCGGATGTTCGCAATTATCGGCATAATATACCTGACCGGTTGCCAATATCTCTACCCATCTCGTTCCGCCATCTTCATATATTACTACATCATTCTGGGTCTGAAGGGTTCCTCCAAGAATTGGTGGAGTATCAGATGCAGCACTTCCTGTTCTGCTTATTAAAATCTCGTTGCCTGATGTATTCAGTATAATGTTGCTTCCCGCTATGACCGAATATCCCTCCGCTCCGATAAGCTCAATCCCATATTGAGTCTGAAGCTCTGCATCACCTGCAATTGCTGCATTATTTGCACTCTTCATGGCTATTCTTTCTGCATTAATCTTTGCATTTCCTTCAATTACTGCAGCATTTCCATTTACCTGCAGCCGAACCGTTGACAAAGGTGCTTGAATCTCTGTATTTCCAGCCGACACAGCTCCCCCTTCACTGACTACTTTTACACTACCGCCGTCTGTTACATCTATATTAAGATTACCGTTTACTGCTGTATTCTGTGCATTCAACTCCACACCGCTTTTTGCTTCTACCTTAAGATTACCTTCTGCGATTGCTTCACCTATAAACAATATACTCCGATTCGAAGTGGTTCCATTTGATGACAGATAAATATCTTTCGCTTTGAAGAAAGCTTCCGATGCATTAATACTATTTCCGTTAATTAAATCTAAATAATTAAGAGTATCGGTCTTTATCAGGCTGATTTCTCCGTTTTGTGCATCCGTTGCCTCTATCATATGCTTCACCGTTCCGTCCAACAGGAATAAGCCAAAATTGCTTGCCTCAAGCTTAACAGAGCCGGCAGATATGAATGAATCACCGACAATTGCATCACTACTAAGTGCTATTTCTCCGGTAGTTTTTAAATCTACCAAAGAAAGCCCCTTTATAAGAGCATTTCCGCCATACCCATTAAGCACAATATTTCCGGTATATTCATCCGTTATAAGGGCAGCATCCGCAGTTCCGCTAACCAATGCTTCCGTATCTCCATTGTTTGCTAAAAAGAACCTGCCAGACCCTTTCAGCGTCAGGGTTCCGTTTTCAATTTTCAGGATTTCTGTTGAACTCCCTCCATTTGAATATATCCTTACATTATTGTATACTTCCATAACGCCGGCATTATAGTATATATATACCGATGAAGAAGTTAAAGAAGTCGGGTCGCACTCACTCATCGTTCCGCTTCCTCTGCTTCCTCCAAATTCATAGTATTTACCATCCTGCAGTTCGGTTCCGTTTATGGATACCTTCAAGTTCTCTGCATGTACCGGCATCACTTCCTGCATTCCGGTAAATACAGTCGTCAGCAACAATACCGCCGCTAATATTCCACATGTTTTCTTTTTCAATTTCATAAACTACCTCCCAAATTGTTTTCTATACTACAATATCTTTCGCCATAAAATTGTATATTGTTTTTTATTTTAACATTCTTTTCAAAGCAGTGTCAACCTAAATTCACCTTGAGTTTCCGTAGTTTCATCCACAATTCCCTATCTTTACAGACATAACGATAAACAACTTTCAAAAATGACAAAAATATATGGTAAATGTATTTCTGCCACACAGCTTCGGAATCGACGAAAAGGGAAAATTAAAACATCTCTTACCTGCAAGGTTAAAAAGAAACTCATGCTCTCAAAGCTGCTATTATACAAAATTCCTATCTCTTATAACTCATTTTCTTCTTTTGTTAATCTCCTCATAAACCACCAAAACAACAGGAAAAATATTATATAAAACCATACATTTCCATCTAAAATCTTTTTTCCAAAGTAATAATCCAAATTAAATCTTTCTTGTTCATTTGCACTAAATACTTTTATTGCCTGCTGATTCTGCCATAAATAGTTTCCAACAAACGCACCATAAGATACTACCCATATAACTAGCAGGCATAATGGTACTTTTACATTTTTTATATTAAAGTGAACTTTTTTCTTTCCAATAATAAAAAGCAAAACACAAGTCAATAAAATAAAAAATATAACTGTTGTTGCTTCATCTAAACATGCAGATATTATAACGCTTTTTAAATAATCTCCTAGTTTTGCTTTTAAAAAATCTATACCACCCTTTAAAAGTGCACTGACTATTCCAAAGAATATTGATAGCAAATATTGTTTTTTCATATTTTGCGATTGCATAACCCATTTTTGTATAACCAAATATAAACACATACTATAAATTGTCCACATTAAGAAAGCCTTTATTCCAATACTACTGAATACCATCAAAGATATGTGTGGAAGTTTTCCCAAAGCACAATATGTATAAATTCCATGTATCAGTGTAATTATTACCAAGCTAATATATTCTTTTTCTCTATTTTCCATATCATATATCTCCACTTCTATAACACTATTAGAATTCATTGACCTCTTAATTCTTGTAATATTCATCTAAATATGCTTCGAACTCATCCATATTATTGTATAGCCATCTGCACATTTTTGTTCTCCAGAATGCAAAATCCAAATTTTTATCAGATTTATTTTTTAAATACTGTTTATATCCAAAGCTACTTCTTATCAAATTAAAGTAATATAAAGATGGCATACGAAGAATATCAATTTTGGGTATTTCATATTCATCTAAATAAGAATCTAAATATTTAGTAAAATTATCAAAATCAATTTTTCCATTGTCTCTACATTCTTTAGATGCATATGAATATGAACGAATTATCTCCCACGTTGGAGGAAGTGTGCAGGCTGAAGCAAAATCAATTATAGCCACTATATCATTATTATCACAAAGAATTTGAAGTAAGCTATAATCCCCATGACTACTGCATTTATATGTTCCCAAAAAACGCTCTGCATAACCATCCATCATTTTTAACCTATTAATTTTAAATTCAAAATCTTCACAAATCTGCTTATATATCGTAGAATTTGTGTCTATTTCTGCACTTCTTTCATCTAGCAACTTCTTGAGTTTTTCAATCTCCTTTTCATTGGACCATTCTTTCAGCCATTTATCTCCAAAATTATATCTATCAATTTTATATCCGCTTAACACTTTATTTATTCTTCCTAACAATCTTGCTGATTTGATCATTAAATCATTAGGCATTTCAAACATGTTGTAGGAATTACCTATGATATGTTTCTGTACATGAATGTATCTATCTCTAAAACTCGATATGTATTTACCCTCACGGTTGCAAATAAACGAAGAAGCCGTTATCCCATTTTCATTAAGATATTTGCAAATCTTTATTTCTTCTTCTAAGTTCTCATAAGTAATCTTTTCCTGGAATTCTTTTAAAAAATATCTTTCGTTTGAGTTCGAATACAAATAATAACAATTTGCACTTCCTAATTCAGTTTTTTCAACTTTATCTATCCCTAAATCATATGCATTATTTATCCAATTTTTCAGTTCATTATTATTGATAAAAATTGATTGTTCTACCATCTCTTTCTCCTTCCATCATGAATACTTCTTTTTTACGTTCTTCATGCAAACCATTAGTCATATGTGACTCAAGTGAAACTATACCTTCATACCCTTGCTTATTGATATAGTCCGCAATTTTTACTTAACCTGGTTCCCTTTAAAATGCCTATACGCATTCTTATTTATACTTTATTCCTTAATCTTTAGCCTCGTTATCAATAATCCACCTGTTATACTGCAAATATTTACAATTCGTAACGTCTCTTTTATTTTAAAATATGAAGTCGTGTAATTACTCATTAATAATATATCCATCATGCTTCCTGTACCATTCATTGCGCTTTCATATACTTGTTCTAACATCTTTATGTTAGAATAAAAATCTAATACAGTTAATATTCCTCCCACTCCAATAGAGGCTATAATAATTCTTTTTACCCATACAGGTAACTCTTTCCATCCATACAGTATTTCTGTTTCATTTGGTATAAATGCCTCGTAAATACCTATCGCAATTAAAACATAGGTAATGTTCACAATCACCCATACTACACCGGCATATATCGCTGTATATGTATCACTCTCATTGGAAACATAATCAAAAAAATATTGCAACATTGGTTCTAATCCCAGCAAAATAATAAAACATTTTACTATCTTCCAATATTTCACTTTATTGTTTTCCCTTTTATACATTAATATCACCGTGAAAACTGTATACAAAATCAATAGTATGATTTCTCTTTTTATAAAATAATTCATTACTTTTTCTCTCCTCTACTCTCCTCTGGGCTTTGGGTTAATCTCCTCATGAACCACCAAAATACAATATAAAATATTACATAAAACCATACGTTTATATCCAAAATTTTTCCACCAACATAATAATTTAAGCGCCACACTTCTTCTTTACTACTATAAATTTGTATTATTTTGTAATATTCACACAAATAACGTCCTGTAACTACCATATAACTGCATAATATGATAATTATAATAATTAGTGGTACTTTAACTTTCTTAATATTAAAACAAATTTTTCTTTGAGCTATAAACTTAAACAATATACTAATTAATAGTATCCCAAAAATAATTGTAGTTATCTGAACAATATAGGCAATTTTAATAACATCTTCTGACTTTGCACTCCATTTTCCCACCCCTAAATCTATACATCCTTTTATGAGGGTGCTTATTCCTCCAAATATAATGGCATAGACCCCATGTTTCCATTTTATTTTCTCTAAAGCCACCCACTTCTGTAGTGCAATATATAATATTGTATTATAAACCAGCCACATTATAAAAGCTTTGATACTCGCTCCTTCAAACACATCCAAAGAAATATATGGCATACTTCCTAAAAATCTATATGTAAAAATTCCATGCATTATAGTCATGATAATTATACAACTATACTCTTTATACTTACTACTCATATTTACTTCCTATCTTTTATAACTCGTTTTCTTCTTTTGTTAACCTCCTCATAAACCACCAAAATACAATATAAAATATTACATAAAACCATACGTTTATATCTAAAATCTTCATGCCAAAATAATGATCTAAACTACAAATTTCTACTTCTGTTCTATTATACTCTTTTGTTTCTATTTGAATTTTGTACAAATAACTGCCTATCACTGCAACATAACCAACCAATATGGCACTAACTGTACAAAATGGTGCTCTAACACTTTTTTTCGAAAAACTAACCCTTCTTTTGGCAACAACCAAAAACAAAAACACTATTAATAGGATTCCAAAAACAAAATTAGTAATCTGATCTGTAACTACTATTTTTATTACACTTGCGGATAAACCTCTGGATTTTTCTACTACTAAATCAAACCCTTCCTTGATAATTGCTACTATTATTCCAAACCCACAAGTTCTTATACAACATCTTACTGTTATATTATTTTGCCTTACCCACTTTTGTGTAATCAGATATAAGGTAATTCCATAAATTACCCACATAAAAAACGCACTAACTGTAACTTTGCTTAATATACCAAAAGCTATATATGGCATCCCGCCTAAAAACTCATATGTAAAAATCCCCTGCAATATAGTCATGATAATTATACAGACATATTCTTTACATTTATTACTCATATTTACTTCCTATCTCTTATAACTCATTTTCTTCTTTTGTTAATCTCCTCATAAACCACCAAAACAACAGGAAAAATATTATATAAAACCATACATTTCCATCTAAAATCTTCCTGCCAAAATGATAATCTAAGTTAAACCTTTCCTGCTCATTTGCACTAAATGCTTTTATTGCCTGCTGATTCTGCCATAAATAGTTTCCAACAAACGCACCATAAGATACTACCCATATAACTAACAAGCATAATGGTACTTTTACATTTTTTATATTAAAGTGAACTTTTTTCTTTCCAATAATAAAAAGCAAAACACAGGTTAATAAAACAAAAAATATAACCGTTGTTGCTTCATCTAAACATGCACCCGCTATAACACTTTGTAAATATTCATACAATTCCCCTATTCCATAATCTATACTTCCCTTTAAAAATGCACTTACCACTCCAAATACAATCGATAATGCACATTGTTTTTTTATATTATCTTTTTCTATAATCCACACTTGAGTAATAAGATACAAACACATGCCATAAATTACCCACAGTAAAAAAGCCCCTACACTAATTTCATCAAATATTCCAAATGATATATATGGCATTTTCCCAAGTGCACAATATGTATAAATTCCATGTATTAGTGTAATTATTACCAAGCTAACATACTCTTTCTCTTTATTTTCCATTATCATATTCCTCCCATGCTTGTTCTAAAATTTTTTTCATCTCATCATCTGCTACCACTGAGTTAGACAACATATCTGTAAATTCAAGTATTTCTTTTGCATTATAACCTGTAAATTTCTGACATGTAGAAATATACGCTGTATCTCCTGCGTATATTAATGGTGTATATAGCAATTCTCCATCTTCTGAATAAGACAAATACCCGTTTATATCTGTTTCTCTATGACGTTCGTCTAATGTCCCTGTAATTGTATAAGTATCATTTTTATCTGGAACATCTTTACCGGTAATCATTTTATACATCCCTATGGCATAGTCAGATGCATACTTGTTTCCAAGCACTCCTTTAGAATCTCTATAGGTATTTACTGGCATACCATAATCTATTTCCTGCATTCTTAAACGTGTTTGAGAATCTCCTACCATAATGGTTGCCTTTCGTTGATTTCCGCTTGATTCAAAAAATACTTTTATCTCCATATGTTCTAATGACGACACAAAAAAACTTTCTATCCCCATGATTATATGCAAAGCTACCGCTGTTGTAACATTTTTATCCTTACCTGATACCTCTGCTCTTTGTAATCTATGTTTACCATTATGATCAAATAATTCTTCTTTAGGTATATCTTCTAAATTTATCCCCAATATTCCTGCTGCCCAATCAAATTCCGTTTTCGTTAATGTCATTTGTCCATCTTTTTTCCAAGTTCCCTGATAGCTCATTTCGTCTTTGGGAACATCTATAATATAGACTTTTCCTTGATACAATAATGCTTTGTAATCTTCTGAAATAAAAACTTTTTCATTTCCCATTGTAGTTTTTAAATTCATGATATCTTTATAACTCTTGATTTATTACTTCCATTGCCATATAATGTGCTACCTTTGTCATATATTGCTAACGAATTAACATAGATTGTTCTTTTTGAGCTTTTTTTCTGTATTTCTCAGCTTTTTCTCCATTTATCTTTCTTTCCGATAAAGCACCCTCCTTTTCCGATAAGATAAAGTTACCATCTATTTCACTTCCGATTGACATCAACTTTAAATATCTAAAATCTGCTATATCCGCTTCGTTCGCCAACTTCATTGCATGTAACACTGCCACATAATCCAACATTTGCTGTTTCGCTGCTTCAAACGCCTTTCCAGCCAGTGTATGTTCCGTAATAAATTCCATTATTTTTTCTTCTATAATACCGTTTGCTCTATTATCTTCTTCCAGATTATTTATAGCTGCATCACACTGTGCACGCATATCTTCTGGATTAAAATAAGAATTCTCATTCATATCCCCTTCTCCTTTGCATAACTATTTTCTTTCCCTTTCTTTTTATTAGATATTTCTTGAAATAATTTTTCTCTATCTGTTTCGAAATCATGTTTTCTTTTTCTAATCTCTTTTCGAAATTCATCGTCAAAACTTATTTTTTCCCTTCGAAACCTGCCTAACCTGTCTTGCTTTTCATAAAGTAACTGCTGAATAGTCGTATTACTTGATGGACATTTTTCTTGCGCCCTTGCAATCTTCATCTGGGCTCGAGTAATTTCTCCATCTTCCTCTTCTTCCTGCTGTAAAACACGTTTGACCTTATACTCAAAGGCTTCTTGCTCCGCTTCCAATTGTTTCATTTTACGTTGCAAATCTTCCATATTTACTTTTGTATTTCGTTCTTCCATCCCTTTACTCCCTACTTTTTATTTATTTTTTCCAAATCGAGTTTCCCACAATTCACTAAGCATTTCATCATACTGTTGAAACATTATTCCAACGCTTCTCAGTTTCGACATTTCTTGTTTGATACTATTTCCAAAGTTCTGTTTCACACTTTGACACCTTGCATATGCCTCTTGTCCCTTAGCATTGGCTGTAATTGTAGTTCTATTATCTGATGGATTTAATGCAACTGGTTCAAAACATTTGGTTGCGCCTGAAATGGCTTTGACATTTGCTTCGACTACTACTTGACTTGTTTTTATCTCTTTCGACATATCTTCTCTCCTTATCATTATTTTCCCATCGCCCAGTATTTTATCAGTTCCACTGTATCATGTCAACCCACAGAAGAATTCCCAAATGGGAATTCTTATCCAAGTGCCACGTCCAATATCATCATTATAAGAAACCCTAAGGCAAATCCTATGGTTCCAATGTTAGAATGTTCCCCTTCTGATGCCTCCGGAAGCAATTCTTCCACCACCACATAAATCATTGCTCCTGCTGCAAAGGATAACAAATACGGTAAAAGTGGCACTACCAATCCGGTAAGTAAAATGGTTATCACTGCACCTATAGGCTCTACTACTCCGGATGCTACTCCGTAAAAAAATGCTTTTGCTTTACTTCCTCCTTCACTTCGCAACGGTAAGGAAATAATGGCTCCTTCCGGAAAGTTCTGAATTGCGATTCCAATTGCTAATGCAAATGCACCTGTTACAGCAATCTGTCCTTCTCCACTTAATAATCCTGCAAATACCACACCTACTGCCATTCCCTCCGGAATATTATGAAGTGTAACAGCTAGTACCAGCATGGTTGTTTTTTTTAGGTTTGTCACCGGACCTTCCGGTTTTTCTGCATTCATATGTAAATGCGGAATAACCCTGTCCATTCCAAGCAAAAAGACAATACCCAGCGCAAATCCTACCGCTGCCGGAACAAATGCCAGTCTTCCCATTTCTTCTGACATATCAATAGCCGGAATCAGTAATGACCATACCGAAGCTGCAACCATTACTCCTGACGCAAATCCTAATAATGATTTTTGTACCAATGGTTTTATTTCATTTTTCAAAAAGAATACACACGCCGCACCTATTGTTGTTCCCAAAAAGGGAATTGCTAATCCAATTACAATATTTATATTCATACTTTTCCACCTGCCTAACTCATTCTATTTTTAATATATGTGCCACAACTAAAGTTTGTGAAACTTTTGACACTATTATATAGTTTATCATATCCTTTCTTAAAGAAAAAGAGAAACAGACCGTTCCACTCAATACCTAATGGTCTATTTCTCTCATTTATTTTATATTCCAATCTTTCTTCTACTCTTTAAAATCCCGAATCACTTCTAAAGCTGGAAGTGCATTGCCTTCATAATCAAATAATGCCTGATTTGCCCATTCATTTCCACAGGGTCCCTTATCTTTCATGTATTCCAAGGACGCTTCCGTTGCCCAGCCGGAACCTTTTACCGGAATCCACGCAGGCTCCCAATAATAAAATCCACAACCTTTGTTCTCCGGTATCTCCTTCAAACGCTTCATAATATCCAACATAAAATCACTTTGTCCCTGCTTCGTCATTGGATATTCTATCTGTTCTACCAAAGAAGGCTTCGTTGCCATCCCTTTTCGTTCTTTTTCCCCTAGTCCTTCATAAGCTGCATAATCTTCCATAGTGTATCCCATAGATACTTCTGCAATTATTAAGTCTTTTCCATAACGTTTTGCAATATCTTTCATATTATTGCTGAGACTGTCTAAACTACCATGCCAGAACGGATAATAAGATAAACCTATCACATCAAAGTCTTCTCCCCGTTTACAATAGTTATCAAACCATCTTCGATACAGTTCATTATTTCCTCCATTATCCAGATGAATCATAATGGGCATTTGTGGTGTTACTGCCTTTACTCCTCGAATTCCACTGCTCACAAAGCGAGCCAGATTATCATAATTCGGTATTTCTCCCTCCGGCCACAACATACCATTAGAAAGCTCATTTCCTACCTGAACCATAGTAGGGATTGCTTCTGCCTGTTCTAATGCCTTCATTACCTCTACTGTATAGTCATATACTGCCTGTTCTAATTCTTCTACCGAATAATTCTTCCATGCTTTGGGCTTTATCTGTTTTCCCGGATCTGCCCAAAAATCACTGTAATGAATATCCAATAAAAAATCCAAACCTTTCTTTCGCACCTTTTGTGCCATTTTTATTGTAGTAGATAGGTCATTGGTTCCTGCACCATAGGGTTCTCCTGTTTCTGAATAAGGATTATGCCAAAGGCGCAATCGTACTGCATTGATACCATAATCCATCAGAATATCCAACACATCCTTTTCCATCCCATGGTCATAGTATTTTGCGCCCAGTCTTTCTAATTCTTCCATTGTGGACAAATCCACACCCTTAATAAATTTATCCATATTTTTTCTCCTTTTTTACCGGAAAAGGGCTGTTTAAAAACAGCCCCTACTCTTTCCTGATTAGTCAAAATCAAATTTATCAAACCGTTTCATCATTGCACCATAACGGAAACGTACCATTTCATTTTTCTCTAAAACATCTTCTTCTGTTCCACGATACTGACACCGAATACAATAATATTCTTTCTTGTCTTTGTCATAAAACATATCAATGTCCAAATCTCTCATAAAACAGGATGGACAACGATAATTTAATTTGCCTTTTCCAGATTGAGCCATGTCGCAAATACCTCCTTATCCGAAACTTTTTTCTTATATCCTAAGGTAAACATTGGGGAGAATGCATATCCTTCCTTAATATATCCCTCTGCATCACTTGATGAAGTAAGAGATACTTTTGTCTGAATTGCCGGAATCACTGCACTTACTGCTTTTGCCCCTTCCAAGCTTTCCTCTCTGCATTTGTATGCATAAGAAATTGTCTTTGTTTCGTTTCCTTCACATGCTAATGTAATTCCTGTCATATCCTCCGGATATTCTGTTGTTCCATAGCATGCCACCATGTATTCGTTTAATTCTACTTCAGCATTTGGATTACTCATTTCAAGAATGGTACGTTCCATTTTAATATTAGATGCACCCTCTTCAAAATAAATCTTTGTCTGAAGTTTTACTGTTAAATCTGCAAATTCAATATCTACCGGATTCAATGTTAAAATACGGGTATTTCCTTCTTGTGAAAAATGTGCCTTGGTACGGCATAAGCATAAGTCTACTTCTTCTCCATTATGTGTAAGTTTTGCACTTCGTACTGTTCCTTCTCCTGCATAATGTGTAAAGTAACCTGCACGATATTTTTCCTGAATCAAAAATGGATAAGATGCATCCTGTACATGAGGAGTTCCTATTCCAACCGGCCATTCCAACTTTGCTGCATAAGGACGAAGGTCTACAATTGCTCCACCCTGATCCATATTTACACATGCTCTCATATATGGGTCTGTATACCAGAATACCTGCTTATCCGAACCGTAAAGAATATCTCTCCAAAGAGCACATTCCGGTTCTTTGTAACTCTTTTTCTGGCGATAATAATCTGCGAACTCAGTCATTGTCATATCTACCAGTTTGCCCTCTTTTTTCAACTTTCCATAATATGCACAACCATCAGAATAAGATTTCTCCAACAGTTCATAAGGAGCCTCCCAGCGTCCCATCTTATTCATCCAGCCCGGTCCTACAAACATCATATTATATGCATATCCATTATTGTATTTTTCCAAGGAGCGATACTGGTCAATTAAATTATATAAGTATGGATATTCCCAGGTCTTGGAATCATAAATCATACCACGAAGTACATTCTGTGGGTGTGTTCCGAAATTGGAACCGTTCCCATCATAACATGCTAACAGGTCACGAGAAAGATGTGGAATAGCTACTATTCCAGAGTCTTCACTTTCGTCTGCTGCCGGCGCATGTGTGTTTTGTTTGGAAGGAATCCACGGAGCCCATGGGCCGCCATCAAACAAAGTATACCAGGAATTGTTACAGGTATGATATGCCTTGGGACCTTCTTCCCAACAAGTTGCAACTGCACATTTTACAGATGGATATTTTTCCTTAATATAATTAGTCAAATCTGCATCCATATAATAGGAACCAGTAGACTCAGGATAGAATCCAAAACGTTCATGGAATTTTTCAAATACATCGTCTACAATGGACTTCTTATCTTCCATAGAAAACATCCAAATACAGAAATCTTTTGTTTTATACTTTTCACGAAATTCTTTGCAAGGCAGTCCTAATAAAGATAATGCAATTTCATCACCATATTTCTCATGGTCTGCTTTTGCTAATTCTACTGCCTCATCATTAAATAAGCTTGCATATGTCATCTGAATGGTAGTTTTTAATCCATTCTGATGTGCCAGTCTCTGCTGTGTCTTAAAAATGTCCAGCGACTCTGTCAATAATGCCTTTCTTCCGATATCTTCTTCCTTTCCATGTCCAGTTACTTTTTCTGCATACTCTGGAACCATTTCCGGACGATGAATAATGTTTACCACAAATTTATCCATGTTTTCTCTCCTTTTTTCTTCGTGTCCCGTTGTTCACCGTTGCGCAATCGGTTGTTCTATGGTTTGAGTATATCAGTTTCATTTTATGTTGTCAACGTGCATTTTTTATATATGTTTTATATATTTTTTGTGTATTTTTCACATACGTTTTTGCTGTTTAGTTGCGCAATCGGTTGCTCTGCATAATAAAGAGTTTGTTTATCGGACTCTTTCGCGCCCGAGCGGTGTCATTTATGACTAATTTCAGCTCCGCGAGGTATGCTTCCTTAGCGGAGCGTTTTTTATGCAATAGGACGCAATTTCCTATTGCATAAAAAAAGTGTAGATACAGAAAGCTTTACGCCTTCCATATCTACACTTTAATTATAACATTATGTGGATTTTTGAAATACTTAACACGTTTTTTCATCACAGTCACAACCGGTGATTGTAACTGATTCGATTCCCTGGTTTTTCAGATATCCGCAAGCACTTAAGCCTCTACGGATTACCTCATTCCATTCTTTTGCAGAAAGATTATAGCTGCTGTCATCATCCAGAACTACAGTGCAGGCATTTTGTAAAAGACAGTTTGGAGAATATGCTACTTTATACATATTCTTTCTATTGATAGCACCAATCTCTTCCAGCATATTTACCATGCGGTATACTGTGGCTGCTCCAATACCTTCGTCTTTCTTTGATGCCTTGTAAAAAATTTCCTTACAGCAGTTACAGTCTTCCTCCAATATGATGTCCAAAATCAAACGCCGCTGTCTGGTAATTCTGCATCCATTCTCTTTTAACTTTTCCAGTATCATTTCTTTCTGCATTTGTGTTTTCATATTATTTTGCTCCCACCATACCTTTTACTTTCAATGTGCTGCTTTCTTTGTAAGGACGGAACAACATGTAGATAAATCCTACAATAAGAACAATTGCTACTACTGTTCCTATTCCAAATACACCTGTTGTAATCCATGTTCCAACCTGATAGATACACATAGAAACAATATATGCTAAAATACACTGATATCCGATTGCAAACCAGAACCATTTTGCATTATTCATTTCTCTCTTAATTGCTCCCATTGCTGCGAAGCAAGGTGCGCATAACAAGTTAAATACTAAGAAGGAGTAAGCAGCTACTGCTGTCATGCTTCCTGCAAGCTGTCCCCAAATTTCTGCTCCGTCTTCTGCAACTTCTCCGAATCCAAAGAGGATACCAAAAGTACCTACTACATTTTCTTTTGCGATCAATCCGGTTACGGCTGCAACTGCCATCTTCCAATCTCCCCAACCAAGTGGTGCGAAAATCGGTGCAATAACATTTCCGATAGATGCTAAAATACTTTCGTTTAACTGATCTTCTTCTAACATTCCGAAGGAACCGTCTACCCAACCGAATCCCTGTAAGAACCAAAGTATAACAGTTGATAATAAAATGATTGTTCCTGCTTTTTTAATAAAGGACCATCCTCGCTCCCACATACTTCTTAATACGTTTCCTACTGTTGGCATATGATATGCCGGAAGTTCCATAACGAATGGTGCTGGGTCTCCAGCAAACATTTTTGTTTTCTTTAAGATAATTCCGGAACAGATAATTGCTGCAATACCTACAAAGTAAGCACTTGGTGCAACCCATGCTGCTCCATCAAATAACGCACCTGCAATCAATGCGATAATTGGTAACTTAGCTCCACATGGAATAAATGTGGTAGTCATGATTGTCATTTTGCGGTCTCTGTCGTTTTCGATTGTACGGCTTGCCATAACTCCCGGAACACCACATCCACTTCCGATTAACATTGGGATGAAGGACTTTCCGGAAAGACCGAACTTACGGAAAATTCTATCCATGATAAATGCGATTCTTGCCATGTATCCACATTCTTCTAATAATGCAAGGAAAATGAACAATACTAACATCTGTGGAACGAATCCAAGTACCGCACCAACACCGGAGATAATACCATCAACAATAAGTCCTGTCAGCCAGTCTGCACATCCGATATTCTCAAAGAAGCTCTGAGCTCCTGGAACAATCCATTCACCAAACAATGTGTCATTTGTCCAGTCTGTAAGTATAGAACCTACAGTTGTTACGGAAACATAATATACAATAAACATTACAACTGCAAAGATTGGTAATGCCAAGAAACGGTTTGTTACAATCTTATCAATCTTATCGGAAATTGTAAGCTTCTCTGTATTCTTTCTTGTATAACAATCTTTAATAATAGAAGAGATGTAAGTATATCTTTCATTTGTGATAATACTTTCTGTATCATCATCCATTTCTTTTTCAATGGTTGAAATCTCTGCTGTTACATCCGGAACATTCTTCATCTGTGTAACAATCTTATCATCTTTTTCTAATAACTTAATTGCAAAGAAACGTTTCTGTTCTTCTGCAACATCTGTTCCAATTTTATCTTCAATAGAAGCTAATACACTTTCTACTTCTGGTGCAAAGCTATGTACAGGTGTTTTTGCTGTCTTATTTTCTGCAAGTTTTACTGCCTTTTCAGCAGCCTCTTTAATACCTGTTCCTTTTAATGCTGAAATTTCTACTACTTCACATCCAAGTTTTTCGCTGAGCTTCTTAATATTAATCTTATCTCCACTCTTTGCAACCAAATCCATCATGTTTACTGCCATGATAACCGGAATTCCCAGTTCCATTAACTGTGTGGATAAATAAAGGTTACGCTCAATATTGGTTCCATCTACGATATTCAAGATGGCATCTGGTCTTTCACCAATGAGGTAGTTTCTTGCCACTACTTCTTCCAAAGTATATGGAGACAAAGAATAAATACCCGGCAAGTCCATGATAACTACATCTTTGTGATTTTTAAGCTTTCCTTCCTTCTTTTCTACCGTAACACCCGGCCAGTTTCCTACAAACTGGTTAGAACCGGTCAGTGCATTAAATAATGTTGTTTTTCCGCAGTTTGGGTTACCTGCTAATGCAATTTTTACTGACATATGAACTCCTATCTGCCTTTTCAGGCTTTTTTCCTTTTGTTTGAATATGTTTGTTTTTTCTTACTACAATTAGCGTATCCTAACCATAGGTCAAAAAATTATTCTACCTCTATCATTTCTGCGTCTGCTTTTCTCAGAGATAATTCATATCCTCTCACAGTAACTTCTACCGGATCTCCCAGAGGTGCTACTTTTCTTACAAACACTTCTACTCCCTTTGTAATCCCCATGTCCATAATCCGGCGTTTTACCGGTCCTTCTCCATTGAGTTTTCTGACTTTCACAGTCTTTCCACATGGAACTTGCTTTAATGTCATGTCTTTTTCCTTCCTTTATATCATTATTTTATTTGCCATATCTTTATTAATGGCAACTCTTGACTCTTTTACATTTACGATCATATTCCCGTCGATTTCAGATACGACAGTGACCAGCCCCCCAATTACAAATCCGAGATTTTCTAAAAATCTTCGTGTCTCCTCTTTTCCGCCAACCTTTTTAATTACATTTGCTTCTCCGGCTTTAGCCATGGTTAAGGGCATCATTCTCATCCTCTTTTCTGTAATTCTTTTTTGATAATGAATCTCATTAACATTTCCGTAAGTTAGTATATTCTAACATTTATTAGTTGTCAATAATTTTATTGATATTTTTTCTCAATTTGCTTTTTTTATTCTTATATGCTATACTATAGTTATTTATAACTAACTTATTATTAGAGAAGGGGCTTTTACATGAAAACAAACGAATCAGCAGAAAATTATTTAGAAACTATTTTAATCTTAAGTCAAAGACTTCCTGTGGTACGTTCCATTGACGTTGCTACCGAACTGGGCTTTAAAAAATCCAGTGTAAGCGTTGCTATGAAACACCTACGCGAAAAGAATCATATCACTGTTTCAGAAGCCGGCTACATTACACTTACGGATGCCGGAAGAGAAATTGCAGAAATGATTTATGAACGTCACAATATCCTTACCAGTATGTTAGTGACTCTTGGTGTAACACCTGAGATTGCTGCGGAAGATGCTTGCCGCATTGAACATGTTATCAGTGCAGAAAGTTTTGCTGCTATCAAGGATCATTTCAACAGCAAAAAGAAATAATTTTAAAATATGTACATATGAAACTATGAAAAAGAAGCAGAGTCATTCACAAAACAACTTATGAATGGCTCTGCCTCTTTTGTTTATACCTACAACAAAGATTTAAATCATTACATCCGATCTTTCTTTGCTATGTTCAATTCTTTCATTCATCTTTCTAAACGGAATAGCAAGCAATAATCCTATCATCAGAGAAATCACCACATAGATTCCCATTACTCCAATATACCGAATATAATCTGCTCCATGCATTCCACCGATACACTCTCGCATTGCATTCATTCCGTATGGGAATGGCAAATACTTATAAGTATATTGATATACCTTTGGAAGTGTCTCAATCGGGAAGGTTCCTCCTGCTCCCGCTACCTGGATTACCATAACTACAACTGCAATCGCCTCTCCCACATTTCCAAATGCTACTGTCAGAGAATAAATAAATATAGTAAATACAAAACTACTTACTGCTGCTGCCAACCAGAACAAAAACGGATGCGGGCACTGTATTTTAATATAGAATATTTCGCCCAACACAGTAATTAACGTCTGTACCTGCCCTACCAAAAAGAAAAAGATATATCTTCCAAAATATTTCTGGTATGGTTTCACATTGGTAATGCCTTCTTCCGGATGTACTTTTACATGTACGATAGCCACCAGAATCAATGCTCCTACCCACAATGCTAATATTGTATAGAATGGTGCCATAGCGGAACCATAATTATCAATCGGGTACATTTGCTCTGTTTGTATGCTTACCGGTGAAGAAATAAAATCTGCTAACTGCTTTGGATCTGTCTTTAACATATCTACCAGTTCCTGATACTGGTCATCATTTTCAAACTCTTTTAGATTGGTGATAATGGTACCTATATTTGCTATCACTTCATCTGTTTTTTCTTTTGATTCCTGTAAGCCTTCTGTTCCTCCCTGTAAAACATTTTCGTATTCTGCCAAAACATCTTCTACTTCACTAAAATCGCCATCCATACTTCCCAATAGAGACTGTACATCTAACAGGGATCCCTGTACCGAATTCATAGTAGAACGAAGTGCCGGTCTTACCGAATACTCAAAACTGTCTTTTAATGCCTTTAATTGATTTTGACAAGATGTTATCTCCTGTATCAGACTATCCTTTAAAGCATCTGTTGTATTGGAGACTTCCTGCTGACTATTGGATAACTGATTTAAATCTGCTTCAATTTTATCTAAACTCTGGTTGATTTCATCTATTTTCGGCTGTGTAGTCTCATCCGCCCATCCGGACACTGCATTGTTAAACAGCTGCCTGATATATGGCAATGCCGTCTGCATTCCTGTAATGGTACTATTCCCAATACTGGTATTTCCGGATATTTGATTACTGATAGCACCCAAATCTGTCTGCACTGTATTTTTCAAATCTTCCAATGCATTATCCACCAATTCAAAGCTATAAGAAACCATATCCAATAAAGACTCTGAACTTCCGGCATTATTGAGTGCTGCATCCTGAATACTGTTAATTGTATTTTTTCCATTGTTTACCATGTCATTCAAGTTTGGCAATACTGCCTGACTTGTTGCCATGATATTCGACGCAGAATTAGTAATGCCAATAAAGGAAGCTAACAGATTGGAATATAATTGCAAATTTCCCTGCAATTCTGTTAACTTGTCTGTAACTGTATTAAAAATTCCACTGTTACCATCTTCCTGTCCGGAAAGTACATTACTTACCTCCATGACTCCTTCTGCCAATGTACTAACAAACGTGCTATTTACCTGTTCTTGCACTGCGGTTTTTGCTTTTCCTGTAATTTTAGGTGCAATTGCATTTTTCTTTTCATTTTCATAGTATGTAATTTCCGGATGCTTAATATCTCCGCCTAAAAAACTTATCATATCCTCTGTAAAGTCTTTTGGTACTACAAGTGCTGCATAATAGTCACCATTGTTAACGCCGTTAACCGCCTCGTCTTCTGTATCCGTAAAAACCCATCCAATGGTATTATTGCTTTTTAAGGCTTCAATTACTGTATCACCTACATTCAATTCCATACCAGAAATGGTGCTGCCTTCATCTAAAGATACTACTGCCACCTTCAAATTGGAAGTGGAATCCGGTCCATATGGGTCCCAGTTGGAAAAAATATTAAACCATGCATATAAGGAAGGAATAATACATAATCCCATAACAATTACAACTGCTACTACATTTTTACTAAGTCTTCTGGCATCTGCAAGAAAAATTTTAATGATGTTCTTCATTTTTTCCCTCCATGCTCTTTTCATCCTCAATCTTTTCTAATACGCCCTGTATCCGATTTTCCAATATCTCATTTCCTATGAGCTGATAATCTTTTATCTCCTGCTCCTGTCCATTTAATTTCGCCATACGCTCCATTAAATTGTAGTCCATATACTCAACGGTAATTAAATATGTAGCCAAAATAAACAATGACACAATCCAAAGAATTAAAAATATTACTTTAGAACTATCTGTCCAAAACAAAAGAGCAAGAAAAATCAATGGGATAATAAGAATGCATTTTAATCCGACCGAAATACGTTTTTGATTTTTCTGATGCATTTGTTCTTCATAATTCATAACCATATCATAGGCTTTTTTATACTTATCATTTTCCATTTTCTTCACTCCTTTACATCATTTTGGTATCTTCCATTCGTTCTTCCACAAAATGATTTAATTTAATAAACGGTTTGCGGATTATCAGACCAATTGCTAAGGATGCTACTGCAAATATCAGCAATTCTCCCATAGATTTCACATAAGTATTTCCATACATTCCTCCAATTGTCTCTCTCATTGCATTTATTGCATATGGGAATGGAAAGAAAATATAAATATTTCGATATACCGCAGGTAATAATTCGATTGGGAATGTTCCGCCGGAACCTGCAATCTGTATTACCATAATCACTACTGCAATTGCTTTTCCAATATCGCCAAAAGAAAGGGTCAGGGCATACACTAATAATGTAAATACAAAACTTGTGACAGATGCAGTTAACCAAAATACACCCTTATCCAATATCTGGCAATGTAATATGTAAATATCTCCAAACACAACGATTGCTGCCTGAATCTGTCCCAATACAAAGAATAGCAAATAGCGTCCAAAGAATAATTGATGCAGTTTTACATTTGGCATATCCTTCGGCTCTGCTTTTACCTTTACAAGGGCTGTCAGAAGCAATGCTCCTACCCACAATGCAAGTACTGTATAAAACGGTGTCATAGCTGAACCATAATTAGCAATTGGGTATACTTCCTTGGTATCAATCTTCACCGGTCCTGAGAAAAACTCTCCGTATGTATCCGGATCTCCCTGCATAAGTTCTATTAATGCTTCTACCCTTTCATCTTCACTTACACTATTTAACTTTTCCGTAATTGCTGTGAGTTTTCCGCTTACTGTCTGTAAAATAGTCTGAATCTGCTCTAAGCTCTGATTCGTTCCGTCTATGGTTGTTACTACGCCATCGAAAATATCACTGGTGCTCTTCAATGTTTCATTGGTACTTTCCAATAACTGTGACACAGTTCCAAGTATTTGTGTTGTACTATCTAAAATTCCATCTACCTGTGGCACCAAACTATTGGTATACATATTTCTCATGTTTGCCACAGAACTTCCACAACTATTCAGTGTTGCTGTAATATCTCCAACCTTTGTACCTACCAGATTTTTCATAATATCACTTCCGGCATCCGGTAAATTACCTACATTAATATCCGGTATGGTTATCTGGTCACCATTAATTCCAAGTTGCTGTAAAATATTTTGAATATCTCCTGCACCATTGGATATAGCTTCTAAAGCATCTAACGCTTCTTGCAGCTGATTCTTTAACTCCTGACTTTCCTGACTGTCATCCGGTAACGTAATATTATTTAAAGTTGCTACCAATTCTGCAATCTGTTTTTGCAATACCAACGTATCCTGGGCGGTTTGTGTCATATCACTTACTACCGCCCCTGTTTTATCTGCCAATTGTGCATTAGTAATATCTGTTGAAATTTTATTTAAAGACGCTTCTATGGTTGTAAGGGATGCATTTACATTCGCACTAAAATCTTTCAAGCTGGTCTTAGTACTGGCAATGTTTCCGTTTACTTTTTGAACTTCACTCATTCCCTTTGTCACTTTATCCTGCAATCCGTCAAGCTTTGACTGAGCTTCTCCTACTGATTCTGTCAATGCCTGGTTTCCATCTAAAATACTGCCAATGGTTGCTTCGTATGCTTTTAAATTTTCATTAATTCCTTCTATTTTTTGAATGAACTCTGTCATCTTATTACTGTTTTCTAATTGACCTGACATTTCATTGGTTTGTTCAAAAACCGTATGGATTACCACTTCGATAAACTTAGAATCAATGCTCTGCTGCAACGTAGATACTGCCGTATCTGTAATTTTCGTTGCAACTGCATTTTTCTTCTGGTTTTCATAATATGTAATACCCGGATTCTCAAATCCTTCTGCAAACATATTATACATTTTATAGGTAAAATCTTTTTCAATGACAACTGCTGCATAGTAATCACCACTTTTTACTCCTTCTATGGCTTCTTCCGCAGTATCAACCATTGTCCATCCTATGGATTTATTACCCTTTAACTCTTTTAACACTTCACTTCCCATATTTTCTTTGGTTCCATCTGAAAGTGTATAGCCTTTATCTTCTGAAAAAGCAGCTATTTTAATGTTTCCCGTATTGGCATATGGGTCCCAATTGGAATAAATATTGAACCAGGCATATAAGGAAGGTAAAAAGCACAATCCAATAATTATAATTAGTGCCAAGAGATTCTTTACCAGTCCCTTTACGTCTGATTTAAAAATAGTTAATATGTTTTTCATGGTTATTACTTTCCTCCTACCATATTACAGTTCCCTATTATATTCTGTGACTATTTTCTCGCAGTGCTCGTTCTCTCATGCGATAATTTAGATAACCTAACTCGCAGTGCACGTTCGAAAAAGCTCCGCTTTTCCTCACTGTACGGCATTCGCCGAACAAAAATCCAGTCTGTCAATTTTGTTTGTAAACAATCAAATTGCCATCCTTAGATTTTTCACTGCTCATTGCTATCGCTCATTATATCATCATATTTCACTGGTTACCACAGACAATCTTCTAGATTTGTAGTCCTTCCAGCAGTTCTTTCATTGGGCGATTTTTTTCTCCCATCTGATTTTCCATATATTGTTGCTTATTTTCTTCTGCTACTCTTTTGATTTCTTCCTTCAATTCTCTAGCCGATATGAGCAAACAATCCTGCCCTCTAATAATAATCTGCTCTAATCCATCTGAGGTTGCCACTGTTACCCGATACTTTCTTCCGTTTTCATGGGCAAACTTTTCAATATATTGATCCGCTGTCTCTGCTTCTGCTGTAAATACTACATGGATATTATGATAATCAGTAACTTCTGCCACATGCCCCTTGACACGGTAAGCGTCAAATACAACGATTAAATTGCACTTACGAATTCCCTGATAATTACATAAAATATCCAAGAGTTTTCCCCTTGCTCCATCTAAATTTTCTTCTGCAAGTTCCGCCAATTCTTCCCAAGCATGAATCACGTTATACCCATCTACCAATAGGTATTCTTCTTCTGACTTCTTTGATTGATATGTTCTGGTTACAGATGCTATTTCTACCGGCATTCGTTTTTTCCCATATCCTGCCTTTCCGGCATTTTTTTCCTTTTTATTTGCTCCATAAGTTCTATCTAAAATAGCATCAATTTCTTCCGTATCAATCCACATATCCTCGGTGTAATCTGTAAATATGGGAACTTCTTGGCTCTGTACTGTTTTTTCCTGTTCCAAGGTATCTTCCAAATGCATATAATTCTTGACTTCATCCCAACTTACCACAAACCCTGCACCATGGGCACAAAATACAGAACCTGTTGGATTTGCCAAATCTGCTTCTGAGTCATATCCCTTTGCTGCAATAACTTCTTCCGCATTATGACAAGGCCCATATCCGAAAATATTACAAAGGATTCTTCCTTCTCCCTTCGTATAAGCAGTCACTTCCTTTTGATAATCCTGAAGTAATGCCACAGGTGCCTTACCGATAAGTACTGCCTGTCCATCCTGAATCTGTGGTGTCTCAAATCTGCCACACATTCGTTCTAAATCAGTCATTGCCCGACCAATACTTCCCTCCGGCACTTCTAACCGAAAGGCATAGTATGGTTCCAGCAATACTGACTGTGCCTGTTTTAAGCCCTGACGAACTGCCCGATAGGTTGCCTGACGAAAATCTCCCCCTTCGGTATGTTTCTGGTGTGCACGCCCTGCTGTCAATGTGATTTTTATATCGGTAATGGGAGCACCTATTAATACTCCCTTATGTTCCTTCTCCTCTAAATGGGTTAAAATCAATCGCTGCCAATTACGACTTAGTAAATCCTCACTACATTCTGTTGCAAACTGTAGCCCACTCCCCGGCTCACCCGGTTCCAGCCTAAGATGCACTTCTGCATAATGCCTTAATGGTTCAAAATGTCCCACACCCTCTACTACGTTTTGTATCGTTTCTTTATATACAATACTTCCTGTTCCAAAAGACACTTCTATTCCAAAACGTTCCTGAATCAGATATTTTAAAATCTCTATCTGAACTTCTCCCATCACCTGTACACGAATTTCTTTCAACTGTTCGTCCCAGACAATGTGAAGCTCCGGTTCCTCCTCTTCTAACAAACGAAGTTTGGGAAGAAATGCCGCCGCATCTATCTCCTCTGGAAGTTCTATCTGATAGGTCAACACTGGTTCTAAAATAGGAGCTGCTTTTTTCGATTCTACTCCGAATCCTTCTCCCGGATGTGTCTGGCTTAATCCTGTAACCGCACAAACAGTTCCCGCCTCTGCCTCTTCTACTGTACTGTATTTTTCCCCGGAATAAATGCGAATCTGATTAATTTTTTCCTGTTGTCCCGGAAGAATGGTTTTTACTTTAAGCGTTCCTCCTGTAATTTTAAGATAGGTCAGACGATTGCCTTGTTCATCCCTTGCAATCTTAAATACACGCGCCCCAAATTCACTATCATATACCGGCTCTTTACTATATGTTTTTATTCCTTCTATAAATTTGTCTATTCCCTGTTCTTTTAACGCAGAACCAAAAAAACACGGAAAAGCCTGCCGTGTCTGTATGAGCTTTTGCATTTCTTCTATTTCAATAGTTCCCTGTTCTAAAAACTGTTCCATTGCCTCTTCACTACACATGGCAAGGCTATCGTAAAAGCTCTCCGATTGTGCTTGAGAAAAGTCTATACAATTTTCTGATAAGCTTTCCTGTAACTCTTTTAACAATAATTGCTTATCGGTTCCTGCCTGATCCATTTTATTGATAAATAAAAAAACTGGTATTTGATATCTTTTTAACAATTGCCACAAAGTTCTGGTATGCCCCTGTACACCATCTGCACCACTCACAACTAAAATAGCATAATCTAACACTTGCAGCGTTCGTTCCATCTCTGCTGAAAAGTCTACATGTCCCGGAGTGTCTAATAAGGTAATCTCCTGCTCTCCAAGTTTTATTTGCGCCTGTTTTGAAAAAATAGTAATTCCTCTTTCACGCTCTAACACATAGTTATCTAAGAAAGCATCCTGATTATCTACTCTTCCCATTTTTCGGATGCTTCCACTATGATAAAGCAATGCTTCTGATAAAGTTGTCTTTCCGGCATCTACATGCGCCATAATCCCAAATACCATTTTTGTATTTTTCATTCTGCTTTTCTTCCTATTTTTCTATGTATTTATCTATATTTTAACATGGAAAGAAGGTCTTTGCCACCCTTCTTGTTGCAAAGACCTTCTTTTTCTCTTCTATTTTCCGCTTTCTGTCTGACGAATAATTTTTCTAATTGGAAGCACAAATCCCGGTGAAACAGATAACTCATCAATTCCCATTTTGATAAATGTTTCTGTGAGTGTGGTATCTGCACCTAACTCTCCGCAAATTCCAACCCAGCAGTTATGAGCATGTCCGTTATCGATTACGGTCTGTATCAGTCTTAAAATTGCCGGATGATGTGCATCATAGAAAGAATCTAATTTTGCATTCTGCCGGTCAATCGCCAAGGTATACTGTGTCAGGTCATTGGTTCCAATGCTGAAAAAGTCTACTTCTTTTGCCAATTCATCACTCATTACTGCTGCCGCAGGAGTTTCAATCATAATTCCCTGCTCTACTTCGTCATATGGAACTCCTTCCTGCTCCAACTCCGCCTTTACTTCTGCCACAATCTCTTTTATTTTCTTTACTTCTGCTACTGAAATAATCATCGGATACATAATGGCAATATTTCCATACTTTGCCGCACGAAGTAATGCTCGCAACTGTGTTTTAAAGATATCCGTCTGTGACAAACAGATACGAATTGCACGATATCCCATTGCCGGATTTTCTTCTTTTTCTAAATGAAAGTAATCTACCTGCTTATCTGCACCAATATCTAAGGTACGAATAATTACTTTCTTACCCGCCATGCGCTCAGCTACTGTTTTATAAGCAAAGAATTGTTCTTCTTCTGTTGGAAAGTGATCCTTTTCTAAATACAAAAATTCACTACGGAACAATCCGATACCTGCTGCATCATTTTTAAGTACCCCTGCCACATCTGATACATTTCCAATGTTTGCATACAACTTAATCTTACGTCCATCCTTCGTAATATCTTCTTTTCCTTTTAGTTCTAACAGCAATTCCCGTTCTTCTAACAATTTCTTCTGTTTTCCCTGCATTTCGTCTAAAACGGCTGGTGTAGGTTCTACATACAAAATACCTGTAAATCCATCTACCACTGCCATTTTGCCATTCCATTCTTTCTGAATCTTGACACCAATCAATGCTGGAATATTCATAGTTCTTGCCAAAATAGCTGTATGAGAATTGGTAGACCCTTGTTCCGTTACAAATGCCAACAATTTTTCCTTATCCATCTGTACCGTTTCACTAGGTGCCAAATCTTCTGCAACCAGAATAATTGGTTCTTCCAAGTCATTGATATCTCCACCATTTCCACAAAGTACAGATACTACCCGGTCTGAAATATCTTTGATATCCGCTGCTCTTGCGCTGAAGTATTCATCCTCCATTTCTGCAAACATGTTAGAAAAATTATCTCCTGTCATGGCTACTGCATATTCTGCATTTACCTGTTGTTGTTCAATCATATTGCGAATAGAATCATTATAATCTTCATCTTCCAACATCATTTCATGCACTTCAAATACTGCTGCATTTACCTCACCAACTTCTTTGCATGCCTTTTCATACAGCTTTCGTAATTGAGCAATTGCAGTTTCTTTCGCCTTTTCATAACGTTCCATTTCCGCTTTCACATCTTCAATCGTGTGGCGTTTTACTTCTGCCTGCTGCTTTTCATAAAACAATATTCTTCCGATTGCAATTCCCTGAAAAATTGATTTGCCACTATATGTTTCCATTGGTTTCCTCCTGCTTATAAATTCTCCTGAAAGAATTTTTCCATCTGTGCAGCCACTTCTTCTTCATTGTCACCTTCTACCGTAACGGTAACTTCGTTTCCACATTTTACTCCTAAACTCATAATTGCCATCAATTTGGTTGCATCTGCACTTTTTCCATTACATGAAATGGTAACTTTTGAATCAAATCCCTTTGCTTCTTTTACTAAAAGTCCTGCTGGTCTTGCATGAATTCCTACTTCGTCTGTAATCTTATATTGAAATGTTTTCATTATTATTTCCTCACTTTCTATTTCACTAACTGTCTATTTCACTGTCACACACTCGCTCTATATGCATGGCTAAATAGCCAATTTCAATTTCCGGTAATTCTATCCGTAAAGCATGAGAAAGATGTCTGCACACAGCATCTGCGATTCGAAAAGAATTTGGAAACTGACTTTCAATATAGTCATTCATATCCAGCTTCAATTCTTCACCTGTCATGCCTCGTGCCGCCATATATTTTATATGATTCATCAAACGATTATAAGAAAGTGTCTGTACGTCAATTTTACTTCCTTTTTCTTCCTCAATCATGGCTATGCACTCACGCACTGCTGCTGCAATCTGCATGGCATTAGACACCTTTTCATCACAAATAGACGAATGCACATGCAATGCAATATATCCTACTTCATCCTTATCAATAGAAACTCCTTCTATCTGCTGTAACAGTGTTTCTGCTAATTCTGCAATCTTGTATTCTTTATAAAATAATACTTGTATATCCTGTGTCAAAGGATTGCTGATTTGCTCTCCTTTTCGTATTCTTTCCACTGCAAAAGCAATGTGATCTGCCATAGGGAAGAGTATGCTCCTGTCAATCTTTCCGAATTCTTCCTCTGCTTTTGTTAAGATTGTATTGGAAATTTCTAAATATACCGGCTCAATATCTCGTACCAGTTCTCTGGCATTTCCACGTTCGGAATCCGACTGAAGAGAATAGATTCTAACATCTTCTCCCGGTTCTATGTGTTCTGCCACTTTTTTCCCAAATCCAATTCCTTTCCCCAAAAGAAGATATTCCTTGGCGCTATTTTCTCTTACTGCTAATAATGCATTATGATTTAATGCCTTGGTAACACGATACATACTCTTTCCTTCCCCTATGATTTATTCATAAATGTCTACAGCAAATAAATCTTCGCCTGCTTTTATTTTTCCTGTTTTTACCATACGAATCTTTTGATTGTCTGATAAATCGGTACACAAAATCGGTGATACTAAGGATGGGGCATGATTCTTGATATATTCTAAATCAATCTTTATCAATGCATCACCCTTTTTTACTTTTGCCCCTTCTTCTACCAGCACTTCAAATCCTTCTCCATTTAACTTTACCGTATCAATTCCAATATGAAGAAGCATTTCCATACCATCTTCTGTTTCTAATCCAATCGCATGTTTTGTCGGGAAAACAAAACTTACTGTAGCATCAACCGGAGCCTTTACTGTATCTTCTGTTGGCTCTACTACTGCTCCGTCTCCCATCATTTTTCCTGCAAATCCTTCATCCGGTGCTGTTTCTAATTCTGCTGCATTTCCATCAAATGGACTGGCAATCATAACAGTCTTTACTACTTTTCCTTCTTTTGCAGAATCCTGACTTTGTTTTTCCTGCTGACCGGAAACAAATGTTTCTATGTTTTCTTCATCCGGTGCTGTTTCTAAATAATCTTCTAAGTCAGACTTAATTACGGTAACCTTTGGCCCATAGATAATCTGTATTCCCTGTCCTTTTCGTATAACACCAGATGCTCCTGTTGATTTGAGCAGTGCTTCGTCTACTTTTGCCGAATCAAATACTGTACAACGTAAACGTGTTGCACAACAATCTACGTCAGAAATATTCTTCTTTCCTCCAAGACCTGCACAAATCATACGAGACAATTGATTTATATTTTCTTTTTCACCGTTTTTCTTAGCTTCTACATCTTTTCTTGTGTAAAGCTTTACATTGTCTCCCTCTTCACGACCAGGTGTTTTGAAGTCAAACTTCTTAATTAAGAAGGAGAACATAAAGTAGTATACTACAAAATAACCAATTCCTACAATCACAATCCATATCCAACTGGTCTTTTTATTGCCCTGTAAAATACCAAACAGGAACATATCAATTAAACCACCGGAGAATGTCATTCCTACTCCTACGTTAAACACATGCATCAACATATATGCAAGACCTGCAAATACACAGTGAATTACATATAATACCGGTGCTACAAATAAAAATGTAAATTCAAGAGGTTCTGTAATACCTGTCAACATAGAAGTCAGGGCTGCCGATAACAGCAAACCTGAAACCGCTTTTCTCTTTTCCGGCTTTGCAGTACGATACATTGCAAGTGCTGCCCCCGGAAGTCCAAATATCATAAGTGGGAACTTACCAGACATAAATCTGGTTGCCTCAACAGAGAAATGTTTTACAGATGGGTCTGCCAACTGTGCAAAGAAAATATTCTGTGCACCTTCTACCATCTGTCCAGCTACCTCCATTGTTCCGCCAACACCGGTCTGCCAGAACGGTAAGTAAAATACATGATGTAATCCAAATGGAATCAATGCACGTTCCATCAATCCATATACCCATGTTCCTGCATAACCGGAAGCTAATACTACATTACCTACACTATAAATACCCTGCTGAATTACCGGCCAGATAAAGAACATACCAATTCCTACAACTACATAAACTAAAGCAGAAATAATAGGAACAAATCTTGTACCGCCAAAGAAGGATAATACCTGTGGCAATTCAATTTTGTAAAAACGATTGTGTAATGCTGCAACACCAAGTCCTACAATAATTCCGCCGAATACACCCATCTGAAGTGAAGTAATACCTACTACATCTGTGGTAGCTCCTTCCAGCATCGCTTCTGCTCCACCATTAATAGTTATCATCGCACTAATAGAAGCATGCATAATAAAGAATGCAATTACCGCTGCTAATGCTGCCACTTCCTTTTCTTTTTTTGCCATACCGATTGCTACTCCCATAGCAAATAAAATCGGCAAGTTCGCAAATATAATATTACCCGCATCACTCATTACGGTAAAAATCATATAAGGAATCGTTCCTGGTCCCATGACTTTTAATAAACCGTACGTTTCCAACATGGTTTCATTGGTAAAAGAGCCACCAACACCAAGTAAAAGTCCTGCCACCGGCAGAATTGCAATCGGAAGCATAAAAGATCTTCCTACTCTTTGAAGAACACCAAAAATCTTGTCTTTCATCTGTTATTCACTCCTTTTTATTTTTGGGGGATACTTTGTATCTTGTCCAGCCTTTCCCTACTTTATAACCTATGAAGAACTTCTTTTCCCTGTTCTGTATTCAATCGGAAGCAATTTATAATTGTATAAAAAAGGCATTAACACACATAAATATCCCATTATTTATGTATAGTTAATGCCTGCCGTTCCAGTAACATACTATGTATATAGAATAGCATTAATCCTCTTACTTGTCTAGCAATTTTTTTCTTATTTCTATAAATTTTCTTCAAAAAATTCTTCCATTTCAGCGACTGCCTTTTCCTCATTTTCTCCTTCGACGCTTACAGTCACTTCATCGAAACATCCTACCCCAAGACTCATAATATCATTTAATTTTGTTGCATCTGCATTTTTCCCACCAAAGGAAACAATTACTTTACAACCACACTCTTTTGCTGCTCTTGTCAATCTTCCTGCAGGTCTTGCATGAATCCCAACTTCTTCTGTAATTTTGTACTGAAATGTTCTCATTTTATTTGCCCTCCTGTTTCATCATAAACTTCTCATGATACATCATACGATCTGCTCTTCGCAATGTATCACCCAAATCATAGTCTATCTTTTTATCATATACTGCATACCCACAAGCAATTTGAATTTCAAATTTTTCTGTACTGTTTCGATTCCATTCCCGTGCCTTTCTCTTCAATTCCTCTATAAACTGCTCACATCTTTTTGTTGAAACTTCTCGCAATAGCACACAAAACTCATCGCCACCTACGCGATAACACTTTCCTACTTTTCCAAATACCTCTTGCAAAATATCAGCACTACTGGAAATATAAATATCCCCTTTTTCATGTCCCCAGGTATCATTACAGTGCTTTAAATTATTTAAATCGCACATCATAACAACACTTCCATTTAATTTAAAACTTGCCTGTCCGGTGTAATCCGCATAAGCTGCACGGTTATACATTCCTGTTAACTGATCATGATATGCCATTTTTTCAAAACGCTCTGCCTGTATCCCTATATCCATCAGGTTCTTTGCTTCCCGCACAGATTGTACTCCTAATACAATAATGTAAACAAGGAATCCCAACATTCCCATTACGTTCACAGATGCTCCATGAGAAATATAGTAAATAAACATATCGGCAACCATACCAAGTAAACATGCTCCTAAACAAAGCATCATCATTTTTAATTTGCTATTCCATCCTACCTGATACAGCTCACGTATTAGCATCACTACCCCAATAACCAAAAGCATTCCCATTACCAAATGATTCATCCACAAGGTCTGACGCAAATCCTTAATGTTATATAATTGCAAAATAATAGATACTACCGTAACCACAACACTTGCAATACACGGTAGATACCATATCTTGCTCTCTTTGACAAATAATTTTTTAATATAAAGAACAAACGGTATTACAACCAATAATAATGCTAAAAACGGTACATTGGATTTTGCGATAGATTGTGGAAATACCAATGAGATTCCATCAATATCCGTCAGCTTCCAAAGTCCTATATTAAACGAAAACATTCCCATCATCATAAGACTTTTGTCTACTTTTGGATTTCGATAATTACATGCCACAAATATAATAAATATAATACCAAAAATAATTGCCAGCAGGCTTAGACAAAATGGTAATAAATTGTCATGCACAATCTGTAACCAGATATTGATTTCTGAGCCAAAATAAAAATCCGGGATTATGTCTACCGAACTTTCATATACCGGAATCAACACTACTTTTATTTCTTTTCCACTATCTTTCCCGTAAATGGGAATAATATTCCATGTATTACCGGGTGTCTTTCCAAATGTATTATTTTCTGCCGGTTTCATTTTGTATACCAGCTCATCATCAATATATACTTCCACATTTTGATGAAGGGTATAAAACATCAGACTTTCGCCACCGTCCGGTATCTCCTGCTGCCGCATCACATACTCCGTTTTTAACCCTAACGGAAGCTCTGTGCTTGCGTTTTCATACACCTTTGTTTTCTTATAGGCAGACAAATACTGACACTCTGACTGTTTTCTTGCACTAAAAACTTCATCCCGAGAATCTACACATACATATACGAAAAAAGAAACTACCATCAATACACATATGGTATATAAAATATAAATTGCCTTCTTCACTAAATTTTCTCCCTAATTTTACATGCTTATTTTCTTTAGAATATAACAAATCCTAAAGAAATGCAATTTATATTTTATATAATATTTTGAAATATTTTTATTCCGGCAAGCTGTCTCTGACACATAACGCCCCCCATCCAATCTGCGGATTGGGATATTCTCTTAAAACAGGCAAATGTCTTGCCCCACGCAGAAAATAAGCCTTTATTTTTTCTCCGTAAAGAAATGCATCATTTCCATTTACAATTCCCCATTGCATCAAAAGTGCTGCACTTCCGGTTACAAAAGGTGTTGCCATAGAGGTTCCACTGCGCACCACATAGCCCCCTCCCGGTGCCGTAGAAAGAATATTTACTCCCGGTGCCGCTAAGTCCGGTTTCACCTCATTGGTCTGTCTGGTAAATCCCCGACCGGAAAAATCCGCCAACTGGTCGTTTCTGGAGTCATATGCTCCCACAGAAATCACCTTGGCTGCTGTAGATGGAATCGTAAGAGTAGTTTCCTCCACCGGATTTAAAAATCCGGTTCCTTCATTTAATACAGACTGCCCCGGCATCCACATATCGTAACTCCCGCGCACAATTTTTCTCGGTACTAATATAATTGTCCAAATTCCTGCATCCATATAGGTCTTAACAGGAATAAAATCAATATAAATCTCCTGATAGGGACTATAAGGACTTGGTTCCCCATAATACACAAGCAGTTCTGTCTGTCCTAACACAAACCGCTGTGGACCTTGTATTTTTTGAATAGGGCCGACTGTCTGCCCGGAAGGACCGGAAACAGAAATATCATATTCATCCACATAGGACTTCCAAATCTGCAAATTCATCACGGTTTCGTAATTACTAATAGCAAATTCTACTTCTCTTTCTATTCCCTGCTGAAGGTAACCGGAAGCGTGCCCTCTTGCAGCTCCTTCATTTCCAGTTCCTATGGATATACTGGTTTTCCAGTAATTAGACATATCATTAATATAACTTTCTAACAGTGCTGTTCCGCTATGGGCTCCATAGCTATTTCCAAAGCTGATATTTACTGCCATTGGCATTTGCAGTTCTAACGCCTTTTTCACTACATAATCAAGTGCTCGCATCAATTGTGTTGTTCTGGGAAATCCATTGGGTTCTGCTGTTCCTAATTTCACAACTAATAACGGGCTTTCATACGCTACTCCTCGATTCACTCCATTGGAGGCTCTTCCATTTCCTGCTGCAATTCCCGCCACATGAGTACCATGCCCGGAAATATCCCGACTGGGTACAATCCGAAAACGTTCCTGTTCTGTTGGAGCTAATAGTGCCTGATTGATTTCTTCTGTGGTATATTCTCTATCTAGCGTTTCATCATAGAGTGCTAAAATCCGTGTACTGCCATCTGCATTTCGAAAATCCGGGTGACTGTAATCAATGCCGGAGTCTAAAATTGCTACTATCACCCCTTTTCCGGTTAGTCCGAATCTTGAGGTCTGTACGGCATTAATGCAGGAAACGCTTTTTCCCTGATTGACTGCAAAAAACAATCGTTTTGGCTTTTCCACAAATTCTACTTCCGGTGCGGCTGCCACAAGGTTCATGGCATCCTCCGGCACATTTAAAATGGCATATTCATTCATCAGCTCGATTACTCGAATTCTTGCGTCCTGTTCTTGCAATCTTTTGATATCTCCGGAGTATTTTACAATAATTTCCCAGCGATTTTTCTCCGGCTCATACCCCACACCAAGCTGAACTGACTTTTCCCGTTCTCTTTCTGTGGCATCCAGAGCAAGATTTAACAAATTTTCAAATTTAGGGCTATTCATATATCATTCCCGTATCTTTTCTTATTATCATATATTCTACAACAAACTAAGATATGCGAATGCTTAATATCCCTTCTATTATATTATCTCTTGTAACCGTTGAAATTCTTCCTCTATATCCTGTGCTGTATGCGCCAGGACTCGAATACACACTCCTGCTGCCGGCTGGGTTTTCGCCAACACAACTTCTCCCTGAGGCTCATAGGAAAGTAACTTTTCCTGTGTTTCTTTCTCGCCATAGTAATAGAACGTTCCCTGATGAGTATACCCATCAAAAAACACCATTTTTTCCACATCCATTTGTTGCGGATTCAAGTAACAATGGTCTAACCAGACCGGCCTTTCCTCTTCCATCACACAGATGCGGTTGCGATAACGGGAAAATGCAAATCGTTCTCCCATTCCCACGCGACCTGCGGCTAAAATGTCTGTGTATACAAATTCACTTTCCCGCTCTAAATGCACCGTCATATCTCCCTGAAAACTACCTTCTGCAAAGGGAATGACCGCCTTAGGGCAATAATAAAGAGATGCATTTTTTTCCAGATATATTTCTATCTGTTTGGATGCATTTCCTTCTCCGGTATTAAATATTTTACTATAAGACTGCTCGGTAATCTCTGTCTTGGTATTCTCTTTACAGGTTATCTCATATTGAAAACAATCTCCCTGCAAAATTCCGGCAGATGCCATCATAAGCACCACTCTTAATCGTTCCTGTCTTGTATTTGGAATTCCCAATTTTAGAGGACTGGTAAAATAACTATGGGTAACTGCGGTTTTTCCATGATTATTTTCAATTTGAAGTTCTAATTTTGTTTCCATAGGTAATATTTCCTTTTATATGCCTTCAAACAACACGTTTTTCTTAATCCATTCTATTACGGTATCGATACTGTTTCCTTCCATCAGGTTGGTAAACAAATAGTCTTTTCCTTTGCGCATTCGGTTAGAATCCTGATCCATTACTTCCAGACTTGCTCCTACCATCGGTGCCAAATCTGTCTTATTAATCACTAAAAGATCAGAACGGGTAACACCCGGGCCTCCCTTTCTTGGAATTTTTTCTCCCTGCGCCACATCAATGACATAAATGGTCGCATCTGCTAAATCCGGACTAAAGGTTGCAGAAAGATTATCTCCTCCACTTTCAATAAAGATAATCTGCACATCCGGGAATTTTTCTACCATTTCTTCCACTGCTTCTAAGTTCATGCTGCAATCTTCACGAATTGCTGTATGCGGACATCCACCTGTCTCCACACCCATAATACGTTCTGATGGAAGTGCAGAATTCTTAATTAAAAACTCTGCGTCTTCCTTGGTATAAATATCATTGGTGATAACACAAATGGAATAATCCTCTGACATTTTTCTGGTCAGTCGCTCAATTAATGCGGTTTTTCCGGAACCCACCGGACCGCCTATTCCTATTTTTACATATGACATAATTTTTGCCCTTCCTGTTTCTTATATTTTAGGACATATACTGTCTCGAATACAAATGTTCATGCTTCATGCAGTGAAGTTCAAATGCTGTTCCCGATACACCAAGTTCCTGTACCTCCACCTGCATTGCCTGTTTTACTGCTTTTTCTAATCCATCCATATTCTGAAACAGTACACGCTGCCCTTCTAATTGGCTTAATGGTACCAGTTTTACTCCATTATTTACAATGGCAGACAACACACTATACCCATACATAGTCAGCACTTCTTCTAACTCCATTCCAATGGATGCACCGTAAAGCCCGATTGCAATGGGATGAAATCCTACCGCTTTTTTGGCTTTTATTTGTTCAAAATACCATTCTAAAGCTCCGTTTAAATCTCCCATTGCTTCCCTTGCTTTCAGGTAACGGCTACACATTTTATTACTTCCAACCCGGACTTCCCTTGCTCCTTTTATTGCATTGGTAAGCGCATCCAATTCCAGCAATTTTTCCGGTTGTTTTTCGTATTGAAAGCCAAGTGCAGCAATTCCCAAATCGTTGTATGGAAATATCTGCAAAAATCCTTCCATATATTCCTGCAACTCTTTTATACTACCGATTCGTTCTTCTGCTACATAATCTTCTAATCCATTGGATAAGGTAAATGCCCCTATTGGGAAAAATGCATCTACTGACTGTAACATATATAATAAGTTCTTTTCACGCTTCATAAGCTGCTACTCTTTCTCGTGGCTATGGGTATGATGGTGTTCTTCTCCATGCTGATGGGTATGTGCATGGGCATGACAAACGGTAAAATGTTGAAACTTTTCTTCTCTTTTTTCCGGATGAAAACCAAGCTTCTCTAAATATTGAAATGTGGGTTCATCGTAAGGCACCATTACCTGATGTTCTTCAATAGAAAGGGATAGGTGTCGATTTCCTAACTCAAAGCAAAGTCGTCCCATTTCCTGCATAGTATTTACCGGGATAACAGTCAGCTCACACGGTAAAATATCTACTGCTACCACTCGATTATCGTCTGCATATAGGATATCGCCTTCATGTAAATGATTTTCTACACGAATCCCTACTTCTTCCCCGGATTCAGTGCTCTTTTTCAATAACTTTTTTTCCAATTCATACCATTCTACCCATACCTTATCCAGCTTTCTCCCATTCAACTCATAGCTTTCCAGGTTTCCAAGTATTTTTTCTACAACCATTTTCTCGTCCTTCCTTTTGCATTAAAACAGATAATACTTCTGTGTCAACGGAAGCTCTTCTGCTGCTTCACAGGTGATTTTTTCTCCATCTACCCGCACTTCGTATGTCTCAGGATTTACCTGTATATCTGCAATCACATCGTTATTTTTCATATCTTTCTTTCCAATATTTCGGCAATTTTCTACCGGAAGTACCTGTCGTTGTAAAGATAATTTTTCTTTGATTCCTGCTTCATAAGCCGCTTTAGAAACAAATGTAATACAAGAAGTCTTTCGTGCAAGTCCATATGCACCAAACATATTGGTATACACTACCGGCTGTGGAGTTGGAATGGAGGCATTGGCATCTCCCATTTTAGAAGCCATGATAAATCCACCTTTGATAATCATTTCCGGTTTCACACCGAACATTGCCGGATTCCACAATACCAAATCTGCCATTTTTCCCACTTCTACTGAACCTACATATTTAGAAACACCATGGGTAATTGCAGGATTAATAGTATATTTTGCAATATATCTGCGTACACGGAAGTTATCGTTACGCTCATTATCTTCCGGTAATGTTCCTCGCTGTTTTTTCATTTTATCAGCAGTCTGCCAGGTTCTTGTGATAACTTCACCTACACGTCCCATTGCCTGTGAATCGGAACTCATCATGGAGAAAATTCCCATGTCATGCAATACATCTTCTGCTGCAATGGTTTCCGGACGGATTCTGGAATCTGCAAATGCAATATCTTCTGGCACTTTCTTGTCCAAATGATGACACACCATTAACATATCCAGGTGTTCATCTAATGTATTTTTCGTAAATGGCATGGTTGGATTGGTGGAAGATGGCAATACATTGGGAAATGCTGCTGCACGAATAATATCCGGTGCATGTCCTCCTCCGGCTCCTTCTGTATGGTAAGTATGAATCGTTCTTCCCTTAAAAGCATTAATGGTATCTTCTACAAAACCAGCTTCGTTCAAAGTATCTGTGTGAATTGCTGCCTGCACATCATATTTATCACAAATGGTAAGACAATGGTCAATGGCAGCCGGAGTGGAACCCCAGTCCTCATGGAGTTTTAAGCCACAAGCTCCTGCCTCTACCTGTTCTGCTAATGTATCTAAATCTGCGGAATTTCCCTTGCCAAGATATCCTAAATTCATTGGTAATTCCTCGGATGCTTCTAACATTTTTTCTATATTAAATCTTCCCGGTGTACAAGTGGTTGCATTGGTTCCATCTGCAGGTCCGGTTCCTCCACCTATCATGGTAGTAATTCCGCTATAAAGTGCCGTTTCTACCTGTGTTGGACTAATAAAGTGAATGTGAGTATCCAACCCACCTGCAGTAACAATTAACCCTTCACCTGCAATCACTTCTGTTCCCGCACCGATGATAAGATTTTTATCTACTCCATCCATCATATCCGGATTACCTGCTTTACCGATTCCACATATTTTTCCGTCTTTGATACCAATGTCTGCCTTAACTATGCCCCAGTAATCTATAATTACTGCACTGGTAATCACGGTATCAGGACAATCTTCATCACGCACTTTACATGATTGTCCCATTCCATCACGCAAAGACTTTCCTCCACCAAACTTGGCTTCTTCTCCGTAAACAGCATAGTCTTTTTCTACTTCTATTATCAGTGAGGTGTCTGCCAGACGAATGCGGTCGCCTGTTGTAGCACCATACATATCTGCATATTTTGCTCTGCTCATTTTATACATTGGCTTCTACCTCCTGAAATCCTTGTTCTTTTGCCTCTTTTAAGGCTGCCTCTTTTACTTTGGCATCGTCAAATTTTCCTTCTACCAGACCATTTAGTCCATGTCCTTCTCGGTTTCCTCCGATTTCTACAAGGTTCACGCGCTTTGTCTCTCCCGGTTCAAAACGCACTGCCGTTCCGGCAGGAATATCCAAACGCATACCATAAGCACGTTCTCTTTGAAATTTTAATGCTTTATTTACTTCAAAGAAATGATAGTGTGATCCCACCTGGATTGGGCGGTCCGCAGTATTGGTCACTTGAATCTGTGCCGTATCTTTTCCTGCATTCAGCTCAATTTCTCCTTCTTCCGGTAATAACTCTCCCGGAGTTACTTTTCCATTTCCAATAATAGGATTATGTACAGTTACCAGCTTTGTTCCATCTGGGAAAGTTGCCTCTAACTGTATTTCATGTATCATTTCCGGAACACCGTCCATAACATCCTCTGCGGAAAGCATCTGTGTTCCCATGCTCATGAGTTCTGTTACGCTGTGTCCATCCCTTGCTAACTCTAACAATTCGGAGCTGATATAAGCAATTGCCTCCGGATAATTCAGTTTCAGCCCCCGCTCTTTTCGTTCTTTTGCCAATGTTCCCGCAAGATGAAGCATCAACTTGTCTGTTTCTCTTGGTGTTAAATGCATGTATCTTCCTCCTTACTTTTTCTTTTTATATTTTTATATAGTTATGAGAACTGTTTATACTATATCTATAAACAGTTCTCAATGTCAATTATCCTTATGGGTTAATTCTCATACCATCCTAAAATTCCCGGAGCCATATTCATGTTAATCTGTTTTACTTCCTGATACTCTTCTAAGCCATGTGTTCCAAGCTCTCGTCCAATACCACTCATTTTATAGCCACCCCATGGAGCCTCTGAAAATGCCGGATTATAGCAGTTAATCCATGTAATTCCTGCGCGAAGTTCACTGATTACACGCTGCGCTCTTGTAGCATCATTGGTAAATACCGCACCTGCAAGACCATAAATAGTATCATTTGCAAGGACAATGGCTTCTTCTTCTGTTTCAAAGGTTTGAATTGTTACTACCGGTCCAAAGATTTCTTCTTGTACAATACGCATCTCACTTGTACATTCGTCAAAAATAGTTGGGCGCACAAAATATCCTTTTGCACATTCTCCTTCTTCATAGCGATAGCCGCCACATACTAGCTTGGCACCTTCTTTTTTTCCTATTTCAATATAATTCAATACATCCTGCATATGCTTTTCAGAAACCAATGGTCCCATGTCCGGATTGTTTAACGGGTTTCCAAGAGTCATACGATTTGCTCTCTGGGAAAAACGTTTTACAAACTCATCCTTTATAGATTTTTCTATAATAATTCTAGAGCCTGCACAACATACTTCTCCCTGATTGAAAAAGATTCCAATCATTGCCCACTCTACTGCTGCATCTAAGTCTGTATCTGCAAAAATCACATTTGGAGATTTTCCGCCTAACTCTAATCCGATTTTCTTCACATTACCTGCTGCCGCACGCATAATACTCTGTCCTACTGCGGTACTTCCGGTAAATGTTACCATATCCACGTCTTTGCTTTCTGCAAGCAGATTTCCAACAGTACTTCCCGGTCCAATTACTAAGTTTACCGTTCCTTTCGGTAGTCCTGCCTTTTCAAAAATCTCAAACATTTTAATCGTAGATAATACCGTTTCTGAACTTGGTTTAAAAATAATGCTGTTTCCTGCTGCAAGTGCCGGAGCCATCTTCCATATTCCCATCAAAAACGGGAAATTCCATGGAGTTATCAATCCACACACACCTACCGGCTCATGTACTGTATAAGAATGCATTGGTCCAAAGTTGCTGTTTACTCCATAAACACCGCCCTGTGGTGTCCGAATCAATCCTGCGTAGTAACGGAAGCAATGGATTGCATCATCCACATCAGCCTCTGCCTCTCGCAATGGCTTTCCGTTGTCCATAGATTCTGTTTTGGCAATCTCTTCTAGCTCTTCTTCTATCATATCTGCAATTTTAAGAAGTACATCACTACGACTTTGGGTATCCATATCACGCCACTCTCGTGTTACATAAAAAGACTTTTTTGCAGACTGAATGGCTTTTTCTACATCTTCTATGCTATTTTCCTGTACCTCAGCAATTACTTCGCCTGTTGCCGGATTGATGGATTGTAATGTTTTTCCTGAAGTTCCGTCTACCCAGCTACCGTCAATAAATGTTTTATTCTTCTTCATAGCGCCTCCTATCTACAGTGCTTTTCGATATAATTCCTCAATCTGTTTCTGTTCAAATACCACCGGATGATTTGCGATTCCTGCGGCAGATACCTTCATACAGTTTTCTGCCATCCACGGAATATCTTCTTCCTTAATTCCAAGTTCACCCAGGGTAACTGTAAGTTGCAATTTTTCCAGAAAATTCTTTATGGTTGCTACACAATCGGTTTCGTCTTTTCCGCCTAAGCATCTGGAAATTACTGCATATTTTTCCGGATTTCCTTCTATGCTTGCCTCCATTACCACCGGTGTAATTGCTGCAAGACCTTTTCCATGCGTAATATCTCTTAGACCGCTTGCCGGATGTTCCATACCATGTGGCAAGGTGACTCCTGCGGTATTAATCACCATTCCACCGATGGTACTGGCAAAGCTTACCGCATCCCAACTCTCCGGTTCACATTCTCCTTCGTAAAGAGGAATCAAATGTTTTCCAATAAGCTCCATTGCTTTTTCACACATCATATCTGTGAGTGGCTGACTGATTCGGCTGACATACGCTTCCATACAATGACACAACGCATCAAATCCAACGCTTGCTAAAATTCCTTTGGGCATCGTCATCATGCACTCCGAATCAATAATCGATGCTTTTGCAACGATTGCATTGCAACGCAGGGACTTCTTATCTCCATTTTCCGGATTCGTTAATACTGCAAATCCATTTCCTTCACTTCCGGTTCCACAGGTTGTTGGAATCAGTATAATCGGAAGTGCTTTCTCACTTTTCAGTCGATTGAAAATATAATCGTTGATGTCTCCTTCATTTACTGCCAGAAAAGCTGCTGCCTTGGCACAGTCCATGATACTTCCTCCACCAACACCGATAACAACATCACACTGTTCTTTCTTTGCCAGCTCTGCTGCCTCCTGTGCGGTAGTAGTAAGTGGATTCTGTCTTACCTGATCAAATACAACACTGTCTACCTCTGCTTTTTTTAAATATTTTATTACCCTGTCTAGTAAACCTGACTTTTTCGTACTGCTTCTTCCTGTTACAATTAGTGCCTTTTTTCCATATTCCACTGCAATTGTGCCGACTTTATCCACACTTCCTCTTCCAAATATCAAGTTTACCGGTAGAAAATAATTAAATTCCATAACAGTTCCCCCTTTTATTATTTTAATGCTTCCTCTGCTTCTTTAATGGATTCTTCAAAAATAGCAAATCCTCTTTCTAACTGCTCATCGGTAATACAAAGTGGTGCAAGGAAACGAATTACATTTCCTGCGGAACCGGCATTTTCAAGCATTAATCCTTTTTGTAATGCAATCTGAATTAACTTAGCTACAAATTCAGGATATGGTTCTTTTCCTTCTTTTGTTTTTACAAATTCTATGCCTATCATTGCACCAAGACCACGCACATCTCCTACTTCTTCATAGGTTTCTTTCATACGATTAAAAGCTGCCATCGTCTTTTTGCCGATTTCCATTGCTTTTCCTGCATAGTCCTCTTTTTTCATAATTTCTAATACTTTAAGGGCAGAAGCACATGCCAAAGGATTTCCACAATAGGTTCCTCCAATAGTTCCTGCCGGTACTGCATCCATAATCTCTGCTCTTGCTGTAATAGCACTGATTGGAACTCCACCGCCCATAGACTTTGCAGTAGAAATAATATCCGGTGCTGCTCCTGCTTCTTTCCAATATTCGGAAGCAAAATATTTTCCACTTCTACAGTTACCACACTGTACTTCATCGGCAATCAAAAGGATACCATTGTCATCACAGATTTTTCTTACTGCTTTTACCCATTCGATTGGTGCCGGGATAAATCCGCCTTCGCCCTGAATTGGCTCTACCAAAATTGCTGCCACGTCAGAAGCCGGTGCTGCTTCATCAAAAAGCTTTGTTAATTTCTGAACATAATACTCAATTGCTTCTTCTTCGGTATATCCCTTTGGTGCACGATATAGGTAAGGAAACTCTGCACGATAAATTCCGGATGGGAATGGTCCCATGCCAAGTGCATATGATTTTTTAGCTGTCAATGCCATAGTTAAGTTTGTTCTTCCATGGAATGCACCGGAAAAACAGATAATGCTATGACGACCGGTATATGCTTTTGCTACTTTAATCGCATTTTCATCTGCTTCTGCACCACTGTTTGCAAAAAAGGTCTTTTTCTTTTCCCCACGACAAGGCATCAATTCATCAAACTGTCTTGCCAACTCAATATATCCTTCGTGTGCTACCACATTGAAAATACAATGGAAATATTTTTCTGCCTGCTCTTTTACTGCTTCTACCACTTCCGGTCTGGAATAACCAATATTTAATACTCCGACACCACCGATAAAGTCTAAGAACTTATTTCCGTCTACATCTTCTAAGATAGCTCCCTCGCCTCGTTTAATACAAATTGGATATGTATAACCACATAATGCTTTTGGTAAGGCTTCATCTCTTTTTTTCAATAATGCCTCTGCCTTTGGTCCCGGTACATGATCTGTAATAATTTCTGGTAATTCTTCTCTTAACATTTTAAAACGCTTCCTTTCTATCTACTGTGCATTTATGCATACATTTTTTCATAAAGTGATTTTAATATAGCAACATCAACTTTTCTTGGATTATCCGGTGTAGAAGCATCTGTATACGCAGATTGTGCCAATGCATCAAAATCCTCTTTTTTCACATTAATTTCTACTAATTTCTGTGGCAGACCCGCCTGTGTATTAAATCTTTGAATCATTTCTACACAACATGCTGTTGCGGCTTTCTCATCCTTTTTCATATCAAAGGTTGGATCAAATGCTCTTGCCAATTCCTTCATCTTTTCTCCACACGCTTCTGCGTTAAATTCTAATACATATGGAAGAATCAATGCATTGGCAACTCCATGCGGTACATCATAAAATGCACTTAAAGGATGTGCCATAGAATGTACGATTCCAAGACCTACATTGGTAAAACTCATACCTGCCAAATACTGTGCAATGGCAAGCTGCTTTCTTACTTCATAATCTTTTGGTGTTTCTAATACTTTCAAAAAGTTCTCAGAAATAAGGCTGACTGCCTTTAACGAAAGCATTTCCGAAAAAGAAAATGCACCAAGAGATAAATAAGACTCTACTGCATGGGTTAAAGCATCCATGGCTGTTGCTGCTGTAAGTTTTAACGGCAAAGATGCCATAATTTCCGTATCTAAGATTGCTGCAACAGGAACTACTTTAGAATCCATGCAAGCCATTTTTCTTTTTTCCTTTGTATTGGTAATTACATAATCCATTGTGGTTTCTGAACCGGTGCCTGCTGTGGTTGGCAGTGCAATAATCGGTACTGCCGGATTGCTGCTTTTATCCATTCCTTCCAACGATACTACATCTGCATTTTCTGGATTATTGGCAATCACTGCTACGGCTTTTGCGGTATCAATAACAGAACCACCTCCTACTGCAATGATAAAATCGCTGTCACTCTTTTTATAAAGTTCAAGACCATAAAGCACATTTTCAATCGTTGGATTCGGCTTTACTTCGGCATCTATTTCATAAGGGGTCTGATTTTCCTTTAGGACCGCTTCTATTTTCTCAACAATTCCGCATTTTATCAGGTCTTTATCCGAAATTAAAAATGCCTTCTTGAAATGGTGTTTTGCGATTTCTGTTTTTATCTCATTTCTGGCAAACTCTCCAAAATAAGAGGTTCCCGTGTATACCATTCTGCTTATGCTCATTTTCTTCCTTCTTTCTATCCTATATAAGTACGGATTTTTCTTTTATTTGTGTTCCAAAACCTTGACGTTTTTCTTTATTTGTTATTCTTGTCAGCTCTGCAATCACATAGGATTCCTGACTGCTTTTTGCTTCTTCTAATACATTTCCAAGGCAATCTGTAATCATAGCATGTCCGGCAAATTCTACATTTCCATCTTTGCCAATACGGTTTGCTGCTATGGCAGGTACATCACCGGAAAAACTGCTTCCACACACCGCTAATTCCCATTGTCTTTCGTATGGATTTTCCCATGCTGCACTGATAATAAAAAGTTCTGCCGCTTCTAATGCATATTTTTCTGCCATTTGTGGAAATGCACTATCCCAACAAACTAAAAATCCCAGCTTTCCCACATCTGTTTCACATATCTTGCAAGCCTTTCCCGGCTGAAATATGTTTCTCTCTTCTTCAATTAAATGCATTTTGGAATATACATGCTGTACCTTTCCATTGGTATCCAGAAAGTAAAGTGCATTTTCTATTCCCGCTTCTCCGAAATACGGAGCACCTACAACTGCATTTACTTTAAGTTTCTCACAGGTTTCTGCTATTTCTTTCAAATTTCTTTCTAACTGCATCTGACTACAATCTGTGGATATTTTTTCTAACTTTTCATATCCATAAAGAATCATTTCCGGGAAAACTATTAACGTAACCGCTTCGTTTTCCCGTTTCATTCTTTTTAATATTTGAATAATATGTATGGTATTTTCTTCTACTGCTCCGGTAACACAGTCCATTTGAACTGCTGCCACATATTTTTCCATTTACTCTTCCTCTACGTCTTGGTTTGCAGAATACAGCAAGTCATTGATTCCTTTTCTTATGTTTATAAATTCCGGCGTATCCTTTAATTCCAATCTACGTTTATGAGGCAGATATACATTTACCTCTTTAATTACTTTTCCCGGTCTTGCTGACATTACATAAATCTTATCTGCCAAGAATACTGCTTCATCAATATCATGGGTAATAAATACAACGGTTGGATGTTCTTTTTCCCAAATTTCACGCATCAAAAGCTGCATCATTGACTTTGTGTGCGGGTCTAATGCTCCGAAAGGTTCATCCATCAAAAGCACTTCCGGCTTGTTTGCCAAAGCTCTTGCAATGGCAACTCTTTGCTTCATTCCACCGGACAATTCCTTTGGATATGATTTTGCAAACTTCTTTAATCCGATAATATCCAGATAGCGGTCAGCAATTTCCTGCTGTTCATCCTTTGGCAGCTTTTTCAGCTTCAAACCAAACTTAATGTTGTCCTCTACTGTCATCCAAGGGAACAATGTATAAGTCTGGAATACCATTCCTCTGTCCGGTCCCGGTCCGGTTACCTTTCTGTCATCAATAATGATATTTCCTGCCGATGGAAAATCCAATCCTGCTAACATACGAAGTAAGGTAGACTTACCACATCCGGAAGGTCCTACGATACAGACAAAATCATTATCCTGTATGTCAATAGAAACATCTTCGATTGCTTTTGTACTCTTTTTCCCTGAGGTATATATTTTATCAATATGCTCCGCAAGTATCTTACTGCTCGCTACATGGGCTTCCAGCGGAGATCCGGTTGTATCTTTTTCTATTTTCTTTCCTGCCATCTCTTATTCCTCCTTTTATTCTGCCCACGGGAACATTTTCTTAATTGCAAATGCAAACAGTCTGTCTGTAATCAATCCTAAGATTCCGATTACCAGAATTCCTGAGAAAATACTCTCGGTATGTAAGAATCTCTGTGCTTTCAAAATGGAATATCCAAGTCCTGAACTGGAAGCAACTAACTCTGCAACTGTCAAATATGTCCAGCCCCATCCAATCATCATTCGTAAGGTTAACATCATTTTTGGTGCCATTGCCGGAATCAATACCTTGGTAATCGTTGTCCATCTTGTAGTTCCAAGGGTGTAACTGGAAGATAATAAATCATCTGATACGCTTCTTGCATCATCTGCAATCATAAGTACCATCTGGAAGAAACATCCTAAAAATACAATGGTAATCTTAGCTCCTTCTCCAATGCCGCACCATACCATAACCAGTGGTACGAATGCCGGAACCGGCATGTAACGGATAAACTCACAAATCGGAGCAATAACTGCTTCCAATGGTCTGAAACTTCCTGCCAGAATTCCCAGTGGAACTCCTATGAGTGTTGAAATAATGAATCCCATTGTAATACGGAAAATACTATATCCCATATTTACCCAAAGAGAACCATCCATTGCACTATCTACAATATCTTTTACTACCTTTGCAGGTGATGGAAGAAACAGTTCTTTTACACTTCCACTTAAGCAAAGTAATGTCCATGCTGCAAAAATTACTACAAATGTAACAATTGCTGATATTACATATCGTTTCTGTGATATATCTTTCCTTAATCGGAAATCTCCTCTATCCTTTTTCATCTTTCTATCACGCCTTTCCTTCGGTTGTATACATTGATTAAATCAATGCATCTTCTCCTTTTTCTCCAGTATGGATACGAATACTTTCTTCCACCGGAAGCACAAAAATCTTTCCGTCTCCTTCTGTTCCATGACTGTTTATAGAAAGAACAATATCTACAACAGCTTTTACCGCCTCATCCGGTACTATCATTTCAATCATTTTCTTTGCTACCAATGCATTTTCATATATCTTTTCAGCTGTTGTCATGGGATTTCCTTCGTTTGCGGTAAAACGTACCGTGGCTTTTCCTCTTCCCAGCACTTCCTTTGTACTCATTGCAAAGAAACGATTATCACTCAATGCCTGTTTTGTCTTAAAATAACAATTTGGTCTTAATATAATTACAATCTGTTTCATAAGACCACCTCCTACAATTCATTCTTTCCAGAGCTTACAGTAATTGCAGTTTCTACCGGAAGAATAAAAATCTTTCCATCTCCAAAAGCTCCTTCATCATTTGTCTTAGATGTTTTTACAATAATATCTGTTACTTTTGTTACATCTTCATCTTCTACAACCAACATCAACATTTCTTTTGGAATTTCATCATAATAAACATCATCTACTTTCAGTCCTCTCTGTTTTCCACGTCCTAAAATTCCAAATCTGGTTACTGCACGATAACCTGCTTCACATAAACTATTTAATACTTCATCACATTTTTCTGGTCTTACAACTGCTTTAATCATCTTCATAATTTTTTCTTCCTTTCTTACTCTAAATTTTCTCCTTAGCGGAGTATGATACATCATACATTTTGATACAAAAAAAGACGCCAGAACACTACTGTTCTGACGTCTTCGTCATCAAATATGATTTAATTGATGTACTCATTATATTGTGAGACGTCCGTATTTACAATGGAGTTTCATCATAATGATTCTTGTGCGCTACGCACAATAATGAAATGAACAGAAGTTTTCCATCCACCTTTACACCTGTTCTGGTTCCTCCATATCCCACATCAAAAGTTTGAGTTACTCAATGATCGATTCATAAAAACTTAACGCTTCTTCCACACTTACAATATCTATAATATCCGGACTTCCGTTGTTAAGTTTCTTCCATATAGGAATGCCAACTACACCTCTAATTTTTTTAAATACATCTTCCTGCACCTGTATGATTTCCATATACATGGAAGTTACCTTATCGCTTGATATACTCTCAGGTTTTATAATTTTTCCATCATCAGATAGAAACTCATACTTAGATAATATATCCGTAATCTGTGTAAGCCATTCTCCCTGTGCTTTATGAACTCCCTCTATCATTTCTGTTGTTAATATGTCTGCAAAATATTCTTTACTGAATGTTTTCAACTTCTCCAGCTCTGCTTTGTAACTGAATACAAATACATTTTCCACACTCTCTTTTTCACTTTTTCTACCCGCATATTTATTATAAGCAGGTTGATACACCTTGTCTCTCCAACCGGAAAAATCGTAGCCATAAGTTCCATACAGTGCTGATGACAGATTGTATCCTTTGGGTCTTTCTTCCAGATTTAACTGTGTAATGGACCTTCCGCTTGGATAGAGAAATCGATTTGCCATCTGATGACAAACACCACATATGCCATATAAGATTCCAATTGAATCATCTTTGTCGCGTACTTCATTCAATGCATAATATGTAAAATGCGGAATTTGAAATTCATGTAAAAATCTATTTTTATCCGTGCCACCCTTACATCTGAATTCATCACTTGGATCAATTGATTCCACCCATGTATGATCCAGAAAATTTGTATTAAAGGCTTTCTTCGTCCATAACTTCAACTTCGTATCATGAACAGGTGCATCGACGGAAAAATCAGACTTACTTTCTTTACATTCATTTAATGTTTTAATATCGGTAAGCACCAACGGATATTTCTTCTTAGAAAGTTTTTCTACTATGCTTAAACTTGCAAATATCGTTTCTGTTTTTCCATTTTCATCTTTATAGTGATTTCTTCCAATGATTACTTTATTGGAAGCACTACTCTGAACCCACTGAGCTTTTGACTCTTTTCCATTTGTCACAACCTCTATATCTTCAGCCACACACATATATAAACGTGATCTTTCTTCTTCGGATATACCTGTATCGTTTTCTTTTCTTGCGATTACACTTGCCAACTCATATACTGTTTTTCCATTCTCATCCCCACTATGAATTCTTCTCGTGATAACCCTTGGCTTTTCAATATCATATTCGAGATGTGAATTGCTCTCTTTCATAGTAATACCTGAATCATATGCAAGCCATACATCAACAAATCCAGCTTGCCTTGCCTCTTCCGATAACGTTAGCCTAGCGAACTTTGCATTGGATTTACCATTTTCATCTCCCCAATGATACCTCGCTATCATACAGTAATGGGATTGCATGTCTTTTATTTCACTATTATTCTGTAGAATCTGTTCCAAAAATTATTTTCTCCTTTCCTTTACCTTCCTTAATTTTTCCTTACCTGCTAAACTTGTGTAAAATACATCTGCTGACATTATAATTTTCATTTATTCAAAATCCGCTTTAATCTGAATATTTTTCATACAAATCATCACATATTCGAATATACATTACCACTTTATCCATAAAATCCACTTGTACCTTGCTGTCCTCTTTCATAGTAATGGTGATGTCATAGTCATTTCCAAACCAGGAAGATTCCACATCCCCCTCGCCAATCACATTACCATCATAGTCATACAGATAATAACCATCCTCATCGGAGTAATAATCCTTTGGATTGCCATCCGCATCCAAATATAACATATAATATTCTCTCCCATATACCCCATTATCCAAAACTTGTTGTTGTGCATATCCCCAACACTTATCGTTACTGTCATAATAACCATATGTGGTGGCAGAGATTACCCCCTCCACATCATTGATTGGTTCATCTGTTACGAACTTTACATAAAACCATGTTTCACCATCAATAGATACTGTCCATTTTGTATGAAAAATTCCACTTTCTTCCATATAACCTGCAACCATTCCATCCGCCTTGATATCCGTTTCCTGATTAGGCTCCTCAATATTAGATTCCATAAAAATATTAGTTGCATTGTTCATTGCTTTCTTAGCGGCTTTACTATCTTCATACTCCACTTTAGAAGCTCCGCAGCCGGAACATACCATTGTCAGTATACCTGCCACTGCAAAAGCTTTTACTATCTTTCTTCTTCGTCTATTCTCCTTTACTCCCAGTTTGTTGCACCTCCCTCCTGATCTCTTGCCAATTCTCTCGCTACCATCACAGCCATAGCAGTAAGCAACGGCAAATATTCCTTCTCATATGCAATAATAAAGGCATTATCAAAAAATACATTTTCCCAGGTAATATCCATATCATCCATGATGGCTCCCAAAACTTTACCATTCAATGTCACTTTAAAATTATGCCCGATTGTACCTGCATACTCTATCAACTCTAATCTGCCTTCTTTTATGTCCATAGCAAATGTATCTCTGACAAGAGCAAACTTTTTCTTTAATACCCCATAAGGCTCTCCTTTATAATAGAAACTGTAAGTTGCTAATGCATGACCGATTTTCTTGGTCATTCGGAAAACTTCTGTCTGCTGTGTATCATAAATGCGCAGATTAATCAGTGGGTCTGTACCTTCAACCACATAAATCAGATTATCATTCTCATCCCGAAGTTCAAAATGCTGTCCTGCAAGCTTGAAATCCTCTGTAAAAGTATAAACTTCAGAAGTCTTACTTTCTCTAAATGGTAATACCTCACCATTTTTTACAAAATATTCCATACTCTCCTTCAACCAACTCTGAGTCATAAAAATATCAGAGTGATAGCAGAGATGTTCTGCTGTATTTGCACAAAACTCTTTCTCACATGGAATTAATGGTTCGTTTATTTTTTTCTTAATAGTCCCTTCTAAAAAAGAATAACCGATATAACCAATACTTCCATCTCCGGTCAGCCAAAAATAAATAAACTGTCCTCTTGCATCCGGTCCAAATATAAGTGACGTATAAGGAGACGTGGAAAAACGCCCTAACCAACCGGAACCAAGCGGTGTCTTTACATTTTTGTAGGCTTCGTAGAATTCTTCTATTTTTCTTGGTCTGTCCATGGCAATCATGGCTCCTACATCCGTCATGGCATTGTAGTCTTCCGGAGAACCAGTCATAAAAATGGCAATTCCAATAATCAAAACAACCGTTCCAATTGACACCGGAACTGTATGCCAGTTTCCTGCACTACATATCCATACAGCAAATGCACAAACAGCACTACCACAAATACGAAACTTCCATTTCCGCCTCGTTAATGCCGGTGAAATCTGCTGACTTTTTTGATTATTTTTCTTATCTGTCAATTCTGTATCTACTTTTTTCATATCTCTCTCCTAAATTAATCCAATTTCATTCGCCCTGTTTACTGCCTGTTGTCGGTTTTTTACCTGTAATTTTCTAAAAATTCCTGCGCTGTGAAACTTTACTGTTCCCACCTTTTTTCCTGTCATTTTTCCTATTTCCTGATAGGACAATCCCTGTGCCATAAGCCCAAGAACCTGTTTTTCCGTTACCGTGAGTGGCTCAAAATATTCTTCTGCTGACTTTAGATAATCGGGTAATCTCTTTGCCACCTCGCCTGCAAGAAGAAGAATCTTCTCGGTAAAGGCATTGCTTTCTTTTCTCTTATGATATATAGTAAGCATCTTTACCATATATGCTCCTTCATCTGCCAGAAGTCGTATGTACTGATACTTTTGTGCAATTTTCAAGGCTTCTTCAAGCTCTGCACACATATCCTCCAGAGCTCCTGCCTTACAGCAGGCGATTGCAGAAAGCATATAACACTCGCATACATCCATGTGGCGATATCCTTTTTTCAAAATGGGAATCAACTGCTTTGCAAATATGATTGCAAGCATATATTTTCCGGTCATAAGATAACAACGGATTTTTACCAGATAAGCATACATATCCATCATGTAAAGCTCTTTTGTCTCATCCGGTGCAAGTGTATCCAACCATTCCTGTACAATATCCTGATTTCCATCATAGCAGGCAGCCCATGCGCCTAAAGCATTTAAACTGTTTGTCAATTCCTCCCAACCCGTCTTTTTGATGCGCTCTCTGATTTTTTCTACCAGGGGTTGTGCAGCCTGACTCTGTCCGTTTAAAAGAAGTATCTTCATTTGAAGTGCCATTGCCACAAACAGACACTGCATATCCTGCACATTTTCCATCATAGGAATTGTTCCTGTAACTAAAAGCAGAGCTCGAAAGCTATCATTTATCTGATAATGCCACTCTGCAAGTGCAATCTCAAAGACTCCCTTTCCGCTTTCACCATAAAGCATTCTTACCATATTGGTAATGGTTTCACGATACCTTATAAGTTCTTTTCCATATCGGGTAAAATCACGAAAACCATTTAAAATACTTGGTCTGCTTGCGGACAGTGTAAGACTTTGTATCTGTGAGATATTCGCTCTTTGCATCGTTGCCACAACATGAAAAAATTCATTATCACTTATATAAGGCATAACCAACTGTGCTGTCAGGCAAAAATAATCCCTCTGTGAAAAATCTTCAGGGCTTATATTTTTTTGTGTCTCCCCGAATATACCGATATAGGTTTTTGCCCCTTCTAAATCGTTTTCCATGGTTGCCAGAAGTGCTCGCAAGGAAATAAGCGCCATACTTTCTCCTGTGTTTTGATGATAAACTTCCTCCGGTAACTTATGAAAATATTCTCTGCATGCCCACAAAGCAGTTACACTAATAGGACGAAAAAATTCCTCCTTTATGGTTTCTAAAAGATGTCCCTCCTTGTCTGCCTTTTTGATGATTTGTATCATTTCCTTGGTCTTTCTGGGGTATATTCTGTCTTTTATTAACATGCTTTCGATTCTAATCACTTTCCTTTCCCTTGGATAGCATTATAAAAAATGGTCCATTTTCGCGTCAACTCAACCAAAGTATAGGTTTTTTAAGAGTTTTTTACCTAACTTTTTATGGGACAATTTCTAACAAACGCCCATTTTATCCAACTTTCCTTGATTCTATTTTTTGAGTTTTTTCTACAAAAAGCGAAAAAATTTTTTTATTATTTTTTTACGAAACAATATAATTATGGTATCAAAAATTATATTTAAAATAATACCCGCTACACGAAACGACCATATTTTGCACGAAATGACATACTCTCTTTGCTTCCTTTTTCTTTGTCTGTTATACTATGTTTAAAAGACTAATCCGAAGGGGGCTATTATGCATGCGATTTGCATTGGTTGATGACCGTACAGAGGAACGAGAATTGATTTTAGAACTACTTTTCTCTTTTGCCAAAGACAACAATCTTACTTTTCATGCAGACAACTTCAAAAGTGGCGAAGAATTCCTTGCCGCCTTTGTTCCTTATTCTTATGATATTGTATTTCTGGATATCTATATGGATGGAATTACCGGCATAGAGACTGCCGCAAAGATGCGCGAAACAGATAGTCGCACACTGATTATTTTTCTTACTACAAGTCAGGAACACATGGGCGATGCGTTTTCTATCCATGCATTTGATTATGTAAAAAAGCCAATTCAAAAGCAGAAATTTTTTTCTTGCTTAACGGACGCTATGCGACTTTTACCAAAGCCCAATCAATATCTGTCCTTTCTCTCTAATGGCACCGAACTGCGGTTATTTTATAATGATATCTGCTTCCTTCGTTCTTTTACACATTCTATTGAAATCACTATAATCAGTGGAAAAACGTATTCTGTATATGCTTCTTTTTCTACTTTTACTAAGCCACTTATGGAACAGGAAAATTTTCTTCTGGTAAGTCGTGGAATTTTAGTCAACATGGACTACGTCACAGGATTTACCGCAAAAGAATGTACACTGCAAAACGGCATTAGTGTTCCGATTACTATGCGTAAACAAAAACAACTGACTTGTATCTGGCATAACTATAACTTTGCCAAGCTGCATCGGGAAGCAACAGAAAGGAGCAGATAGACATGATATTTCTTTCAAATATTCTACAATTTATGGTTTTGATTCCGGCTGCTATTCTTGCTATCCTGCCGGTACGAAATCAATTTAAACTCCCTGTTTGGAAAGTGTTTCTTTTTACAACGCTGACACTTATCATAATAATTCCCTGCTGTGCAATCATTATGCTATTTGCGGATATTCCCATTAACTGTCTGTTATTACCGGTAATGACAGTTTTATTTCTTTGCTATAACAGCGTGTTAAAAAGTAGTTTTGGTGTAAATCTTTCCCTTTTTCTACTGATTATAACACTGATGTCCTTTCCTGCTAATTTTTCTCTCGCTATCGACTCACAGATACATCCCACGGAAACCCTGGCAGATGCCTGCATTCTGGCAACTGCCTGGCAGCTTGTATTAAGCTTTGTATTTTTATTGCTATTTAGCGGCATTTTCTACTATTTTCTTGGCAAACTAGTCGACTGCATGACCACTTCTTTGACATGGCTTGCTACCTTACCTGTACCAATTATTTTTTTCCTGATAAATATAATGATGCAACCCAAATATTATGAAACTATGCACACCAACCGAATATTTTCCATTTATATATGTTATCATTTCCTTGCTATTTTACTTCTGATTATCATCTATGCCATTTTTTATCTGGTGGCTATGGAGCTGATTCGAAGCAATGAAAATAAGGAACGTATCCGATTATTTGAGATGCAGGAAAGCCAATATCTTGCACAACAACGTTATATGATGGAATCTGCACGATTACGTCACGATTTTCGTCAACAACTTAATTCTATGGCAAAAATGGCGCAGCAAAAGGAGTATGAAGCACTAACTTCTCATATCTTAAACTGTGTAGATGCCATGCCTGACAATGTAACTACCTACTGTACAAATATTCCTGTCAATGCTCTGTTTCACTATTATGCTTCTTTAATGAAAGAAGCTGATATTCCTTTCCATTGGAATATCAGCCTGCCAACTTCTCTTCGTATCACAGATATTGAATTGTGCTCATTACTTGGAAATATTTTAGAAAATGTCTACTATGCCTGCTCATTATTACCGAAAGAGCAACGATACCATAATTTCACCGTATGCTTAAGGCATGAAAACAACCTTTACATTGTATCCGCTAACAGCTTTAACGGTACCGTAAAAAAAAAGAACGGAAACTATCTTTCCACTCACAAAGGCGGTTCTGGAATTGGACTTAACTCCATTGCTACCATAGCAGAAAAATACAATGGTATGGCACAGTTTTCTAATACGGATAAGGAATTTATGATTGATGTAGTGCTGGGGCAATAGCCCTGTCACCTACTCTTCTCGATTTTCCCGATACCTTTTAATGGCAAATGCCAGCTTCAGCTCCAAAAATACCGATAAATCACTAATATCATCTTCTAATATTTTTCGTATCTTATCCATACGATAACGCATGGTATTTCGATGGATATAAAGTGCCTCAGCAGTGGCATTCGCATTGCAATTATGCTCTAAATATGCCTCTAGCGTCTCGCACAATTCTCCCTCCTGCATCTGGTCTGCCTTAATCAGTTTTCCAATTCGGCTTTCCATATATTCATCCAGAAACTTTCCATTGGAAATCTGGGCAATCAATGAATAGATACCAAGATTTTCATAAAAATATACCTTTTCTTCATTTGGTGCTATTCTGGATATGGTCAACGCATTCTTTGCCTCTTGATAGCTCTTCTTAAAGTCCTCTAAATATTCATAACCGGTTCCGATTCCTGATTTCATGGAAATATGATAATTGGCTTCTCCTCTTTTCATAATATTCATCAGGATTGTAACCAAAAGATCCTTACTAAATACTTCTGACGGTAACAATGTAACAACATACTCACCTTGGGACAGTACCATCAAATGACGCATACTGTAAGAACGAAACTCTGTTTCAACACTCTTTTTTATGTTTTCTCTTATTTCCATCAGGCGACCTTCGTCTAACTGCTGTTTTTTCTTTTCTACTCCTTCTGGTGCATTCACATGCAATACTACGATACGGTGCTTTCCGGAAAGATTCACTCCAAGATAATTTGCCTGCTCAAGAATTCCCTCCACATCTAAATGATCCGTATACAAGATAGAGGAAAGTATTCTCTCTCTGGAATTAGTATTACTTTCTTCCTCTACCAACGCCTTACAGACAATCTGAGACAGGTCTATCAGATGTAGATTCACTGATAACTCATAGAGTGGAAGTTCTATTTCATTGCAATAATCTATCACAGACTGGGATATCTGTCCCTCGTTAATCACAAATCCTGCAATATTCTTACTGTACATGACTCGTATCATATCTATAATTTTTTCATCATTTCCAGTCAAACTTTCATTTGTTACAATTACCAGTTCTTCCCCATGTATCAATTCTGTTAAATCTACTTCATCCTTTAGACACTGCACACAGTCTGCAAAATAAATCCAACGGATATTTCGTCCAACACCCTTTTCCCCTGCAACTAACTTCATGCCATTTCTAATTTGTTTCATATTCATTAAGTCTTCGCAGTTCATGTTCATCCACCTTTCATGCTTTTATTATACGCATGATTTTCTCTGTGGGTCAAGAATTTTTCCGTTTTCGATATGCTATCTGAGACAAAAATTCCTGCATAATTCCTGCTGCTGCAATAGAGGTTGCCTGAGTTGGATCATAAGGCGGTGATACCTCTACCATATCATATCCTACAATATTTAAATCCTTTAATCCTCGTACCAGTTCGTATGCCTGAGCTGTAGAAAATCCCCCCGGTACCGGTGTTCCTGTCCCAGGTGCATATGCCGGATCCAAAAAGTCAATATCAAATGTCACAAATGCTTTTTTATCACCTACACGGTCACAAATTTTTTTAACCACATCCTGCATAGACATCTGATGCATTATATGCGCATTCAAACACTCATACCCCAATTCTTCTGAATGTGCACTATCCGCCGGACTATACAATCCTTCACGAATACCCACATGGATGGAATGACTAGTATCCACCAAACCCTCGATTGCTGCATGATGAAATGGTGTTCCATGATTATATGGCTTTCCAAAATATTCCGGAATTGTATCATAATGTGCATCAAAGTGAATTAATGCTACCGGTCCATACACTTTTGCACATGCTCTAAGCTCCGGAAGTGTTACGCTGTGATCTCCTCCCATTGCTACCGGTATTACACCATGTTCAAAAATAGGAAGCATTCCCTTTTCTATCAAGTCAAAAGACTCCTCTATATATCCCGGAATATTTTCCAAATCTCCGTAATCACTCCCATTGCACTCATCAAAAATTCCCACTTCCAACACGGGATTATACGGTTTTGCTGCCAGACAGGACATTCCTCGGATTCCTTCCGGGCCAAATCGTGTTCCCACACGGTAAGATGCACCGGAATCAAACGGAATCCCAAGCACAGTAAAATCCAGTTTTTCTAAATCTCTTCCATAAGGCATACGCATAAATGTCTTGATTCCGCAAAATCTTGGTGACTTTAAGGAATCTGCTACTTTTTCTTTACTCATCTTATCCTCTTTTCTACTCCTGTTTACCAACAGGAATCTGAATTTCCATAACAGTTTCTTCTCGATTATTCGTTAACGTTACATCAATTTTATAAATCTGAAATATATTTCCGCATATTTCAAAATTATGCTCCTTTATATATTTTTTTATAATTTCAAAGGATTTATCATATTTCTCTAACGTACCATTTTTATAATACATACAGGCATATGTTCCTGCCGGTATTTCTCTGATATACTTTCCGCTTTTTCCCACATTTTCTACAATAATCATAGGAATTGCAGGTATAAAACTCTCATTCTTTTCTAAAATTTGTTCACTGGCAAACACCCCTACCCTGTCAGTTGCAAGAATTGGAGCAACCTCTTTCAAATACCATTCTAACTTTGTGTAGGCATATGCATGGGCTTCTTTTCCTCCAGACGGCTCTCCAAAAGTAAGCATGTAACGTCTGGGATATTCCTGCAAGAATACCTCTTCCATATTTTTCAGTTCTGCCACTTCATTTAAAAATTTCAACTTTTCTTTCAGCACTTCATTCACACGAATTTTCTGCTGAATCTCCTGTTCAAACCGCATCTGATACTCACTGAGTATTTCCATTGATTTTTGCAAATTACGATTATCAAAGTAATCTGCAATTTGTTCTAATGGCATTCCCAGGGCGCGTAGTTCTCTTATTGTTCCCAGCTTTTCATATTGACGAATAGAGTAATAGCGATAGCCTGTATCCTGATCCACACATTCTGGTTTTAATAAATTAATTCTGTCATAATAGCGCAATGTATCTGATGAAGTATTTCGCAATTTTGCAAGTTCTGACACTGTCAGATATTTTTCTTTCATACTTCCTCCAGTCTGTGCCATGCCGTTTTTGCTGCATCAAACCGTTTTTCGCCATAGGGATAATAAAACTCCTTTTCCTTTCCATATCCAATTTGAAGCAGTGACCACACACTCCAATAAAATGATGTTAAAAACTTATTCTCCAAAAATCTCTTTTCTTCAAATTGTCTTTCTTCAAAATAGTAATCCAAAAATTTCTTTTCTTCCTCTTCATTCAATTCATTTTCCATAGAAAATGTTGCAAGATCATAGTACAAATCATTGTTTCCACTATATTCCCAATCAATCATTCTCATACACTTTTCATCTCCAAGGAAGTTTCCTGCCAATGTATCATTATGACATGGTACCAGCTCTCTTCTTTGTGTTTTCATATTTTCTGCAAGTCTTTGAAACTCTGCATACACAACTTTCCATTCTTCATAATAAGGAATCGCTTGCTTTCTTTCCAATATTGCTATGTTCTGTTGAATACGCCTTACAGGAGAAAAATCATTTGCAAACATTGCATCACTTGTATGACATTTTCTTAATACCTTTACTATTGCCTGCAATAATTTTTCGTTTTCTTTTAACACCTCTGCTGTCATGGTTTTTCCTTCTACAAATTCACTCACCATAAATCCTGTCTCTGGTTCGCAAAAATATATTTTGGGTCCTATTCCTGCATCAGACATTGCCTTTGCATTTTGCATTTCAGCCTTACGATTGATATAATCATCAGTTCCGACTCCTGCCACACGAATTACTAATTTTTCTCCATTGCTTTTTAATACATAGTTGTGGTTTGTCACCCCGCCGGGCAATCTTTCCACTTGAACTGGCACCTTAGTCATACTGCCATCTCCTTTACTTATTCATTTGCAACTTTCTGAGCAAAGGATGCATCTATCATTTTTCCGCAATCTACATCTGCATTAATAACCCCCAGCTCGTTCATGAATTTTTCTACTGTATTCTGTGTATATCCCCAATAACTATAATCCTCTGCCTCTGTAAATGCTTCTACTGTCTGAGCTGCATCCGGAACAATCAATCCCCCCATCTGTGATTCAAATTCGTCTACGGTTACATCCATCTTATCTGCCATAAATTTATTGGATTCTTCCGGGTGTTCTTTCCAATATGCAACTGCCTCATAATAGCTCTTTACCATTGCCTGTACTACTTCGGGTTTTTCTTCTATCATCTTAGAAGATGTTGCAACAATGTCACTTATTAAGTCCGGATTATCTGCAGTAGAATAAAGAACGGTTCCACCTGCATCCTTTGCTTTTGAAAAATATGGATCCCAGATACAGGCTGCGTCGCACTGTCCTGCTACAAATGCATTACCTGCATTTTCTATGGTCATATCTACTAAGTTAATATCATCTACGCTCATCCCGTTTTCTTCTAAAAGTGTTAATAAAAACATATGGTCTACACTATAATACTGGGTTGCTACTGTTTTTCCTTTTAAGTCCTTAACACTTTTAATATCCGGAGTTGCTACTAATCCTTCACATCCATTAGATTTATCTGCCAAAATTATTACTTTTATATCTCCACCTTCTGCATATGGGGAGATAGTTTCTCCGGAAGCATAGGTACAAAAATCAAGATTTCCTGCAATAAATGCACTGGAATTATCTGTGGTAGATGCAAATTCCTGAATATCCACATCCAGTCCGTTTTTCTCAAAAATTCCTTTTTCATCTGCCAAATAAAACAGCATAAAGTCCGGCCAGGTTACCATTCCAATAGATACTTTGGTAAGCCCAGCTTTTGTACTTGTCTCATCCTTACTATCTGCCGATTTAGAGTTGCCCCCATTTCCACAGGCTGCCAAGGATAACACCATAGCTACTGAACATAAGATACTAATCAATTTTTTCTTCATAATAGTTTCCTCCTTTTTCTTGATAGGAGGATTGTAAACCTTGGATTAACTCCAATGTCAAACACTTTTTATATCATAGAAAAGTTATACTTTTCTATGATATAAAATCAGCGGTTCCACCTTTTGGCAAAACCGCTGTTTCTATTTTTATATTACTTATTTTGCAATATCATTGATGAAGCTTGCATCAATCATATCTCCACAATCTACATCATTGCTTTCAAGTACACCTAACTTATGCATGAAATCACGCACGGTATTCTGTGTATATCCCCAGTAGGAATAGTCATCTGCTTTTGTAAATGCTTTTACTACTTCATCCTCTGTCGGAATTAAAAGACCATCCATCTGTGCTGCAAATTCATCTGCGGTTACGCCGAGCTTTTCACCCATAAATTCATTTGCTTCATCCGGATTCTCTTTCCAATAATCTACCGCTTCAAAGAAACTCTTGATTACTCCCTTTACTGCCTCCGGATGATCTTTACAAAGGGATTTTGATGCTCCTAACACATCGGTAATCAAGTCTGGATCATCTGCGGAAGAAAACAGTTCTGTTCCACCTGCTGCCTTTGCCTGTGAAAAATATGGGTCCCAGATACAGGCTGCATCACACTGTCCTGCCACAAATGCACTACCGGATTCCTGAATAGACATATCTACGATATTGATATCATCCTCTGACATTCCGTTTTCATCCAACAAAGTCAACAAGAACATATGGTCTACACTATAAAGCTGTGTCGCTACTGTCTTTCCTTTTAAATCTTTAACACTTTTAATATCTGAAGTTGCTACCAGGCCTTCACATCCGTTAGACTTATCTGTTTCTAAGACAATGGAAAAATCTCCGCCCTGAGAATATGGGGCAATCGTTTCTGATGATGCAAAGGTACAAAAATCAAGCTGTCCACCTATAAATGCATTGGTACTTTCTGTGGTAGAGGTAAAATCCTGAATCTTTACATCTACACCATTTTTTTCAAAAAATCCCTTTTCTTCTGCCAAATAAAAGAACATATTGGTTGGCCATGATGTGGTTCCCAGTGTTACCTTTGTGTTTCCTTCTGAATTCTTACTGCCACCGCTACTTCCACAGGCACATAAGGATACTGCCATAGTCAATGCTAACAACGTGCTTAAAATCTTCTTTTTCATAATAATTCCTCCTACTTATCTATGTTGTAATTTTGGGGGTACTTTTTATCTTTTATTTTCATACATTAAGTACATCAAATCCTGCGCAATGGTTGCTGCTGCAAGTGCAGTAATCTCACCATGGTCATATGCCGGAAGTACTTCTACCAAATCTGCTGCCACTACATTGATTCCTCGTAATGCATGAAGTAATTTTCTTACCTGTGCAGAAGATGGACCGCCGATAACCGGTGTTCCGGTTCCCGGTGCTGCTGATGGATCTAATGCATCAATATCAAAGGTCAGATACACCGGCATATCTCCAATGATTCCTTTAATCTTTGCTGCCAAGTCTTCCATATCCATAAATACTGCATCCTGTGCATAAATAATATTGTAACCGCATTCTGTCATTTCTGTACGAATAAATACCTGTGCGGAATGAGCCGGATCGATACAACCTTCTGCCTGTAAATCATAAGCAAAATTAGCATGTGATACATTTCCGTCTGTCGTTGGGGTACTATCCTGATGGGAATCAAAATGTAACAATGCAAGCTTTCCGTATTTTTCACTTGCTGCTCTTACCATTCCATAAGGTATGGTATGATCTCCACCTAATGTCAACAACTTACATCCTGCATTCAATATCTTTGCTGCATGGTCATGCGTTTCTTCTAACATTACCTTTGTCGTATTCGCACCAACATAATATCCCACATCACCGTAATCAATAATTTTTGCTGTCTGGCTTAATTTATAATCCCATGGGTATGCAAAACAGTTTGTCAACTGACTCATATTTCGAATGGCTCTTGGGCCAAGTCTTGCTCCTGGTCGATTGGTTACACCACTGTCAAATGGTACTCCCATAATTGCAATATCCACTCCGTCTAATTCTCTTGTTACCGGATACAAATTAAAACTTGGTATTCCTGCATAATGTAAATGTTTCTGTACTTCATATTCCATAATCGTTTCCTCCATTCTGCATAAACTCAAAAAGGTGCCAAGAACTCTGTTCTTAGCACCTTTGCTATGTTTTCGTATTTGTTTTTGTTGAGATTATTATGCATCTTTTCCCCCTTTTTTTCAATGTTCCCTCTGCACAAAGAAATTCGTTTCATTGGCACGAATGCACAATTGCTATATATTTCCTACGCAAACTCTACTGCCACTGCACGCACCGGAGAACCATCTACTCCCACTAATTTTAATGGCAGAAAAATCACAAAAGGCTCTGAAAAATCAATTTCATCAAAATGTGCGAGATTTTCTGCTATCAAACCACTGTTATCTGCATACATATCATGAATGGGAAACTGTGTTCCACCTGTTTTATCTGCATTAATTGCATCAATTGCCAATGTTTTTATTCCATGTGCAAGCAAATATTCTCCCACCTCTTTTGATACATATGGATGCAGGAAAAACTTTTCTTCTCCTGCATAACGATACCAATCTGTACGGAATAGTACAATATCTGCCTTTTCTATCTCTTTTTCATAAGGTTGTACTTCCAAAAGAGTAATCTCTTCCTGTTCTTTTTTGTAAGATACATCAATTACCACCGCATTTCCCATACAATATTTTAAATCCATCTGATCTATGGTCAGCCCATCATTCTGAAAATGGTATGGAGCATCTACATGAGAGCCTGACTGTGAGCCAATATGTACATTTGACAGGTTATATCCCTCTTTTTCCAATGTCGTAGCTACTGTAATATCCGGCTTAGGGTCTCCGGGATATACCACTGTTCCATTTTGCAGTGGGTGGGATAAATCTATAATTTTATGTATTTTTTTCATATTCTGCCTCCTTTATGTTGTGTTACTTCCTTACTACTCTTCTATGGCTACTGCACGCACCGGAGAACCATCTGCACCTGTTATCTTTAAAGGAAAAAATACAACATATGGTTCTTCAAATGTTATTTTATTAAGGTTTGTTAAATTTTCTACAATTACAGTTCCATTTCCCAGCAATACCTGATGTGCTGCTGTGGATTCCTGGGTATAAAGTTCACCCTCTAAACAGGTTTGGTCTACATTTAACATATCCACACCAACTGCCTTGATTTCATTAGATACCAACACTTCTGCCACTTCTTTTGACAGGTATGGATGATGATAAAATTCTTCTGTTCCGTATTTTTGTGTCCATCCAGTCTGAAATAATACAACAGAAACCTTTTCTAATTTTGAAATGCAATGTTCTATGTCTGCCGGCATAATTTTATAACAAGGCTCTATATCTTCTAATCTTATCACCAATGCCTTTCCGCAACACTGTTCTAATTCAATTTCTTCTATGGTTTTTCCATCTTTCATAAAATGCGCCGGTGCATCCATATGCGTTCCGGTGTGGGATCCGATTTTAAGATTACTTACTCTACAACCATCTTTTTCTAAAGTAAGTGCCGGAGAAATCTCCGGCACCGGATCACCTGGATAATACATCATTCCATTCTGTATATTCACAGATAAATCTATTATTCTTTTCACTATTTCATTTCCTCATATACTTCTTCAAACAATGAACTGTCAAATAAGCTATCATAATTATCCGGCTGTTTGTCAATCAAACCGTTATCATATAAGAACCCGCCTAACATTTTGGCACAGCTTTTCAGATTTACATAACTGTCACCATCCTGAAATGCTGCTACATTTTCTTCCATAGTTCTTACATCACAGCCATCCATCAAGGTCTTAAATTCTTCCGGTGTTACCTCCGCATGTTTGGATACCGCATCAGCAAACTCATCAAAATTATTTTCATAAGCATCTCTTGCATTGTACCACGCTTTCATTACCAGCTTCATTTCATCACGCTTTGTCTTTAAGGAATCTCCGTTCACTGCAAGTACCGCCGGTATCAATCCTTCATATTCTTTGTCGGCAGAAGTAGCTAAAATATTTCCACCTGTTTCGTTTTGTGCCATAGAAAGGGATGGTTCCCAAATTGCCGCAGCATCTACTGAACCACTAATAAAAGCATTGGAAGCATCTCCAGTAGACATGTTTACCAGATTTACATCATCTTCGGAAAGTCCTGCATTTTCTAAACATTTTAGTAAGAATAAGTGATCACTTCCCCCTAGCTCAATCGCAACATTTTTTCCTTTTAAATCTTTTACTGACTTGATATCGCTACTTGCAATCAATCCATCTGCACCTGCGGAAAAATCCTGTACCATAACTACTTTAATATCCGCTCCGCTTACATATGCCGGAATAATATCTGCAAGAGCCGGAACAAACATATCAATATTTCCTGAACTTAATGCATTCAATCCATCTGTGTAATTAGAAAAAAGTTGAACTTCTACATCCACACCTGCATCTTTAAAATATCCCAGTTCATCTACCGCAAGCCACCAATAACTTCCCGGCCAATCGTTAATTCCAAGTACAATCTTTTCTTTACTTCCACTGTCTTTTGATTCTCCCTTTGCACTTTTACTATCTGCATTCTGTCCGCATGCACATAACATAAATGCCATAATTATTCCCATGATTCCTGCTATCCATCTTCTCTTTCGCATAACAAATCTCCTTCCACAAAAGAACGGTGCAACTTCTAAATCGAAGTTACACCGTCGTAACATGTTCACTATTTATTTGATGAGGCTATCTTACCTCACACTTATATTTTTGTCATTGTAAGCGATGCACAATCCTCTTTGTGCATTATGTTCTACGAAACTTTTTATTTTGCCACATCTTTCTTACGATACTTTTTCACCTCATATAATCGCTCATCTGCCTGCAAAAGTGCATCTTTTAAGGTAAAGTCCTGCTTTTTAGACACTACGCATGCCCCGGCAGAAATGGTAATATTGTATGGTTTATTACTCTGTAAATTAAATTCTTCAAATTTTTGATACAACACTTGCAGCAGTTTTTCCCCTTCGTCATCTCCCTCGTATTCCACTGCACAGGCATATTCATCTCCACCGATTCGCCCTGCAATTCCTTTTTTATCCACAATCTCCTTTAGAAAACGCCCAATAAGTTTTAGTGCATAATCTCCCTCTTCATGCCCATACCTGTCATTAATGATTTTCAAATTGTTCATATCTGCATAAACAATCAATATTTTATGATCCTGTTGTATACTTTCTTTCATTCGATTCTGTGCTTCACTGTAAAATCCTCGTCGATTCAATATTCCTGTTAACACATCTGACTTTGAAATGGTATCCAATTCAATGTTATTTACTTTTAATGCTGCTACATTTTCCTCTAACTGCTGTTGAATTATTTCGTTTGCCTGTAATAATGTAATCATTTTTATCGCAGAACTAACCTGATTTATCAAAAATTCTCCATTGGTATACATTTCTTCTGTCATATCACACAGCAATACTCCGTACACCATTTCTTTAAAAAACAGTGGCAACAATACCCAATCATGCCGTTCTTCATTATCTAATTGATGATTTTCAAAAATCTCTGCCTGTCTTTTTTCCTGTTTAATTGCCGGAACAATGGTTACTTTTTCTTTTCGTAACACAGCCTTTAAATATAGTTTTTCCGGTGCTTTATATTCTTCTTTAAATAGATGTAATACCGGATCTGCCAACATATAAATCGCTGCATTTTTTACCTGAAGCCAATCTAAATTCTCCAAAAGGGTACTAAAACTTTGATCTCTTCCTCTTTCAAATTGAAGCATATCCTGTACGAACAATTTCATGGAGTACCCTTCTTGATCCTTGGATTCTTTCATATTTCCTAATTGGCGATTCATGGCGCGAATAATTTTTTTATAGATAATGGAAAATAAATTTCTTAATTGAAATTTTTCTCCGTCACTTTGTCCCTTTTCTCCTAATTCTTTATATATTTCCTCAAAATTATTCAAAAGATTATCCATATCTGCATATTCTACGCCACCCGCATTAATAAATTCATCTAAACACTGCACAATCTCCATATAAGCCTCTAAATTATCTTCCCCGTCTCCTTTTACGCTAAGTGACTCCATGAGTTTCCAATAACTTGCTCGTAATTTTTCCATTTGCTCCCGCATTTCCTCATGGCAATAGCGATAAAAAATATCTTCGAAGCTCACATTGAAATCTTTTGCCCGGTTACTTCTTCGTTCTTCTTCTCTTGTCTGGCAAATAGAACCTCTTTTTATAAAACGTGTTGGAATCACACAGGCTTCTACCTTCTCCCCTTGAAGTATCTGAATTGCCATTCGCATAGCTTCTTCTCCAAGTTTTCTGGAATCTGCCCGCACAGAAGATAATGCCGGTTCCATTTTAGCTGCCATAATGGTATCGTCATAACCCAAAATGCAAACATCTCTACCCGGATGTATTCCTCTCCGTTGCATTTCCTCGTATAAGCCCAATGCTGTTTCATCGTTTACACAAAAAATAGCTTCAATATCCGGATTATCATCCAATAACTTCCGATATGCTTCTACACATCTTCTGGAGGAATTTCCTTCTACATACATCTTGTCCGTTACTTCTATTCCATGTTTTTCCAAAGTTTCCACAAATGCCCGTCTTCTCTCACAAGAATCGGTATTCTCACTATTTCCCCCTATCATTCCGAATTTTTGACATCCTACCTTTTCAATCAAATGCTCTAATCCTTCTTTAATTCCCTGATAGTTATCGAACCCTACACTTACATATCCTTTTATTTTTTCTGCTACCAATATACATGGAATTCCCTGATATTGTTTTAAAAAATGTTTCATTACTTTTTTAGACGTAAAACACCCTATGCTACCCGCCATTATAATCAATGCATCTACATTTTCCTTTGTAGCGTAGGAAAATATGGTATTATGCTGATATTCATACATTAATTCCCGATTATCCGACAAATCACGTTCTAAATATTTTCCCGGAAATATCACTACATTCACATCTGCCTGTTTTGCTTTTTGCAATACCCCATTGCACACACATTTTGTAACTTCATCCATGATTCCACTTACCAAAACCCCTATCGTAAAACGCTTCTCCTTTGATGACATGCCTATTCTCCAATCCTTTCTACCACTCCATCTTTACTAATAGATACGCCATATGAAATTCCCTCCATAAACTGATATAATTGTGCCCCATCTTCCCCTTGCATTTTCTGTGTTTTGGCTCCGGAAGCGTACGCTGGTATTAGTTGAAGTGTTGTTTCATTTTCCGGCGTTATTGTTGTCTTTAGTAATACTGTACTATTTATCTCCTGATTAAAAATATAATTTCCAAGACTATATACTATCGGTTTTCCATTGTAATATTCTATCCCTTGTAATACATGCGGATGCGCCCCAATTACCATATCGGCACCTGCATCTATATATGCCTTTCCTAACTGTCTTTGATAATCCTGCGGCGTATTTTCTCTTTCAATTCCCCAATGCACATAAACCACAACATAATCGCAAGTCTCTTTTGCCTTTTGAATTGCGTTGCAAAGTTCTGCACTATCATAAGTACATAACATTCCCGGCTGTCTATTATCAATATTCCAGCTTACTTCCGGAATCACTCTGGATGCTGCCAAAAATCCAAATGTCTTTCCGCCTGCTTTTATCACATACGGCTGACTTGCCCGTTCTAAGTTATCGCCTGCTCCAACATATGCAATTCCAGCATTGTCCAGTGTTTGAAATGTATCGGACAAAGCATCCGTTCCATAATCCAATGCATGATTATTTGCAACTGTTACTACATCAATTCCCATTTCCTGCAAAATTTTTACATAACCTGGATCTACTCGAAAGGTAAACTGTTTATCCTGTGCCTGTGTTCCTCTATTAGAAAACGGAAATTCTTCATTTACCATAGTAATATCCGCATTCTGCATCTCACTTTGTAATTCTTCTGAAAGAATACCGTTTATTCCGCTTTTCTCATAATTATTTAGCACATAGGAACTTAGTAAAATGTCTCCTGAAAATACAACGGTTACATCCTGCTGTGTCTCTGGTTCCTGCACCTGTTCTTCTTGCCCAGCAGGTACTTCCCCGTTTCCTGTTTCTTGTGTTTCTTTCTGCTTTTCTTCTTGTTGGATATCCTGTTTTGCAGAAGCTTCCTGCTTTTTATCTACTTGCCCCGTTTCCTTCTTTTCCGTAGACGTGGCTTTATTACTACTTCCTAACTGTACCCACACAACCAATACAATGGCAATAACTGCCAAAATACCAATTGACACCAACATAGCTTTTGTATTCTTTTTCATCTCTTCTCCTCCAGTTACTTTCATTATTATACCATTGATTTTTGTTCTAATCAATGATACAATATTAAACAGGCTTTAATAAAGGAGGGTTTCATTTGGCTACATGGCAAATCGTATTGCTGGTAATTGCTATTGTTATGATTTTAGCAATTGTTGGCTTGTATTTTTTAGGTAAAAAAGCAGAAAAAAAGAAATCAGAACAGGATGCACAAATTGCTGCATCAGCACAGACCGTTTCTATGCTGATTATTGACAAGAAAAAAATGCGTTTAAAAGATGCAGGACTCCCGGCAGCAGTGTTAGAGCAGACACCAAAAATGTTAAGACGTTCCAAAATGCCAATCGTAAAGGCAAAGGTTGGTCCTAAAGTAATGACTTTAATCTGTGATGCTCAGATTTATGACAGCATCCCTATTAAAAAAGAAGTAAAAGCCGTTGTGAGCGGTCTTTACATTACTGGAGTAAAGGGACTTCGTGGTTCTAACGAACCAACCCCAAAGAAAAAGAAGTTTTGGGATCGTTTTAAAAAGGAAAAATAATAATTTTTCGCATTTGCGAATAGTAACATGCCCTACGAAGCATAACTTCGTGGGGCATGTTTTTTCTACCTCATTTTTTGTACTAACATCATGGGTTTTTAATTGCTTCATAGCAACTTCAATAGAACAGATTTCCTGCTTTATTTTCTTTCTTCCTCCCCTACATCCAGCCATGTGCTTTTAAATATTTATCCGGTATTCTTAATTCCAATTCTTCTTTTAATTCTTCAAAGAAAACATCAAAATTTGCCTCATCCCACCATTTCTGTGAATTATCTAATGCAACTGTTCTATTTCCATATGTTATACAACACCCGAATCTACCTTTATCATAATTGCATCTTATAGGAAAATAATCATATGCTACAAATTCCACACTAAACGCTCTATTATTGACATCATCATAAACATCTAAAACACAAAATTCTTTAACTCTATCTTCTAATTTTTCTCTTGCCATCTTATTAAATTGAATTGCCATTTTTTGTGTATCATTTAATTGCATACCAATATCCTCCATCTTCAATTAACTCTGTGTTGTTACTCTATCAATAACTACATTTTTACTCTGAATACAAGCATATCTTTAAATGTCATTATAGGGATTTCTTTTTAAAATTTCTTCAAGTTCCTTCTTTTTCTTCTTTTCAAATGTTTCTCCAAATAACGAATAAATCTCAAGTTCCTTCTTAAATAAAGCTCGCCTAAAATCTTTTCCTTTTTCTCGATTATTCATTGCATATTCCATGGCAATATCAAAAGAAAATATCTCTCCCACATTCCAAAGTACTTCTTCTTTTTCTAACGTAGTCTTGTCCTCTCTAACTTTTCCTTTCTCTGTAAAAAGAATATGATATTTTCCATTCTTGCAAAAAATATACGTTCCTTCAATACTATTGTCACTTCCTTCTTTAAAATTAATTTTTTCCCAGTTAACATTTTTTAATTTATTTAATATTTCCCTTTTTATATATTGTTCTAATTCAATTGTTGATAACATTTCTAATATTCACCTCATTAATTACATTATTGCTTTAAATGGTGGATGTCCTGTTTCCACATTTTCATTTCTTATAATTATTGAAATACTGTGTTTTATTATCACCTACTACTTCCATAATTCAGCTCTGTTTTGTAGTATTACTGTGTCTTTTCACTATAAAATCATCAACCATTTTTTCACTTTCTTCACAAAATTCATAATTAGAAACATCTTGATACTTATTATTTATATAATTCAACAGAATAACTGCATTGGCTAATCGTTCATGTGGATTTGTCTTTATATTTTCTCTAACAAACGCAATCCATCCTATATTGAATTCCTTATTATTTTCTCTAAACCATATACTGACACTACTAATATCACTGTATGGTTCAAATGCTATTTTAAATAATATACCATCTTTCGTATAACTAATATCATATTCATTACAAGCTACTACATAGCCCTTTTCTATCAAAAAACTACCACTTTCCAAAATCTTTTGTATTTCATTTTCGGATATTTTCATTTTATTCCTCTCATTGTCTCAATAAGTCCGCCCTTCGATACTGGCAATGTTCCATCTTCTAATCTTTTTATTTTTCTTCCTACCCTACATCCAGCCATGTGCTTTTAAATATTTATCTGGTATTCTTAATTCCAATTCTTCTTTTAATTCTTCAAAGAAAACATCAAAATTTGCCTCATCCCACCATTTCTGTGAATTATCTAATGCAACTGTTCTATTTCCAAAACATATACTGTATCCCATTCTTCCCATTTCATAATTGAATACTGTTGGAAAATAGTCATATGCACTGAACTCAATTGAAAATGATTTGTGATTCACATCATCCAATAAATCTTTAACAACAAAATCTTTCATTCTATCCTTAAAAAAATCACACATTTCATCTATTATAAAATCTGACATTTCATCGACATTTTTATTTTGCATACCAATAATTTCCTTTCTATTTTAATCTAGTATATTTATACTTATCCCTTAAAAAGTTTCATTATTATTGCACCCTTTCTATATCAACAAATCCATCTAACTATGTATTGACATTTCCCTTATCCTTTCATATTCTTCCAGTGGTATCTTCCCATCAACTTTTTCATCTATTACTTTTAATCCATCAATTCAGCATACAAGAATTGACACGCATCATTTTCCGTGTCAAAAATTTCATTTGTCGTTTTAACACCTCTTTCCAAATAGTAAACCGACCACTTATCACCAATTTTTTCCAAACATAAACACTCATCCTTTTTTCCCTGTCCTGTCAAATTATAAATATAATCTGGAACTCCAGCTTTTTTCAATTCTTTTTCTAAAATCTCTCTAGTCATTTAATTAATCTCCCTCATATAACCTAATTCTTTTAATTTTTTTATATTATATGGCAATTCATACTGAAATCCTCCACCTGTCCAATCTCCCCATGCTGCTATTTCGACTTGTACAATATTAGGTATTTCTTTAATAGCTACAAATTTTTGATAGGAACAGATTTCTCCGAAATACGAAAAACAGTTTTCTTCTCTATGGCTTAGCACATCCATGGGCATTCTGGAAAATCACCTCACCCCTGAGAACATTCAGAACGCCCCAATAGATGAGCTCTTTGAAATCATAAAAGATAAGAGCCACAACAAGCTTACCATGAAATTCTCAGTTACTATGAGACGTTTGATTGTTACCTCCATACAATTCCGGGAATCGGCATGATTGCTGCTGCAACCATTTTAGCTAAAATTGGAGATATAGATAGGTTTAAAAATTCATCTGCCTTAGTTGCCTTTGCCGGTATTGATCCAACCGTAAGACAATCCGGCGAATTTAACAGCATACATAACCACATGTCAAAACGAGATTCCCCTTACTTAAGACATGTAATCTACGCCGTATTACGAGATGGTAAGCCTTATGAATCCCAAAAATTTTGTTAGTGACTGGTAGTAAGACTGGAATCTAAACCTGCCGATGTGGCGGCTTAGTTGTGATACTCATTTTTAAATTCTCGAACTTTATCACACCACTCATCAATTAATTGACGAAGTTCTTTTGTATCAACTTCACAACAAGTAGCATAATATTCATCATCATCCTCTATTAACATATCATATATCTTTGTTGTTTTTAAATTTATCTCTGCACAACAAACATTTCCAGTTATTTTTTTTGAAATAATTTCTCCTGACAATACTTTGTCAATATCTGATTTAATCCATTCCTCAAATGGTCTTACATCAGAGGACAAAAATGCATTAAGTGTTTCTGCATTTTCACAATCACAAATTATGCTAATATCTTTTTTATCCTTTGTAACTTCATATACTATATATTTTCTTTCAATCATTATTACTCCTTTGGAAACGCTGAAATTATTTTTCCATTATTGTTAATATACATCTGGATTTCTAAACCACTATTTGATACCCCAATGTATGAATTTCTTGATCCCACTACAAATACCTTATTACTATATGCTTCATTAATTGCATCAACCACTTGTTGTGAACTCATATCCTTTAAATAAAATGTCGCCCCCATTTGCAGTCTTTGGTATCATAATCTTTCATGTAATTTACAGACAAATCGTCAAAATTTTCAACACAGTTTGAGGACATCTGAATCTCCCCCCAAAATTAGGCTCTTACGATATAATTAACATTTATATACAAAAATCCACTCAATAGGTGCTGTCAATTCATCCCAGTCATCTACATCTTCCACTTCAAAGCATATTCCTTCTATACCAGGTATTACATATACGTCTCCATCATTTTCATATTCACCAAACTTTTTCGCAACCTCTTGCATAGTTGTTCCGATACCAACAGACTTATAATCACCATAAAATCCTTTTGTAACCCCTATTTGTTCTAATTCTCCATTAACTCCAAACCATAATTTGAAATTTTCCAAGGTATATATACAAAAACCGTCTCCTCTTTCCCATACTTTATAATTATCATCTAAATTAGTAATTACCTCTTCTTTTTTGAACCAATCAAATAATTACTAATCTTTATTCCCGGTTGAATTTCGCCACTAAAAAGTTTCATTATTATTGCACCCTTTCTATATCAGCAAATCCCTCTAACTATGTATTGACATTTTCCTTATCCTTTCATATTCTTCCAGTGGTATCTTCCCATCAACTTTTTCATCTATTACTTTTAATCCATCAATTCAGCATACAAGAATTGACACGCATCATTTTCCGTGTCAAAAATTTCATTTGTCGTTTTAACACCTCTTTCCAAATAGTAAACCGACCACTTATCACCAATTTTTTTCCAAACATAAACACTCATCCTTTTTTCCCTGTCCTGTCAAATTATAAATATAATCTGGAACTCCAGCTTTTTTCAATTCTTTTTCTAAAGTCTCTCTAGTCATTTAATTAATCTCCCTTATATAACCTAATTCTTTTAATTTTTTTATATTATATGGCAATTCATACTGAAATCCTCCACCTGTCGAATCTCCCCATGCTGCTATTTCGGCTTATACAATATTAGGTATTTCTTTAATAGATACAAATTTTTGATAAATTGATGATTCTGTGTTAGGTGGCAATGATAAGATGTCACTTACTATGACTACTTTCTTCTTAGGCTGATATTTCTTCACTACTAATGAGTAGTTTATCTTACTTCCATAATCCTCCACATGGTATAAATCACAGTTTTACTTCATGACCGCAGCACCTATATCTCATTCAATTTTTGAATAATATAAGTACCACGGAAAATACTAACAATTCTAAATAAAATTATACTACTTAGTTATATTTTTTTTAATAACTTGCTGTGTTGTAATATCAATAACAAATTCAACTCCATTATATGATACTACACTAAATGATATTTCTGATTCTTTTCTAAGTGAGATATATGCTTCTGGATATGCTAATTTTACTATCTGCGATATATTCCAAACCTTATTTCCATTATAGTCAATAGCTTCAACATTATTGTCTGGAATATCGTCATTCATTAATAACACTATACAATAGTTCGAAAATGATACTACTGTATCAACATTGTTCTCAAACATAATTTGCTTTCCATTAAAACTTATCATATTACCTTTTTTTATTATTTCCATATTTTCATTCTCCATTTTCCCCATTCTTCCACAGGATTAGCAATACCTGTTTGCAAATTAAAATCAGGATTTACATTATTGCTTTAAATGGGGGATGTCCTGTTTCCACATTTCTCAATTGGGATGGTTTTCTAAATCTTAAACTTGTTTCAAAATTAAAAATTATCCCTTGTTGACTCATTTTATTCAAAGAAATATTAATCCATATTGGTACAAATGGCGACTGACATGCCACTAAATTTACAGTCTCCTGCATTGTTAACAATCTATTCCCCACATTTTTTTCACTCAGTGCGACTAATCTCATTTGATTATCAAGACCATTAAATGACTTATCTTTTTCATAAACAGGTATAATTTTAAATCTAAAACTTTTTTCATCTAACTTTTTGTTTCCCATAATTTCAGTTATTGTTAACAAAAGATTATTATAAAAAATAGATTTATTCATTTCTTTCAACTTTATCATATATTTCCTCCATACTTAGGGCATATTTTTAATTGGACCATTATAAAATACATTTGAATCAATTACATAATTTGACATAGATGTTTCAAACTCTCCAATTTTAATCCATGCATTATCAACACCTAATCCCGCATTTTTCAAAACAGTTGGATAATTCATTGCTTGTGCTATTGTAGGTTGAAAATGCCCAGACTCATTTGTTATAAGTCTAATATATCCTTGTGAATTAACTTTCATTGTCCCAGCAGCTTGTACCGAACCGCCACTCGCCAAATATGAATGTCCTCTACCAATATGTAAATTGCCATCCATATCTATAATAAAATCAACATTTTGAACACCATTCTCTATATGTATCCTACCATTTTCTATTGTATAATTAAATTCCCTTCCTCCTTGATTATCACTTGGAAATTTATTACTTATTTCCTGCACAGCCCCATTATCACTCTCCACCTTCCCAACATTTCCATAATAGTCCGCTGCCACTGCGGCATTTACTCCAACTACCACTCCCCGGAATGCTTTCTCTACCATATCCCACGTCTCATCGTCTATATAAGACTTGG
>NZ_JAHLQD010000026.1:0-242186 GCF_018918225.1 Roseburia sp. MSJ-14
GTCGCCAAACGAATTCGAACGAGTGTATGAAAGAACGAACACTGAGGCTGAGCTTCTGGCAGGTTAAAATGGGGAGAAATTTCTCATTTTAACTTGTACTAAATCTTGACATAGGACCAATATTTTGAAGGAAAATGTAGAGTCTATGTTGATTATAAGGGCTATAATGTTATTATGCCAATGGGGATGTGGGGGTTTGAAGAAGAAATTCGGGATAGAAAGATAGAGTTTGAAATCGATGGTGAAAAGGGAAATTTTAAATCATTAAGTTATGTAGTAAAGAAAAGCGATTTAAAATTGTTTTGTGATATGATATATTTCTTTTTATCTGAGCATAACTTAGACAAAACATTGAATGATGCGTTTAAATATTAAATGTATTTAAAGAAACAACAAAGGATTATTGGACAATGATAAAAATAGAAAATAACAAAATATTGTTACAGGGAAAGAAATTGCAATTTCATAATAAGATTATGGAGGTAGCAGAATATGATGGAAAAGTTAGGAGATAATGATGATGTTCTTGCTAATGCTAAAAAATATTTGGGAGCTACATCAAGAAAGTTACAAATAGAAGCAGATAGAGCTATTGGACGGATTCGTTAAGTAATGCTATGAAGGTAATGGTGAATATCTTACTGTTACCTTTTTAGTATATTAAGGGAATTACATAAGATTTCAGATTGAAAAGCGGTAAGAGAGGTGATTCTTTTGATTGAAAAAAGATGTAATTATAGAGGAAAAGAATATAGTTGTAAAGTGAAAAAAGATATGGTGAGTATTTATTCACATAATGAAGAAGAAGGTTTTTTGCCTTGTAAAGATTTACTTGGAAATGTAATAAAGGGATGTTTTTTTAAAAAGGTGAAAATTAACGATGTTGAAGAGATATATAATTTGCGTTATATGGCTGTGTATGATAAAAGAGAATTTGAAATTCTTTCTTTAAATATTAATGCTATTAAAAAACATAAATTAACTATTGTTACTCAAAATGAAATATTAGCACGAGAATTAGGGTTTGAAAAACGTGAACAGTTTGTTTTCTGCAAAGATATTGATATAACAGAAGAGACAAAGATTATATGTTATATAGAATATGCTAATAAGGAAAAGGGGATAGATAGACAGGAAATATTATTAAAGGATTTACAAAATAAATTTAGAAAATAAGATTACATGTATAAATGAGAGTTTACTCGATTTACATAGAAAATTTGGAAATATATGATAGTAAAACTGGATTGCTTATATAACCGTTTATGTATGATTCAGATTTGGACTGCATGTATTTCTGAAACCGTGCTTGGAAGAAAAGATTTAGCAGAAAGAAGCAGTATGATTTTTTGGGCATATGATTTAGGTGAGAAAGAAATGGCAAAAGAATTATTAAACTTTGTTTTGGGTTTGGTAACAGTTCAAACATCTGATGAAAATATAAAGTCTAGGTTGGAAAGAATCATAAAGAAATGTTATATGATAAGTTCTAAGATAAATTATTCAACTTTTCCAGTATCATTATAAATGGTAAATAAAAAACCAAACTGCGTGAAGTCAGTAGAAAAAGTCTACTGGCTTAATATGTTCAAAATTATCTAAAAAATGGATTTTTATAAATTATATGAAAAAGGAAATTGAAAGAAATATAATTTGTTTTGTAAAATAACATCGGGGTAACAGGATTCGAACCTGCGACCTCACGGCCCCCAGCCGTGCGCTCTAACCAAGCTGAGCCATACCCCGCAACTTTCACATTGTATCACAAATTGTACAATGGGGCAATAAAAAAAAGCGCTAAATCGTTTGACTAAATGGAAAATGCCGATATAATAGAAGGGAAAGAAAGATTAGAATAAGGGAAGGTAGTATATGAAAGTGAGTGAAAAATTTACAAAGAAGCAGATAATACTTGGGAGTGTTGGAATAACACTTTTCGTATTATTGGTGATTTACATTAGTATAGCAATATTTTTTCAAGGACATTTCGCATTTCATACCACAGTTAATGGAGTGTCAGCCTCCGGTAAGAATCCGAAACAGGTAGAAGAACAGATTAAAAAGACCATTGATGGATATACACTTACTGTGGAAGAACGTGAAAATCAGTCAGAGGTTCTAGATGGCAGTAAAATAGGATTGAAAACAGAATTTGATGGTAGCTTGGAAAAGGAATTGAAGAAGCAAAACGGATTTGCATGGCCAATATATTTGTTTAAATCATCCAAAATAGAAGTTAAGACGATGGTAAAATATGATGAAGATAGTTTAGAAAAAGAGCTTCAAAATCTTAACTGTATGGATGAATCCAAGATGGTAAAACCGGAAAATGCTACTGTATCAGAATATTCTAAGTCCAAGGGATATGAGATTGTTCCGGAAAAAGATGGAACAGAAATTGATACGGAAAAGTTTTTTAAGGTGATAGGGAAATCCGTAACAAATTTACAAAAAAGCGTTTCTTTAGAGGGCGAAAAGTGTTATACCAAGCCAACATATACCAAAGATTCTGAAGAGTTAAAGACCCTGGTAGACACTATGAATAAGTACGCAGGTACGGAAGTTACATATGAGTTTGGGGATAAGAGTGAAAAATTAGATGGGGAAACAATTAGTCAGTGGCTTACGGTAAATGAAAATATGGAGGCAGATATTTCACAGGATAAAGTAAGTGAATATGTGGCAACCTTAGCAGATACATACAATACAGCAGGAAAGGCAAAAAGTTTAAAAACATCCTATGGCACTACAATTACGGTAAGTGGCGGAGATTATGGATGGAAGATAGATAAAGCTGCGGAAACAGAAGCATTGATGGAAAATATAAAAGCAGGAGATAAAGTTTCCAAAGAGCCGGCATATGCCAAGACAGCAAGTAGCCACGGAGATAATGATTATGGCAATACATACGTTGAAGTCAATCTGACTGCACAGCATTTATATTATTATAAAAATGGTTCATTGGTGTTAGAGTCAGATTTTGTATCGGGAAATGAATCGAAGGGATGGAGTACACCAACCGGAGTTTATGGTTTGTATTATAAACAAAAAGATAAGACGTTGCGTGGAGAGGGTTATGCAACACCGGTATCTTTCTGGATGCCATTTAACGGTGGAGTAGGATTCCATGACGCAACTTGGAGAAAAGATTTCGGCGGTAATTATTATCATAAGAGCGGATCTCATGGATGTGTAAATTTACCGTATAGTGCAGCACAAAAATTATATGAAAATATTGAGGCAGGATGCCCGATTTTTGTATATACCTTAGGCGGAACAGAAAGTACAAAGGCTAAGTCACAAGATGCGGCATCAGCAGTTGTCAGTGCAATTAACAGCATTGGTGCGGTGTCACAGGGAAGCAGATCTGCAATTAGTAATGCAAGGGCACAGTATGATGCATTAGATGAAAGTGCAAAGGGTTATGTAACGAATTATGATGTCTTGACAGCAGCAGAAGCGCAATTAGCACAACTTGACGCTGATGCTGCTGCGAGAGCGGCAGATCAACAGGCACAGGGTCAGGCACAGCCGGTAATAGATGCAATTAACAATAATCTTGTAAATCAGGCAATTACACTGGATAAAAAACCGATTGTACAGGAAATCAGACGTCAGTATGATGCACTGTCAGATGCAGCAAAGGCTAAAGTAACAAATTATTCAGTACTTACAGAAGCAGAACGATTGATAGCAACAATGGAAAGTGGTTCATAAAGTGTTCAAGGAGAAGGGACAGGATATGGAGTATCAAAAGGAAAATGATAAGAAAATAACAATTTCCGATGTGGCAGATGCGTTGGGGGTATCAAAGACCACAGTTTCCAGAGCAATTTCAGGAAAAGGAAGAATTGGAACAGAAACAAGAGAAAGAGTACTTGCTTATATTAAAGAGCATAACTATAAGCCAAATGCTTTGGCAAAAGGCTTGGCGCAGTTAAAAACGTATAATATAGGTGTCATGTTGCCGGAAGATTATACATTGGTAGATTTACCTTTTTTTCAGACATGCCTTATGGGAATTAGTGAAGTTGCAGTTAGTATGGACTATGATATTCTGTTGACTATGGGAAGGGAAAATGAAAATACCCAGTTGATGCGAATGGTAGAAAATCATAAAGTAGATGGTATTATTCTAATGCGGACATTTACCAAAGATGAAAGTATAGAATATTTACAAAAGACAGGTATTCCGTTTGTAACCGTAGGAAGTACCAATTATACAGATGTGGTACAGGTTGATAATGACCATAAAAATGCATGTAGAGAGTTGATTTCCATTTTATTGATGAAAAAAATGCGGCGAATTGGAATTGTAGGGGGAATTGAGTCGCATGTGGTAACACAAAGCCGTTTGAATGGTTACCTGGAGGCATATGAAAATGCAGGTCTGGCAATCGAAAAAGATATTATTTTTGTAAATGCAGATAGAGAGGCAATGATAGAGCGAGCAGTTGAGAAATTGTTAGAGGCAAAAGTGGACTGTATTGCATGTCTGGACGATGCTGTTTGTATGCAGGTACTAAATAAATTGCGCAAGGAAAATGTGCGGGTACCGGAAGAAGTAAAGGTAGCGTCCTTCTATGATAGTTCTATTTTAGACAGCCATATGCCGTCAATCACATCGCTGTCCTTTAATGTACGGGAATTGGGAATGACAGTGTGTCATACCCTACTGGATATGATAGAGGGAAAACAAGTAGAACAAAAAACTCTATTAGGATATGAGGTAATCTTAAAAGAATCAACCAAATAGAAGAGCAATGGAAAAGATCACTGTTTTAGCAGTGGTCTTTTTTTATGTAATAGGAAAATGCGTCCTATTACATAAAAAACGCTCCGCTAAGGAAGCACACCTCGCGGAGATGAAATTAGTCGTAAGTGACACCGCTAAGGATACAAATCTCTTATAGCAATGTATATAAATAGTAGTAAGTAAAAGTTTAGTAAAAAAATAAAAAAACGCCAGTAAAAATAGTGTGAAAATTTACTAATAAGTTAAAGAACATACAAAGAAAAATAGGAGTAACGGATTTATAAGGATGGTAACGTTACCATGACTGATTTTTATAGTAAAATAAGGAAAAAATATCTAATTTTCGACTGAACAACCGATTGCGCAAACAAAAAATATAGTGAAAATGACGAAAAAAATATAGGAAAAATACACAAAAACAGATTTGAAAAACTAGAAAAAAAAGACATTTACAACAATATAATTATTTGGTAAACTTTAACCATAGAACAACCGATTGAACAATTTGCGAATTGTTCTAAACAAACAAAAACTTTTTATTGGGAGGGAAACAATATGAAGAAAAAACTTTTAAGCGTATTACTTTGTTTAACAATGACAGCAACTATGATGGTTGGCTGTGGGGACTCAGGAAACAACAGTAAGAAAAGCGACAGTTCCAAAGATAGCAACACAGCTGCTTCTGAGGACGAGAACACATTAACCGTTTGGTGTTGGGATCCGGCATTTAATATTTATGCAATGGAAGAAGCCGCTAAGATTTATAAGGAAGATCACCCGGACGTTACTGTTAATGTAGTAGAAACTCCTTGGGAAGACGTTCAGACCAAGTTGACAACAGCAGCAACCAGTGGAAACTTTGACACATTACCGGATATTTTGTTAATGCAGGACAATGCATTCCAAAAAAATGTTATTTCCTATCCAGATGCATTTGTTGATTTAACAGATAGTGGAATTGATTATTCTAACTTTGCAGAAGGAAAAACAGCATATTCTGTAGTGGATGGAAAGAATTACGGAGTACCTTTTGATAATGGAGCAGTTATTGCTTGTTACAGAACAGATGTATTAGCAGAAGCCGGATACACTGTTGATGATTTTACAGATATTACATGGGATGAATATTTGGAAAAAGGAAAAGATGTTTTAGCTAAAACAGGTAAACCATTACTTTCCTGTCAGGCAGGTGAATCTGATGTTATCATGATGATGCTTCAGTCCTGCGGAGCTTCTCTCTTTGATGATGATGGAAATCCTGATATAGTTGGAAACGATGCGTTAAAGAAAGTTATGGAAACATATTCTAAATTAGTAGAAGCAGGAGTATTAATCGAAGTAAACTCTTGGGATGAATATGTAGGAACACTTACAAAGGGAACAGTAGCTGGAACTGTCAATGGATGCTGGATTATGGCTTCTATTCAGACAGCAGAAGATCAGAGCGGAAACTGGGCTATCACAGATATGCCAAAACTTGTAGGTGTAGATGGTGCTACGAACTATTCCAACAATGGTGGATCTTCTTGGGCAGTTACAAGCAACTGTAAAAATTTAGATTTAGCAAAAGATTTCTTAGCAAGTACATTCGCAGGAAGTGTACAGCTTTATGAAAATATTTTACCAAGCTCCGGTGCTTTAGCAACCTACTTACCAGCAGGTGATTCTGAGGTATATGCACAGCCATCTGAATTCTTCGGCGGCGATGCAGTATTCTCAAAGATTACAGAGTTTGCAGGAAAAGTTCCTTCTAACAATACTGGTGTATACTACTATGAAGCTCGTGATGCCGTAGCAGTAGCAATCCAGAATGTTGTGGCCGGTGCAAATATTGATGATGAACTTCAGGTTGCACAGGAAACAGTGGAATTCAATATGCAGTAACAATAAAAGTAGCAGAATAAGTATTGTGGAGAATGGCAAAGGCTATTCTCCACAATAGTAATAAAGGGGGGCACAGATGTGAGCCAGATAAATGAACCCAGAAGAAAAAAGAGGTCCTTGAGTAAAAAACATAATCTCACCGGTTGGGCGTTTCTGACACCGGCAACTGTAATGATTGCGATTATGAGTTTCTTGCCAATGATAAAAGCATTTATTTTATCTTTGCAAGTTGGTAAGGCAAATAATCTGACTTTTGGTGGATTTAGCAACTATACAAGAATGTTTAAGGATAAAGTTTTTATGACTTCCTTAGGAAACACATTCTTATACTTAATTATTCAAGTGCCTATCATGTTGATTTTAGCATTGGTTTTGGCATCTATGTTGAATAATAAGAATCTTCGGTTTAAGGGATTATTCCGTACCGCAATATTTTTACCATGTGCAACATCACTTGTTTCTTATGCAATTATTTTCCGTTCTCTGTTTGCAGTAGACGGATTCATTAACAATATTTTAATTAAAGTAGGAATTTTAAATACAGGATATAATTTCCTGGGGCATGCTACAAGTGCCAAAATTATCATTATACTTGCTTTGGTTTGGAGATGGACCGGATATAATATGGTATTTTACCTTTCCGGATTACAAAATATAGAATATTCTGTTTATGAGGCAGCAAAAATTGATGGAGCAAGTCCAATGCAGACCTTCTTCAAAATCACAGTACCTTTGCTGAAACCAACCATTTTGTTGACAGCAATTATGTCTACAAACGGAACATTACAGTTGTTTGATGAATCCGTTAACTTGACAAAAGGTGGACCGGCAAATGCAACAATTACGATGTCCCATTACATTTATAATGTATCCTTTAAGTATGTGCCAAACTTCGGATATGCAGCAGCAATGTCCTTCTTAATCTTCATTTTAGTAGCTATTTTGGCATTCGTACAGATGAAAGTAGGTGACAAGCGTGACTAAGACAAAAAGAGCCAATGTTTTAATGTATATTGTGTTAACGATTGTATCTATTATTTCCGTATTTCCAATTTATTGGATGGCAGTATCTGCAACCAATAAGAGTGTGGATGTTACTAATGGAAAACTGATACCAGGTGGATATTTGATAGAAAATATCAAGGCATTATTTGCCTCACAGAATGTTCAGGCAGCAATGTTTAATTCCTTTAAATATGCTATTATCCTGACAATCTGTTCTCTGATCATTTGTTCCTTGGCAGGTTATGGATTTGAAATTTATCATGATAAAGGAAAAGATTTCGTAATGTCAATTCTGTTATTGGCAATGATGGTACCATTTGTTGCAACAATGATTCCATTGTTTCGAATGTTTTCTTCTGCAGGCTTGTTGAATTCAACTTTAGGATTTATCCTTCCAACGATTTCAACACCATTCCTGATTATGATGTTTCGACAGAGTGCAAGAAGCTTTCCTCATGATATTATCGAGGCAGCAAGAATTGATGGATTGAGCGAATTACAGATTTTCTTCCGTATGTTCGTTCCTACCATGCGCTCCACTTATGCAGCAGCAATGACAATTACCTTTATGAATGCATGGAACAATTATCTGTGGCCAAAGGTAATTATGCAGGATGATACCAGTATCACGATGCCGATGTTAGTAGCAAACTTAATCGAAGGTTATGTTACCGACTATGGTGTATTGATGTTAGCGGTTTTGTTATGTACATTACCAACTGTAATTATTTTCTTCCTGTTACAGAAGAGCTTTGCAGAAGGTATTACAGGAGCAGTGAAATAATCTCATATTTGAAAGCATAAGAACAAAGTTCGGCAGCACTGGTTTTCGGTGCTGCCGAACCAGTATAAAGAAAAATGTATTGGAGGTATGAATATGTCTTGCTTTAACTATGAAAAAGTAAAGAACCCACTTGTGTTTGCGGAAAATAGAAAAGATGCGCATTCAGACCATGTGTGCTATGCATCTATGGAAGAATTGCAACAGAAAAAGACAAGTTTTCGCTATTCCCTGAATGGACTTTGGAAGTTTTCCTATGCAAAAAACTATAATTCCACAATAAAAGGATTTGAAGCAGAGGATTACGATTGTAAATCCTGGGCAGATATTAAAGTTCCGGCACACATCCAGATGGAAGGATATGACGCACCGCAGTATGCTAACGTACAATATCCATGGGATGGAAGAGAACAGATTGAACCGGGAGAAATACCGGAATATTTCAATCCGGTGGCAAGTTATGTAAAATATTTTCAGGTACCGGAGCAAATGAAAGGAAAGCCAATTTATATTTCTTTCCAAGGAGTGGAAAGTGGTATGGCACTGTGGCTAAATGGAAATTATGTAGGCTATAGTGAGGATAGTTTTACACCATCGGAATTTGAACTTACACCATATATCAAAGAGGGAGAAAATAAGCTGGCAGTACAGGTATTTAAGTGGACTTCCGGAAGTTGGTGTGAGGATCAGGACTTTTTCCGATTCTCTGGTATTTATCGAAGTGTATATTTGTATACCATTCCAAAAACACATATAGAAGATATTCGTATTCGTACCTTATTGGATGACTCTTATGGAAATGCAGATTTGCAGATTACATGCAAAACAGTAGGAGAAGGTAAGGTAAGGGTTACCTTAAAAGATGGAGAAGAAGCGGTAATTCAGACAGAAGCAATGCTGGAAAAGGAACTTACAATATTACAAAATGTAAAAGAACCGGCACTGTGGAGTGCAGAAGAACCGAATCTCTACGAATTGCTTTTAGAGGTTTTAGATGAAAGAGACAATGTGGTAGAAGTCATTTCTCAAATGATAGGATTCCGCCGGTTTGAAATGAAGAATCATATCATGCAGATTAATGGAAAACGAATTGTATTTAAAGGCGTAAATCGTCATGAATTCAGTTCTAAGACAGGGCGGGCAGTTACAGATGAAGAGATTCTTAAGGATATTATGACTATGAAACGCAATAATATCAATGCGATTCGAACCAGCCATTATCCCAATGATTCCAGAATTTATGCATTATGTGATAAATACGGACTTTATATGATTGCAGAAAACAACATGGAAAGTCATGGCTCATGGGATCCAATTGTGCGTGGTATAGCGGATATTGAAACAGCAGTTCCGGGAAATAACAAAGAGTGGGAACCAATGATGCTTGACAGAGTAAATTCCTGCTACCAGAGAGATAAAAATCATCCCGCCATTGTAATTTGGTCCTGTGGAAATGAGTCCTTTGGCGGAACTGTTATTCGAGATATGGCAGATTGTTTCCGTAAGTTGGATAATACCAGATTAGTACATTATGAAGGTGTGTTCAATGACAGACGATACAATGAAACCAGCGATATGGAAAGTCAGATGTACCCAAGTGTAGAGGATATCAAGGCATTTTTGGCAAAGGATAGAAGCAAACCATTTATCTGCTGTGAGTATACCCATGCTATGGGAAATTCCTGTGGTGCAATGCATAAATATACGGATTTAACAGATACAGAGCCTTCCTATCAAGGTGGTTTTATTTGGGATTATATCGACCAGTCTATTGAAAAGAAAGACCGATATGGCAATAAATTCCAAGCATATGGTGGTGATTTTGGAGATCATCCATGTGATTATAATTTTAGCGGAAATGGAATTGTATATGGCGGAGAACGTGATGAATCACCTAAAATGCAGGAAGTAAAATTCAATTATCAGAATATCAGTGTTGAAATAAGCGAAGAGAAAGTTTTGGTAAAAAATAAAAATCTGTTTGTAAATACAGAAAAATATGATTGTATAGTGATATTAGAAAAAGATGGTGTATTTGTAGAGCAAGCGCAGTTGATAACCAATGTGGCACCGCTAAGTGAGGAGACATATCCGCTTCCGTTGCAAATTCCAAAAGCACCGGGCGAATATGTGGTTACCGTATCGTTCCGATTGAAAGAGGCAGAAGACTGGGCACCGGTGGGACATGAAGTGGCATTCGGACAGGGTACTTTCAAAGTAGAAGCAGAAGAAAATTCAATCACGGAGCCGCTTACCGTAATTCGTGGAAAATTAAATATCGGGGTGCGAGGAGAACATTTTGAATGTCTGTTCAGTTATTTAAACGGAGGATTGGCATCTTATCGATATGGCGGAAAAGAAATGATAGAAAAAATACCAATGCCAAACTTCTGGCGAGCACCAATTGATAACGATTGTGGAAACAAAATGATGGGACGGTATGCACAGTGGAAAATTGCCAGCATGTACTGTTGGATGGATACAGAAGTAAAAGAAAATCCAACCCTTCTGGAAAAAGAGCACAGTGCAGTGATTACTTTCTATTATGCAATGCCTACGACACCTGCAAGCAAGTGCAGTATCTCCTATGAGGTATTTGGAGACGGAACCATTGCTACTACATTAACATATCAACCGGTAAAAGAGTTAGCAGATATGCCGGAATTTGGTGTAATGTTTAAATTTAATGCGGATTATGAAAATGTAGAGTGGTATGGAAATGGACCATCTGAAACTTATTGCGACAGACAGCATGGAGCAAAGCTTGGAATCTATAAAAACAAAGTAGTAGATAATGTAGCGAAGTATTTGGTGCCACAGGAGTGTGGAAATAAAACCAAGGTGCGCTGGGCAAAGATAACTGATAATACAGGAAAAGGAATCATGTTTACAGGAGATGAACTAAGCTTTTCCGCTTTACCGTATACACCACACGAAATGGAAAATGCAATGCATCCATATGAGTTGCCACAGATACATTATACTGTAGTAAGAGTGGCAAAACAGCAGATGGGAGTCGGTGGAGACAACAGTTGGGGAGCACGAACTCATGAAGAGTATTTGCTGGATGTAACAAAACCGATGGAATTGAAGTTTTGTTTTAAGGGAATTGTATAAAGAAGCAGGAAAAAGAAAGGGAACTGTCAGAGAAAGGCAGTTCTCTTTCCTTTATGAAAATTCTTTTCAATTCTATTTTTTCGTGATAGAATGTCACAATAACAAAAAGTATTGACAGGACAGAATAACAGGAGGCGGAAATGAAAGCAATTGTATTTGATATGGACGGTGTAATCATTGATTCCGAATGGCTGGTGGCAGACTGCTGGCGTATTATCGGAGAAAAATACCAAATTCCCAATATAGAAGAGAATTGTAAAAAATGTCTTGGACTAAATAAGGATGCAACGAGAGAAGTATTCCTTTCTTGTTACGGAGCGGATTTTCCATATGATGAATATAAACAGGAGTCTTCTGATTTATTTCATCAAAGAGAAAAAGAAGAACTGAAGCTAAAATTAGGAGCCAAAGAATTTTTGCAGTGGTTAAAAGAGCAAAAATATCGAATCGGACTTGCAACATCCACCAGAGAAGCAGTAGCAAAAGTGCAATTAAAGGATTTAGGAGTGTTACACTACTTTGATAAAGTAGTCTGTGGTGATATGCTAAAAAAGAGTAAACCGGAACCGGATATTTATTTGATGGCATGTAAACAATTAGAAGTTTTACCGGAAGAAAGCTATGCAGTAGAAGATTCTTATAATGGAATTCGTGCAGCCTATAACGCAGGAATGAAGGCAATTATGGTACCGGACAGAGTAGGACCTAATGAAGAAATGGAAGAAAAAAGTGTTGTCATTCTTGAGAATCTTATGGAAGTGAAAAAATGGTTAGAAAAAAATGTATGATTTTTTACTTTCATATGTTAATATGGTAGGGTACGAAATACATGATAGGAGGAACGAATATGGAAACATGGGAAGAAAATGTGCGTAAGGTAGTTCCCTATACACCGGGAGAACAGCCAAAGGCAAAAAATATAATAAAGTTAAATACAAATGAAAATCCTTATCCACCGGCTCCGGGCGTAGAACGGGCATTGCGTGAAATGGATGTACAGGAGTTTCGCAAATATCCGGATGCAGAGACAAAGCCATTGGTAGATGTGTTAGCAGAATACTTTCAGGTGAAACCGGAACAGGTATTTGTAGGCGTAGGGTCTGATGATGTATTGGCAATGAGCTTTTTGACTTTTTTTAATTCAAAAAAGCCGATTTTGTTTCCTGATATTACATACTCATTCTATGATGTGTGGGCAGATTTATTTCAGATTCCATATGAGTGTCAGCCATTAGACGATAATTTCCATATAAAAATAGATGATTATAAAAAGGAATGTGGCGGAATTGTTATTCCGAATCCCAATGCACCTACCGGAGTAGCTATGAATTTGGCTCAAGTGAAAGAGATTTTGCAGAGTCATCCGGAGGTAATAGTGATTATTGATGAAGCATATATTGATTTTGGAGCAGAGTCAGCGTTGACATTATTACCGAAATACGAAAATCTTTTGGTAGTTCAGACTTTTTCCAAGTCCAGAAGTATGGCTGGAATGAGAATCGGTTATGCCATTGGCGCACCGAAACTTATTAAGTACCTTAATGATGTAAAATATTCTTTTAATTCCTATACCATGAATATGACAGCATTAACTCTTGGGGTAGAAGCGGTAAAGGATGAAACATATTTTAGAGAGACATTGCAAAAGGTAATTAATACCAGAGAGCGTATTCAGAAAGAGTTAAAGGCATTGGGATTTGTTTTTCAGGATTCTAAGAGTAACTTTATTTTTGCAAGTCATCCAAAATATCCGGCAAAAGAATTATTTGAGGCATTGAAGAAATCAGGCATTTATGTAAGATACTTCAATAAGCCGAGAATTGACAATTATTTGCGTATTTCCATCGGAACAGATGAAGAAATGGATGCATTAGTTACATTTTTGAAAAATTATATGAAATAAAAGTAAGAAAAGAATTGGAGAAAATCTATGTTAAAAATGATTTTAAAAGGAGTGGTAATTGGTGTTGCCAATATCATTCCGGGAGTAAGCGGTGGAACCATGGCTGTTTCCATGGGAATATATGATAAGATTATTCATGCTGCAACTCACTTGTTATCAGAGTTTAAAAAGAGTATGAAGGTATTAATTCCTATCTTGATTGGTGCGGCACTGGGATTGGTAGTAGTAGCAAGAGTCATTCAGATTATGTTTGATAAAGCACCGTTACAGACAAATTTGCTGTTTGTAGGATTAATTGTAGGGGGATTACCGGCTATGACTAAGAAAGTAAAAGGTCAGAGTATACGGTTGCCTCATATCATGGCATGTGTTTTATTTTTTGCCTTTGTAGTAGGTTTGGCAGCAATGGGCGAAACAGAAGGTGCAGCAGCAGATATGACATTTAATGCAATCAATGTAGTGAAGCTCTTTGGTGTGGGAATTGTTGCTTCAGCAACCATGGTAATTCCGGGTGTCAGTGGTTCGATGATTTTAATGATTATGGGCTATTACAACCCGATATTAAAAGAAGTAAACCGTTTTATTGATAACTTAGTAAGTTTTAATGTGCCGGGATTAATGGATGGATGTGCCGTTTTGGTACCATTTGGTATCGGTGTAGTAGTTGGAATTTTTGCAATTGCTAAGTTAATTGAAATTATTTTTACCAAGTTCCCGTATGTAGCATATTGGGCAATTATCGGATTAATCATAGCATCTCCATTTGCAATTCTTATGATGAATAGTCTTGGAACAATTAGTGTAGTAACGGTACTTACCGGAATTGTGGCATTAGCAGTAGGAATTGTGGTTGCTATGAAACTGGGAGAAGAATAGAAAAATGAGTACCTTAGAGAAAATATTCCTGCTATATGTCATCGTGATTAACGTGATTGGTTTTGCACTTATGGGAATTGATAAGAAAAGAGCCAGAAAACATGAATGGAGAATACCGGAAAAAACATTATTTTTGGTAGCGGTTTTGTTAGGAAGTATTGGTACATGGGCAGGAATGTATGTGTTTCATCATAAGACAAAACACTGGTATTTTGTGCTGGGAATGCCGGCAATATTGATACTGCAAGTAGTAGTTGGAATACTTAAAAATGTTTATTGACATTCAAAAAACAAAAGAATATCATAAACGTAACAAGAATGAATGACTGACAAATAAGTCAGTTGAGAATAAAAAGAGGAAGGATAGGAAGATATGTACGCATTTGATGAAGTAAAAAATGTAGATCCACAGATAGCACAGGCAATTACAGATGAGATGGAAAGACAGAACAGTCACATTGAGTTGATTGCATCAGAAAACTGGGTAAGTAAGGCTGTTATGGCAGCAATGGGAAGCCCTTTGACAAATAAGTATGCAGAAGGATATCCGGGAAAAAGATACTATGGCGGATGTGAATGTGTAGACGTAGTAGAAAACCTGGCAATTGAACGTGCAAAGGAATTATTTGGTTGTGAGTATGTCAATGTACAGCCACATTCCGGGGCACAGGCAAATATGGCAGTGCAGTTTGCTATGTTAAAGCCAGGAGATACCATGATGGGAATGAACTTAGACCATGGCGGACATTTAACACACGGAAGTCCGGTAAACTTTTCAGGAACTTATTTTCATGTTGTACCTTATGGTGTAAATGATGAAGGCTTTATCGATTATGACAAAGTAAGAGAAATTGCATTAGAGTGTAAGCCAAAACTTATTATTGCAGGTGCAAGTGCTTATGCAAGAACCATTGATTTCAAGAGATTCCGTGAAATCGCAGACGAAGTAGGAGCATACTTAATGGTAGATATGGCTCATATTGCAGGATTGGTAGCAGCAGGACTTCATCCAAGCCCAGTTCCATATGCACATGTTACTACCACAACTACACATAAGACATTGCGTGGACCAAGAGGTGGAATGATTCTTTCCAGTCAGGAAATCGCAGATAAGTTCAATTTCAATAAAGCAATTTTCCCGGGAATTCAGGGTGGTCCTCTGATGCATGTTATTGCAGGAAAGGCAGTTTGCTTTAAAGAAGCATTGGATGATAGTTTTAAAGTATATCAGAAAAATATCATTGATAATGCACAGGCATTATGCAAAGGTCTTATGAATCGTGGCATTAAGATTGTTTCCGGTGGAACAGACAATCATTTAATGTTAGTAGATTTGACACCATTTGATTTAACAGGAAAAGCAGTAGAAAAATTATTAGATTCCGTAAACATTACTTCTAATAAGAATACAATTCCAAATGATCCAAAGTCTCCGTTTGTAACCAGTGGTATTCGTCTTGGAACACCGGCAGTTACCTCCAGAGGATTTAATACAGAGGATATGGATAAGGTTGCAGAATGCATCGCAAGAATGATTAAAGAAGGCGAAGCAGCAGCGGATGAAGTAAAAGCAATGGTAAAGGAATTAACAGAAAAATATCCATTAGTTTAAGATTAAGGAAAAATTAAGAAACTTCCATGAAGTTTATAAACTTTCCATGGTAGAATGGCTATAAGGCAATTGAGCGTTGTAGCCATTTTTTCTATGCGGAGATGAAATTAGTCGTGAGCGACACCGCTCGGGTGCGAAAGAGTCTGACAAGGGAACTCTTTTTTATTAAAATATCAGGAGGAGAACGATGAACAAAAAGAAAGTAGGAATTATCATTGCAGCAGTTGTAGTGGTTGCAGCTGCGGCAGGGGGTGGACTATGGTATTTCTTAAAAGGAAACAATGCGGGAGGAAGTAGTGCAGATAAAGTATATGTGGAATCTGTAGCGACATTAGTATCTGCAAATACAGGGGCGCAGAATCGATATTCTGGAGTAGTAGAGCCTCAGGAAACATGGGAAGTAAATAAAAACAGTGAGAAGACGGTAAAAGAAGTTTATGTAAAAGAAGGGGATGCAGTAGAAGTAGGAACACCTTTGTTTGTATATGATACGGAAACATTAGAGTCAGAAATAGAACAGACAAAGTTAGAAGTAGAGGGACTTCAAAACGACATTACCAATTATCAGGCACAGATTAAACAGCTGAATGATGAAAAAAACACAGCACCGGAGGATGAAAAATTTAATTACACAACTCAGGTTCAGGGATTACAAAATAACATCAAACAGTCACAATACAATATCGAAAGTAAAAAAATTGAAATACAAAAGAAACAGGATGCAATCAATAATGCTACTGTGACCAGCCAGATTGCAGGAGTAGTAAAGTCAATCAATGAAAAAGAAGTAGATTCAAATGGAAATACAGCAGCGTATATGACAATTCTGGCAACGGGAGATTACAGAATCAAAGGAACCATAAGCGAACAGAACATTGGAGCCTTAAGTGAAGGACAGAGTGTCATTATACGTTCCAGAGTAGATGAAAATCAGACATGGACCGGAACTATTAGCAAAGTGGATTTGGAGAATCAGGAAACCAGCAATAACAACAATATGTATATGGATAGTAGCAGCTCCGGTCAGACTTCCAGTAAATATCCATTTTATGTTTCCTTAAATACTACCGATGGATTGATTTTAGGACAGCATGTCTATGTAGAATTAGACGAAGGTCAAACAGAGAAAAAAGATGGAATCTGGTTATTTGAAGGTTATCTTGACCAGAGTGGAGATGAACCATATGTCTGGGTGGCAAACAAAAAGGATAAATTAGAGAAACGCAAAGTAAAATTAGGGGAATATGATGAAGCATTAGGTGAGTACGAAATTAAATCGGGACTTTCCCAAGATGATTACATTGCATATCCAATGGATGGATTATATGAAGGTGTTTCTACGGTAACCGATGCATCAGAAGTAGATTATTCTTCCCCGCTTTATAATCAAGAGGGAGAAAGTGGTGTAAATGAAGAAGAAACTATGCCAGAGGACGGAATGAGCGAAGACGGAGGAAGCGTGCCGGAGGATGGAATGAGTGAAGATGGAGAGGCTATGCCGGAAGGAAAAGATGCAACTGATAGTGAGAGTAGTCAGTCTGCGAACCCGGCAGAAGAACCGGAGGGATGAGCAGAATGATATTGAATTTACAGAATATTTATAAAGATTATCAGCAGGATAAGCTTGTAGTTCCGGTACTCAAGGATGTTTCCCTCCAAGTAGAAGAAGGAGAATATGTGGCAATTATGGGACCATCCGGTTCAGGAAAAACAACTTTGATGAATATTATTGGTTGTTTAGACAGACCAACATCCGGAACCTATGAATTAGCAGGAGAAGACGTATTGAAATATAAAGATAAAGAGATGTCAGACCTGCGTCTTAGAAGAATCGGATTTGTTTTTCAGAGTTTTCATTTGTTACCACGTCAGTCTGCAATTGAAAATGTAGCACTTCCATTAAGTTATGCCGGCATAAAGAAAAAAGAGCGAAGAGAACGTGCTGCTGCTGCATTGGAACGAGTTGGATTGGGAGAACGTGTGGATTTTAAACCAACTCAGTTATCAGGTGGACAAAAACAGCGTGTTGCCATTGCAAGAGCCATGGTAAACAATCCAAAGATTCTTTTGGCAGATGAGCCAACGGGAGCATTGGATTCCAAATCAGGTCAACAGATTATGGAACTTTTTGACAAACTCAATGAAGAAGGGGTTACCATCGTAATGATAACCCATGATAGAAAGATTGCCTCAAATGCAAAGCGTATTGTACACATTATAGACGGTGTGATTACAGAAGAGGGCAGTGAGGAGGCAGCCGATGAGTAAGAAAAAGATAATTATTATAGTAGTTTCCATTATCGTGGTAATTGCACTGGTTGTAGGTGGAATTTTTGCATATCGCTGGTATCAATCAGAAAATACAACCATAGAGGTTCAATCTGTTTCTGATTTGAACTGGGGATATAGTGGAAATGAAATGAGCAGCTATGGGGAAGTAACAAATGATTTGTCACAAGATGTATATTTGTTAGATAACCAGACCGTTAAGGAAGTATTGGTAACAGAAGGACAGACGGTTTCCGTAGGAGATCCGTTGATTTCTTATGATATGACCTTGTCGAATTTGCAGTTAGAAATGAAACAACTGGATATAGACACCGATACAAGTAAGCTTGAAGCGGCACAAAAAGAATTGGAAAAATTGAAAAAAACAACTCCGATTCCGGAAACATCCACAACACCAAGTACGCCGGCAGTACCGGATACACCAACAGTACCGGATACACCGGAAGTAGCGGAGAAGACAGGGGATGCTTACAATTATATTTCATTAAATGCAGTACCGAATAAGGGAAGCGGAACAGTAAATGACCCATATGTATTTTTGTGTACACCGGATTGTTATGTATTAGGTGAATATTTGAATAGTTTATCTGAAGATGCAACTAATCCAAAGTTTGTGATATTTGAGATTCATCAGAATAATACGTTTGATGGGGAATTGATTACATCTTGGAGCATAAGCGGAGCAAATGGTTTACCGAAGATGGCAGAAGACTCCAAATGGGCAGTAAGTACCCAGTCACAAATAGAAGATACGATGGATGATGAAGCGGTTGTAACAGAACCGGAGGTAAGTACACCGGAACCACAAGCTCCACAAGGATATACTGCAAAAGAATTAGCAAAGCTGATTTCAGACAAGGAAAAAGAAATCCGAGAGCTTGATTTAAACAAACGAAAAGCGGAACTGGAATTAGAACAAATGAAAAAAATTGCAGAAAACGGAACAGTAACAGCAACCGTAAATGGTGTAGTAAAAAAAGTAGGAGATAAAGATAATCCACCAACAGATGGTAGTGCATTCTTGACTGTGAGCAGTTCGGAAGGTTTGTATGTAAAAGGTGCGTTAAGTGAATTGATGTTAAATGACATATCAGTAGGACAGAACGTTTATGCAAATTCATGGGAAAGCGGAATGAGCTTTGAAGCAACTATTACAGAAATATCCACATATCCGGAAGAAAACAGTAATGCATGGAGTGGAGATGGTAATCCAAATGTATCTTACTATCCATATACTGCTTATATTGAAGATACTGACGGATTAAAAAATGGGGAATCTGTGGAACTTACCATGTCAAGCAATGAAGATTCTTCAAATAGTATTTATTTAGAAAAAGCTTATGTGCGCCAGGAAGATGGAAAGTCATATGTATGGAAAGCGGGTAAGAATGACCGCTTAGTAAAGCAGTATGTAGTAACGGGAAAAACTCTTTGGGGTCAGGCGGTAGAGATTGTATCAGGTCTTAGTCTGGATGATAAAATAGCATTCCCATATGGAAAAAATGCAAAGGAAGGCGTAAAAGTAAAAGAGTCTTCCGGTGGAATAATGTATTAAGGAGGAAACAGTATGTTAGAAAATATAAGATTGTCCTTTCAGGGCATCTGGTCACATAAAATGCGTTCCTTTCTTACCATGTTGGGAATCATTATTGGTATAGCAGCAATTATTGCAATTGTTTCAACTATCAAAGGAACCAATGAGCAGATTAAAGAAAATCTGGTAGGCTCAGGTGACAATACAGTGACCGTACAGTTAAATCAAGGTGATAATGCTTACGAAATGGAATATAACGGAATACCAGATGGAGTTCCGGTGATTTCAGAAGAAGTAAGACAGCAGATGGTAGATTTGGATCATGTAAAAAATGCTTCTTTATATACTTATAGAGAAGGATATAACACAGTATATCATCAGAACACAGGATTATCTGGTGGAAAAATATATGGAATTGACAACAATTATTTTTCTACCTGTAATTATAAAGTAAAAAGTGGAAGAAATTTTGCAGATTCCGATTATAGCAAACTGCGAAAAGTAGCAATTTTAGATACCGATTCAGCAGAGACACTCTTTCAAGGAGAAAATCCGGTAGGAAAAACCATTGAAATTCAACAGGAGCCATATGTGGTAGTTGGTGTGGTAGAAAAATCTTCAAAGTTTGAACCGGTAATCAACTCTATGGATGATTATTATATGTATGCACAGGATAGCAGCGGTTCCGTATATGTACCAAATACCACATGGCCGGTAATTTATTCCTATGATGAACCGCAGACATTGGTATTGAAGCTGGATAGTACAGATAATATGACAGCAGCGGGAAAAGAAGCGGCAGATATATTGAATGCGAACCTTACCGTGCAGGACGATACCTTAAAATATAAGGCAGTCAATCTGTTAGAGCAGGCAAAGGAAATTCAGGAATTAAGCCAGTCTACCAATACCATGTTAATCTGGATTGCAGGAATTTCTCTTTTAGTAGGTGGTATCGGCGTTATGAATATCATGCTGGTATCTGTAACAGAGCGTACCCAGGAAATTGGTTTGAAAAAGGCAATCGGAGCCAGAAAAGGAAAGATTTTAGGACAGTTCTTAACAGAGGCAGCAGTATTAACCAGTATGGGTGGTATACTTGGCGTTGTAGTGGGAATTATTTTAGCAGAAGTAATTTCCAAAGTAATGGAAACAAAAGTTGCCATTAGTGTTCCGGCAGCCATTGTGGCGGTTGTGTTCTCTATGGTAATCGGAATTATTTTTGGTTTGCTTCCATCTTATAAGGCGGCAAATCTCAATCCAATTGATGCATTGCGACACGAATAGGAAAATTTTGATAGAGTTCTGGCATAAGGAGCTTGCATTTTCAAAATAATAATAGTATAATGTGAAAAGAATTTGACAATGACGAAAGCTATGATTGCAATGCTGTGACAGAGAGCCGATGGTTGGTGTGAATCGGTACGGGATACAATCTTTCCACTTTCAGAGTCAGTGGTGAGAACCACGGAGTAGTATTCCTTATCATACTATTAGAGAGGTCGCAAGAGCGGCAATTTGGGTGGCAACGCGGAGCATAAGCCTTCGTCCCATGCATGGATATTTGTGCATGAGGCGAGGGCATTTTATATTTTAGGAGGAAAATCATGATAGATTTAAAATTTTTAAGAGAAAATCCAGAAGTAGTAAAACAGAACATTCGTAATAAGTTTCAGGATAGCAAACTTCCATTGGTAGATGAAGTAATTGAATTAGATGCACAGGCAAGAAAGACACAGCAGGAAGCAGACGCTTTGCGTGCAGACCGTAAAAAACTGTCTAAGCAGATTGGTGCTTTGATGGGACAGGGAAAAAAGGATGAAGCAGAAGCTGTAAAAGCACAGGTAAATGCAAGTGCAGAACGTTTAGATGAATTAGAAAAAAAGGAAACAGAATTACAGGAAAAAGTTACTAAGATTATGATGACAATTCCAAACATCATTGATCCATCTGTTCCAATCGGAAAGGATGACAGCGAAAACGTAGAAGTTCAGAAGTTTGGAGAGCCGGTTGTACCTGATTTTGAAATTCCATATCATGCAGAAATTATGGAAAGCTTCCATGGTTTAGATTTAGACAGTGCAAGAAAAGTAGCAGGAAATGGATTTTATTATTTGATGGGAGATATTGCAAGAATCCATTCCGCAGTTATTTCCTATGCAAGAGACTTTATGATTAACCGTGGATTTACTTATTGTGTACCACCTTTTATGATTCGTAGTAACGTAGTAAGCGGTGTTATGAGCTTTAAAGAAATGGACGAAATGATGTACAAAATCGAAGGAGAAGATTTGTACTTAATCGGAACCAGTGAACATTCCATGATTGGTAAATTTATTGATACTATTTTAAATGAAGATCAGTTGCCACAGACATTGACAAGTTATTCTCCATGTTTCCGTAAAGAAAAGGGAGCACATGGTATAGAAGAACGTGGTGTTTACCGTATTCACCAGTTTGAAAAGCAGGAAATGATTGTAGTTTGTAAGCCAGAAGATTCTAAAGCATGGTTTGACAAGTTGTGGCAGAATACCGTAGATTTGTTCCGTTCTTTGGATATCCCGGTTCGTACACTGGAATGTTGTTCTGGAGATTTAGCAGACCTTAAAGTAAAATCTGTGGATGTAGAAGCATGGTCTCCAAGACAGAAGAAATACTTTGAAGTAGGTAGTTGTTCTAACTTAGGCGATGCACAGGCACGTCGTTTAAAGATTCGTGTAAACGGAAAAGACGGAAAATATTTTGCACATACTTTGAATAATACCGTAGTAGCTCCACCTCGTATGTTAATTGCATTCTTAGAAAATAATTTGCGGGCAGACGGAAGCGTAAGAATTCCAGAAGCATTGCGACCATACATGGGTGGAATCGAAAAAATTGAGCCATAATTTTTAGAATAGAATAAAATAGAAAAAATAAGAAAAGAAAACCTCTTTATGTTGGCAAGGGTGCCAAGGTAAGGAGGTTTTTGTGTCATAAGAAATACTATGTTAAAGTGCTGATTAGTCATAAGTAACATTGCTATGTTGGATGCCAAAGAGTCTAGCGGGTAACGATTTGTTCTATAGTGCTAATAAAACGCTAAAATTAAAAAAGACTTTGCCCTTGGGAGAAGTCCTATGTTACAATAAAAAGCAAATATTATGTAAACAGGAAAGAGGCGATTGTTTGGGAAAATACACAGGAAAATTAAAAAAGAAATTAGAAGAATCATTGCGGGCAGTGTTGCCGATTATAGGAATTGTACTGGTGTTAAGTTTTACCATTGCACCTATTACACCAAGTATTCTTCTGAGTTTTCTGGTAGGAGCAGTATTTTTGATTATTGGTATGATGTTTTTTACACTAGGTGCGGAAATGTCCATGACCCCAATGGGAGAACGTCTTGGAACCAGTATGACAAAAAGTAAAAATATTATTGTAATCATTGTATTATCTTTTATTCTTGGATTTATCGTTACCATTTCGGAGCCGGATTTGCAGGTGTTAGCGCAACAGGTTCCGTCTGTACCAAATGTCACTTTGATTTTAGCAGTGGCAGCCGGAGTTGGATTTTTCCTGGTAATCGCATTTCTTCGTATGCTGTTAGGGGTTGCTCTTCCTCCGCTTCTGGTATTTTTCTATGCTATTGTGTTCGGATTGGTATTTTTAGTTCCTGAGAGTTTTCGAGGAGTAGCATTTGACTCTGGCGGAGTTACTACCGGACCTATGACAGTACCGTTTATTATGGCTCTCGGAATTGGTATATCTTCTATTCGTAATGACCACCATGCTGCAAACGATAGTTTTGGATTGGTAGCACTTTGTTCTATCGGACCGATTTTAGCGGTATTAATATTGGGAATGATATACCATCCAACCGGAAGTGATTATAGTCTGGCAGCCATTCCGGAAATAAATGATTCCGTAGAGCTGTGGAAGTTATTTGGCACAGAATTGCCTGCATATATGAAAGAGATTGCAGTTTCGTTGCTTCCAATTGTGGTATTTTTCGGATTGTTTCAGATATTTTCCTTAAAATTATCAGGAAAAACGCTTACGAAGATTGTAATCGGGTTAGTGTATACATATATTGGGTTGGTACTGTTTTTAACAGGAGCTAATGTGGGATTTATCCCATCTGGAAATTACCTGGGACAGACACTTGCCTCCTTAGATTATCGCTGGATTATTATACCCATTGGTGCGGTGATGGGATATTTTATTGTAAAAGCAGAACCGGCAGTTTATGTGTTAAATCATCAGGTAGAGGAAATCACAGACGGAGCAATTCCGGCAAGTGCTATGGGTCTTAGCCTTTCCATTGGTGTGGCAGTTTCCATAGGTTTATCCATGGTGCGTATTCTTTGGGGAATACCGGTACTTTATTTCCTGATACCGGGATATGCCATTGCCATTGGATTATCTTTTTTTGTACCGAAAATATTTACTGCCATTGCATTTGACTCCGGTGGAGTTGCGTCCGGACCTATGACAGCAACATTTTTACTGCCAATGGCACAAGGGGCTTGTATGGCAGTAGGTGGAGATATGGTAACAGATGCCTTTGGTGTGGTAGCAATGGTAGCCATGACCCCTCTTATTACCATTCAGATATTAGGCATGATTTATAAAATCAAAGAGCACAGACAGGATGTTTCCCCAGTGGAAGATGCTTATGCCAATATGGATGAAGATGCAATTATTGAATTGTAGCAGAAAGGATATAAAATATGAGTCAGCTTCATATGATGGTTACGATTACCAATCGTAATCTTACAAAAAAGTTTGTACATTTTTATAAAGAAAAAGGACTGGATGTTTCCGGTGTTACCGTAGGAATGGGAACAGCAGCCAGTGAAATCTTAGATTATTTTGGCTTAGAAGGAACGGAAAAAAGTGTATTATTTCATGTTGTTACCAATGAAAAGTGGCGAGAAGTAAAGTATGATTTGCAACAGAAAATGCAGATTGATTTACCGGGAATGGGAATTGCGTTTTTAGTGCCATTAAGTAGTATTGGCGGAAAAAAGGCACTGAATTATCTGCTAAGTGGACAAAAATTTGTAAAAGAGGAGGAATCCACATTGAAGGAAACAAAATATGAACTTTTAGTTGCAATCGCAAATCAGGGATATACAGAACTTGTTATGGATGCAGCTCGTCAGGTGCATGCAGCAGGAGGAACGGTAATTCATGCCAAGGGAACCGGAACAGAAAAAGCAGAGAAATTCCTTGGTGTTACCCTGGTAGCAGAAAAGGAAATGGTCTTTATCGTAGTAAAAAGCGAACAAAAAAAAGAAATTATGAAAGCAATTATGGAAAAAGCAGGTTTAGAAAGCAAGGCAAAAGCCATTGTATTCTCCCTTCCTGTGTCGGCAACTGCGGGAATGCGTTTGATGGAGGAAGCAGTAGAGGAAGAATTGTAAGAGGGATTGAGGGAATCACTATTTTTTTGTATTAAAATATAGGTATTCAAAAATGGGTTGTAAAAAATTCCCATATGTGTTAATTTATTAACGAACGGTATTCTGGAAAGAAACTGTATCATTTTGATAGTGCCATCCCTTTTGATTCATGCAGTAATGTAGAAGAATGAAATGGAGGCGAATACATATTAACATAGGAATTATAGGTGCCGGACGAGTAGGTACTACCATGGGCAAGTATATTATCGCTCATGGTGGGAAAATACAGGGATTCTATAGTAGAACCATAGAACATGCGAAAGAAGCGGCACAGTTTTGCAACACAAATTATTTTAAGGATTTAGACTCACTGATTGAAGTAAGCGATACCCTTTTTATTACTACGAGTGATGGAGCAATAAAAAACGTATGGGATTGCATTGCGGCAAAGAATGTGAAGGGCAAAGTCATCTGCCACCTTAGTGGCTCATTATCAAGTGATATTTTTTCAAATAAGGAGAGCGCAGGCGTTGTGGCTTGTTCTATCCATCCAATTTATGCGTTCAGTAATAAATTCACAGCTTACCAGAACTTAACAGAAGCATTGTTTACCGTAGAGGGAGATTCCAAAGCGTTGAGCCGTATGCAGGAATTATTTGCAATATTGCCGAATCAGGTGGTGTCAATTCCAACTGAGACAAAGGGAAAGTACCATGCAGCAGCCAGTGTAGCTAGCAATCAGTTGACAGGACTTTTATGGATGGCAATTGAATTGTTAAAAGAAACTGGAATTGCGGAGAAAACGGCATATGAGATGTTAGAGCCATTGGTAAAAAACAGTGTAAACAGTATTTTTTTCAATGGATGTAAGGAAGCCTTAACAGGTCCAATCGAGCGAAATGACTTAGAAACGGTGAAAAAACATCTTGCAGCGTTAGAGAATAACGCTTTGTGGAATCAGGCATATCAGGCAAATGGAAAATTAGTGTTAGAAGTTGCTAAGGAGAAAAATCCCAAATGCGATTATCACAAGATGCAACAGCTATTTCAGGAAGATGTTAAGAGGAAGTAAGTGAAAATTGGAGGAAAAATGAAAAACACAGTAGTTACAATTCAACAGGCAAAAGAAAATGGAGAAAAACTTACCATGCTTACTGCGTATGACTATTCTACCGCAAAACTGATAGACGAAGCAGGAATCAATATGATTTTGGTAGGAGATTCTTTAGGAATGGTAGTATTAGGATACGAAGATACCTTATCTGTTACCATGGAAGATATGATTCATCATACTGCCGCAGTAGCAAGAGGTGCAAAAAATACATTTGTTGTAGCGGATATGCCATTTATGTCTTATCAGACATCCGTATATGATGCAGTAGTAAATGCAGGAAGATTGATGAAAGAAGGACGTGCACAGGCAGTAAAATTAGAAGGTGGTAAAGAAGTAGCAGAGCATATCAGAGCAATTACCAATGCTTCTATTCCGGTTGTGTCACACTTGGGATTAACCCCACAGTCCTTAAATGCCTTTGGCGGATTTAAAGTGCAGGGAAAATCAGAAGAAGCAGCAAAAAAATTATTAGAAGATGCGTTGGCAGTAGAAGAAGCCGGTGCAGTAGCTGTTGTGTTAGAGTGTGTACCTGCAAAATTAGCAGAATTAATCAGTAAGAAATTAAGAATTCCAACCATTGGAATCGGAGCCGGTGCAGGATGCGATGGACAGGTATTAGTATATCAGGATATGCTGGCAATGTTTAGTGACTTCAAACCGAAGTTTGTAAAACATTTTGCACAGATTGGAGAGCAGATGAAGGCAGCATTTGCAGCATATAGTGAAGAAGTAAAAAATGGGACATTCCCGGCAGCGGAGCATACTTTTAAAATAGATGATGAAGTAATCGAAAAACTGTACTAAATGTAAAAAGCAAATTTAGTATAGTCTCGGACAGGATATGAGAAATTTCAAGGTATAGGAGAAAGAAAACATGAAAATTATAACAACCATAGAAGAATTACGACCAATTATAAAAGGATGGAAGAGAGAAGGACTTACCGTTGGATTAGTGCCAACCATGGGATATCTTCATGACGGACATAAGAGCTTAATTGTAAAAGCGGTAGCGGAAAATGATAAAGTAGTAGTAAGTGATTTTGTAAATCCAACACAGTTTGGGGCAAACGAAGACTTATCCAGTTATCCAAGAGATATTGAAAGAGACGCAGCACTTTGTGAAGCAGCAGGGGCAGACATTATTTTCCATCCGGAACCGGAAGAAATGTATTATCCGGATAAATGTACCTTTGTGGATATGGATAAATTAACCAAAGGACTTTGTGGAAAAACAAGACCGGTACATTTTTCAGGTGTTTGTACAGTAGTTTCTAAATTATTCAATATTGTAACACCGGACAGAGCATACTTTGGACAAAAAGATGCACAGCAGTTAGCAGTGATTAAGCGTATGGTGCGTGATTTAAACTTTGATATTACAGTGGTAGGATGTCCAATCGTAAGAGAGGCAGATGGACTTGCATTAAGTTCCAGAAATACTTACTTAAGCGATGAAGAACGAAAAGCAGCATTGATTTTAAATAAGTCTCTCACACTTGGAAAAGAAATGATAGAAGCAGGAGAAAAGGATGCAGCAAAAGTACGAGAAGCTATCATTAAAAATATGGAAACAGAACCATTGGCAAAGGTAGATTATGTCGAAATCGTAGATAACGAGAATTTAGAGCCGGTACAGACCATAGACGTACCATGTTTAGTAGCAACAGCAGTATATATCGGAAAAACAAGATTAATTGATAACTTTGTAACTGCCTAGAACATATCTAGAACAACAGAAGTAAAAAGTTAAAAAAGATAGAGCAGAGCGAAATCCAGCTTATTTAGAAAGGAATAAAAAATGTACTTAAAAATGTTAAAAGGAAAAATCCACCGTGCAATCGTAAAGCAGGCGGAATTAAATTATGTAGGAAGTATTACCGTAGATCCGGAGCTTATGGCTGCGGCGGGAATTATGGAATATGAAAATGTTCAGATCGTAGATGTAGAAAATGGAAACAGATTTGAAACATATACTATTGCAGGAGAGCCGGGAAGTGGTATGATATGTTTAAATGGTGCAGCGGCAAGACAGGTGTTAACAGGCGACCATGTGATTATCATGGCATATGCACAGATGACACCGGAAGAAGCAGCACAATTTCATCCGCAGGTAGTATTTGTAGATGAAGAAAATAAAATAAAAAAAGTAACTACATATGAAAAACATGGACAAATTTCCATGTAAAGGATAAATACAGAAAGGTAAGGGAAACTTATGTTACAGGGAAAAACCGTATTACTTGCAGTATCAGGAGGAATTGCTGCCTATAAAATGCCAAATGTAGCCAGCATGTTAAAAAAATTAAATTGCAATGTGCATGTACTTATGACAGAAAATGCAACGAATTTTGCAACAGCAATTACCTTTGAAACATTAACAGGAAATAAATGTTTAATTGATACTTTTGACCGAAATTTTGAATTTTCTGTAGAACATGTTTCCCTTGCAAAACAGGCAGATATTGTACTAATAGCTCCGGCAACAGCTAATATCATTGGAAAAATTGCCAATGGCATCGCAGATGATATGCTCACAACAACCGTAATGGCATGTAATTGTCCGAAACTTGTGGCACCGTCTATGAATCATAACATGTACCATAATTCAATCGTGCAGGAAAATGTGCAAAAATTAGAAAAATTTGGTTATGATATAATAGCTCCGGAAGATGGAATATTAGCAAATGGAGACAAGGGGACAGGCAGAATGCCGTCAGAAGAGGTATTAGTAAAGGCTATTTGTGAAAAAATGGATAAAATTGGATTAAATTAACAAAGAATGTTAACAAAATGTACATTTTTTGTTAATGCTGTCTAAACAAAAGTTGGTTATACTATAATTACAAGAAAAGTAATTGTACAAAACTAACAGCAAAGGTGGCGACAGCATATGAGAAAAAATACAGCAACATTTTTAAAATATAGTGTAGTTTTAACAGTAATAACGGCGGCATGGTGGCTCCTTTTTGCAGGAGGCAGGATCAGTGCGGTCGTTTCCTTTTTTTATCGCTTAGAACAAACAGCCTCTGTTGATAATATTACCAGTACAGATTATCGTTATAATAAAGAATTTGAACAAACTTTAAACCGTTATAGAACTTTTAAGAGCATGTATCAGGAAGAGTATTCCAGTGCAATTCCCGGATTAGCTGCAACGGATGTTATGGGAAGTATCAGCAATCAAATGGTACCACAGGGAATTTGTGTGGCAAAGGATTATATGTTAGTGACCGCTTATGATAGTTCAGGAGCTAATTCTGTAATGTATGTATTGTCAAATAAAAATCCTCAAAATCGTCAGTTGTTGACTACAATCGTACTTCCGGATGCGAATCATGTAGGTGGAGTTGCTTTCGATGGAGAACGAGTTTGGATTGCAAAAAGCACCACTCGTAAATGCAGTGTAATTGATTATGATGTAATTGAAACAGCAGTAAATACATCAAAAGGTAGTTATTTTTTGGATAATTATACACAAAATGTAGATTGCGGAGCAGTAGCATCCTTTATTGAATACCATAACAATCGTATTTGGGTGGGAACTTATTCCAACCGAACCAGTGGAATGGGAACTTTACGAAGCTATGACATTGTAGAAGGAGAAGAGTTACAGCTTGTAAAACAGGAACAAATTTCTATTCCAGGATTTGCAAATGGCGTTTCCTTTATGGAATGTGACGGAAAAACCTATATGGCAGTATCTACCTCTCAGGGAAGACATTTTCATTCTGATATATATTTTTATCAGGTGGTAAAAGACCTTAACAGTGATGGAAATTTATACTATAACTACAATTCCTGCAAATTCCCGCCAATGGCAGAAGAATTTGTATGTGACGGAACCAATACCTATTTTCTGTTTGAATCCTCTGCAACATGTTACAGCACAGATAAATATACCGGTTGCAGTTATCCGGTAGATCGTATATGTGCAATCTCCACGCTGGAGTTATTCGGAAACAATAATGGTCTTGCTTATGTGAAAGTACAAGGAGAACTACCTGTTATTTCTACCAATGGAATGGAAAATGCTTCTTATCAGGACCCAAAACATTATTGGAGAATGTATGTATAGAAAAAAGCCCTGAAATGTGTTATGCTATAAATAACAGGAGGGTATGGGATATGGAAAATAAGATTCGTCTTGCAGATATTTATATTAAAATTTACAATAAGCGGTCACTGACTATGGATGATTTGACTTTTTTAGCAAAGTATGATCCGGAATGTTTTGCCAAGACTTGTCAGAATCTTGTGTACAACATTCCGGAGACAAAGGAATTGTTGAAACCGGAAGAAACGAAAAAAGAGGTGAAAGAAAATCTTTCGGAAGAAACAGAAGTTCCAACAGGTGAGCCGGTGGTGCTGAAAAGAGAGAGCATGGAGCAGATTTTGGATAATTTGCGAAAAATGGATATGAAAGAACTCCCAATTCAAGAGGTGAAAACGGAAAAAGTGAAGAATTTACTGGGAAGTCTTTACATGGAAAAGCTGTTTCCCCACAACGACAGAGAGCAGTATTTTAATATGGAAAAAGAGCAGGAAGAATCGAAGTTCAATAAAAAAGCATAAAATTGGAAGAATTTTGTATAAAAAAACAGTTGAAAAAAAATGCTGGTTATGGTAGAATTTTTACAATTTAGGCATACTATGTGTGCGCCTATACATTTATAATAGGAAGAAGCACAAATAAACAAGTATGTTAGAACCCTTATGAAAAAAAAGAATCCCTCTTTTTTTTTGTAAAAAATTAGGTGACATAAGAGATTCATATAGAAAGGGCAAGGTAAATAAATGAAAGCATTTCTAATATTGGAAGATGGAACGGTGTTTGAAGGGACAAGCATTGGTTCTACAAAAGAAATCATTAGCGAAATCGTTTTTAACACGTCAATGACGGGTTATCTAGAGGTCTTAACAGACCCATCTTATGCTGGACAGGCAGTAGTCATGACATATCCGTTAATTGGAAATTACGGTATCACACCGGATATGGAATCTGAAAAGCCATGGCCGGATGGATATATTGTAAGAGAATTATCTAGAATGCCAAGCAATTTCCGTTGTGAAGGAACCATTCAGGACTTTTTGAAAAAGCATGACATTCCTGGAATTGCAGGAATTGATACAAGAGCATTAACAAAGATTCTCCGTGAAAAGGGAACGATGAATGGTATGATTACTACCAATGAAAATTACAACATTGACGAGATTATTCCAAAATTAAAAGAATATACCACAGGAAATGTTGTAGATAAGGTAACATGTAAAGAATCTTCCAAGTTAAGCGGAAAAGGAAAAAAGGTTGCACTGTTAGACTTGGGTGCAAAGAAGAATATTGCCCGTTCTTTAAACCAGCGTGGTTGTGATGTGACGATATATCCGGCACATACCAGCGCAGAAGAAATTTTGGCATCGAATCCAGATGGAATTATGTTAAGTAATGGACCTGGAGATCCAAAGGAATGTACTGAGATTATAAAAGAAATCAAGAAATTATATGATTCAGAAGTTCCGATTTTTGCTATTTGCTTAGGACATCAGTTAATGGCATTAGCAACCGGAGCAGATACTCATAAGATGAAATACGGACATCGTGGTGGAAACCATCCGGTTAAGGATTTAGAGACAGGAAGAGTATATATTTCTTCTCAGAATCACGGATATGTAGTAGATACTGACAATCTTGATCCAAAGGTAGCAGTTCCGGCGTTTATCAATGTAAATGATGGAACCAACGAAGGATTAAAATATACAGGTAAGAATATTTTTACCGTACAGTTTCATCCGGAGGCATGTCCGGGACCACAGGATAGTGGATACTTATTTGACAGATTTATCAATATGATGGGAGGGAACCAGTAATGCCAAAGAATCAAAATATTAAGAAAGTATTAGTAATCGGTTCCGGTCCTATTGTTATCGGACAGGCAGCAGAATTTGACTATGCAGGAACACAGGCATGCCGTTCTTTAAAGGAAGAAGGCATTGAAGTAATTTTGGTAAACTCCAATCCTGCAACAATTATGACAGATAAGGACATTGCAGATAAGGTATATATTGAGCCTTTAACTGCAAAAGTCTTGGAGCAGATTATTTTAAAAGAAAAGCCAGACAGCGTATTGCCAACCTTAGGTGGACAGGCTGGACTGAACCTTGGTATGGAATTAGCAGAATCCGGATTCTTAGAGAAAAACGGAGTAAAGTTAATCGGTACCACAGCAGAGACAATCTTTAAGGCAGAAGACCGTCAGGCATTTAAAGACACCATGGAAAAAATCGGTGAGCCATGTGCACCATCTTTAGTTGTGCATAACGTAGAAGACGGTATTGCCTTTACGAATACCATTGGTTATCCGGTAGTTTTAAGACCTGCTTATACCTTAGGTGGAAGCGGCGGTGGTATCGCTCATAACGAAACAGAATTAATCGATATTTTAACAAACGGACTGCGTTTGAGCCGTGTTGGTGAAGTATTGGTAGAGCGTTGTATTGCCGGATGGAAAGAAATCGAATACGAAGTAATGCGTGATGCTGCGGGAAATGTAATTACCGTATGTAACATGGAAAATATTGACCCAGTTGGTGTTCATACCGGAGATAGTATTGTAGTAGCACCATCCCAGACATTAAGTGATAAAGAGTACCAGATGCTTCGTACTTCCGCACTTAATATTATTTCTGAATTAAATATTACCGGTGGATGTAATGTACAGTATGCATTGAATCCAAACAGCTTTGAATATTGTGTTATCGAAGTAAATCCTCGTGTAAGCCGTTCTTCTGCATTAGCAAGTAAAGCCACCGGATATCCGATTGCTAAGGTTGCAGCAAAGATTGCATTAGGATATACCTTGGATGAGATTAAGAACGCAATTACCGGAAAAACTTATGCAAGTTTTGAACCAATGCTTGACTATTGTGTTGTTAAGATACCAAGACTTCCGTTTGATAAGTTTATTACAGCAAAGAGAACATTAACTACTCAGATGAAAGCAACCGGAGAAGTTATGAGTATTTGTAATAACTTTGAAGGTGCTTTAATGAAGGCAATTCGTTCTTTGGAGCAGCATGTAGATTGCATGAGATCTTATGATTTCAGTGCACTTTCCAAAGAAGAAGTGTTAAAACAGTTAGAAGTAGTAGATGACCGTAGAATCTGGGTTATTGCAGAGGCACTTCGTAAGGGTGTTACTTATGACGAGATTCATGCGATTACCATGATTGACCACTGGTTTATTGATAAGATTGCTATTTTAGTAGAAATGGAAGAGCGTCTTGAAAAAGAGGAACTTACTGTAGATTTATTAAAAGAAGCAAAACGTATTGAATTCCCGGATAATGTTATCGCACGTTTGACAGGAAAAGACGAGACAGAAATTCGTGATATGCGTTATGCAAACGGTATTACAGCAGCTTATAAGATGGTTGATACCTGTGCAGCAGAATTTGCAGCAGAAACACCATATTATTATTCCTGCTTTGGTAGTGAAAACGAAGCAGTAGAAACCAATGACAGAAAGAAAGTTTTAGTACTTGGTTCCGGACCAATCCGTATTGGACAGGGTATCGAGTTCGACTACTGTTCTGTACACTGTACATGGGCATTTGCAAAAGAAGGTTATGAGACAATTATTGTAAATAATAACCCGGAAACCGTATCTACCGACTTTGATATTGCAGATAAGTTGTATTTTGAGCCATTAACACCGGAAGATGTGGAAAGCATTGTTCGTTTAGAAAAACCGGATGGAGCAGTTGTTCAGTTTGGTGGACAGACAGCAATCAAATTAACAGAGAGTCTCATGAAGATGGGAGTTCCGATTTTAGGAACAAAGGCAGAAGATGTAGATGCGGCAGAAGACCGTGAGTTATTTGATAAAATATTAGAGCAGACAGAGATTCCAAGAGCAGCAGGTGGAACTGTATTTACAGCAGAAGAAGCAAAAGCAGTTGCAAATCGTTTGGGATATCCGGTATTGGTTCGTCCTTCTTATGTATTAGGTGGACAGGGAATGCAGATTGCATACTCTGATCAGGAAATCGAAGAATTTATGGAAATCATTAACCGAATTGCACAGGATCATCCAATTTTGGTAGATAAGTATTTACAGGGAAAAGAAATTGAAGTAGATGCAGTGTGTGATGGCGAAGATATTTTAATTCCTGGTATTATGGAGCACATCGAGCGTACAGGAGTTCATTCCGGAGATAGTATATCCGTATATCCTGCACCAACCATTAGCCAGAAAGTAAAAGATACTATCGTAGATTATACCGGAAGATTGGCAAAAGCACTTCATGTTGTAGGTTTAATCAACATTCAGTTCATTGCTATGGACGAAGAAGTATATGTAATCGAGGTAAATCCACGTTCTTCCAGAACCGTACCATATATCAGTAAGGTAACAGGAATTCCAATTGTAGATCTTGCAACGAAGGTAATCATTGGAAATACCTTAAAAGGAATGGGATACCCAACAGGACTTGCACCAGAGGCAGATTACATTGCAATTAAGATGCCGGTATTCTCCTTTGAAAAACTGCGTGGTGCAGAAATCAGCCTTGGACCGGAAATGAAGTCCACAGGAGAGTGTCTTGGTATTGGAAAGAGCTTTGATGAAGCACTGTATAAAGCATTCTTAGGTGCAGGCGTACAGTTGCCAAAATATAAGCAGATGATTATGACAGTAAAAGACGCAGATAAGCCGGAAGCAGTAGGTGTAGCAAAGCGTTTTGAAAAACTGGGATATAAGATATATGCAACCAGAAGTACAGCAAAATATTTGCAGGAGCATGGAGTAGATGCATTGAGAATCAATAAGATTTCTCAGGAATCACCAAATGTAATGGACTTAATTCTTGGACATAAGATTGACCTTGTAATTGATACTCCAACACAGGGACGTGATAAGACAAGAGACGGATTCTTGATTCGTAGAAATGCAATCGAAACAGGTGTTTACTGTATCACAGCAATGGATACAGCTAATGCATTAGCACGAAGCTTAGAGCATGCAAACGAAAATAAAGAACTTAATCTTGTAGATATCGCAACAGTCAAAAACATTTAAAGCTACAAGCAGTGCAGAAAAAGAGAAAATCAGCTTTCAGAAAGTTTACTTTCTAGAAGCTGATTTTCTCTTTTTCAGTAGGGCGCAAGCCCGAACTGAGATGAAGCGAAGCGGAATCGAGGTTGCGAAAATCTTAGAGGCAATATTATATATTATTGATATGTACTATGTTAAATGATATAATTAGCGAAAAATGGATAATTGTATAAGGAGAAATTGTATGAAAAAATTTTTTGAGGGAATTTTGGTACTTATTCTTATTTTTTCTTTAACTGGATGCAGTAATGGACATACCCCATCTACTGATAGTGATAATTCTAAAGCAATTTATGAAAGTACGATATCCCCAAATGAAGAATATATTGAAAAAGATGAAGATAAGGTTTTCTATACCATTAAAGTATACCAGGAAGATACAGGGATTAAAGTTGCTTCAAGTTCAAATTCTGCATTTTGTAAAGATATGAGTTATGAAATTAAGACTACTGATAAAATAACAAAAGACGATATAGATGTACAGTGGCAGACATTAATGGGTGATACAAATTATTCAAAAGAGAATCAACTTGCAATTGCTGTAGTCACAATATCATTAAATGGTGAGATTATCAGTGAAAGAAAAGTCAGTTTCGTTGGGAATACAATTGATATCATTATTGATACAATAGAACAGAATTAAGCCCAAAGAACGGTTGTGATATGGATGAGAAAAAAGGAGTGAAATTAACAACTTTTGATTGTGTGGGAAGAGTCAGTTCGAGCAACACATCTTTTCCAGCCTGATACAGAAATAAAGCAGATTAGGGAATACGTTCCAGAGGCTCTAAATGGAGTTGCGCACTTGATAGTTGCTGAAAGGGAGTCGGGAGAACCAGTTGCTTTTATGGGCGTAGAGAATAATCGTTTAGAAATGCTGTTTCTTTCTCCGGGAGAGCGTGGAAAGGGACTTGGAAAAGAACTAATGCAATACGCTATTCAGAATTATCGTATACAGGAAGTTACTGTTAATGAGCAGAATCCTCAGGCAGATGGATTTTATAAGCATTTGGGTTTTGCAATATATAAAAGAACCGATTATGATGGAGAAGGAAATCCGTATCCACTTTTATATATGAAATTAGTGTAATAAATCCGCTTTTCATTCATACCCGAAAAAGAAATGTATCAAAATCCACAAAAACATATCTATGCTTTCTTACGGGGAATCCCTACATTTGCAATCGTTGCGGTAGTAGTAGCCTGGATTGTAAATTTGATTTAATTAAAAAAGAAATAAAGGTTAAAATAATAATGGTTTTATGATAAAATAGTTTAAGTAAATAGTAGCTATTCATCGCTTAGGCGTTGTAATAAATAAAGAACGGAAAGGATGATTTTTTATGAAGAATACAATTTTGTGTAACTGGAGGATGCACAATAAATAATCCTCCAAATAAAAAATGGAGGACACGATAATGAAGTTCGTGAAAATTATAACAGAAAATTTTGAAGAATTGAAAAAATTGCAAACAGCGTATAAGGCAGAGATTGGGGAAGATAGTCCCAAAACAGAAGAATTTCAAAGCCTATATCAGGCAATTGAAACAGAACAGATATATTTTTATGGATGTATTTGCGAAGAAAGATTAGTAGGATGTTGTTCCGTATGCGTTACATACTCCACCTTTCAATACGGAAAGGCAGGGGTGTTTGAGGATTTTTACATTGAGCCGGCATACAGACATCAAGGAATTGCAAGACAATTGGCTCAGTTTGCATTTCAGACAAGCGGAGTAGGTTTCCTAACTGTGGGATGCGCAGATTGTGACTTGAAGATGTATCAGGCGATTGGATTTGAAATTCCGCTAGGAAATATGCTTGCATTTGAAAATTAAGAATGAAAAAGTGGCGGTATGTCTATGGAAAATAGATATACCGCTAATTAAATAAAGGAGTATAGAAAGGTTAATCATTTTATAGGTGAAAAGTAAAATATGGAAACAGTAGAATGTCGGTATTGTGATTGGAAGGTCCCTTATGTGCCTAGTGCAAATATTATAGTATTTTGTCCAAAATGTAAAAGTTGTATTTATGCGGAATGTGAGTATGGATATGGACCGGTAACGCCATGCTGTATATGCTTAGGAGAAGAGGTTGTAGGAACTGTTTGTGTAGATAATAAAAAACAATATTTCCTACAAATAGAATCTAGTAGAAAAAAGATAAAATTAAAGAAAAGATATTCAGAAGCATTGCAAGAGGCAACCCAGATAGTGAGAAAAGAAATATTGCAAAAAAAAGACAAAAAATATTGGAAAAGGCTGAAAATAAAAAAGGAGACAGGGTCACTTTGTTTTTATAATGATTGGTTTGGAAGACCAATGGATAATTTGCATAGAATAAAAAAATATTCATATGAAAATAATGTATTAAAAATAGTTTTTGATAAAGAAGAGTGCTTAGTAGTTTTAGAACCAACGGAAATTATTAATACGACAAAGGAGTTTGCAATTCATCAGGCAAAAAAAGTAAAATGGTTTTGGTATCCTTACGGGGATAAAAAGAAAGAGATGAAAGAAATTACATATGAATTAAAGGATGGAAAAGTTTATAAAAATGGAAACTGTGAAGAGATGGTATTTGAAGTGAAGGAGCCGTGTTTTTCAGTGAGGTTTATCTAGAATATAAAATCAACATAGCAAACTCTTGCAACATATGATAAGATTATTTGTTAGAAAAGGATTTAGCAGAAAGAAGGAAAACAAATGGATGAAAATATTATAATTCGAAAATATCAATCCAAGGATATCGGAAAAATGGTAGACATCTGGAATGAAGTGGTAGAAGAAGGAGTGCTTTTCCGCAGGAGGATTATTTGGATGAGATTTTAGGAAAAGAATTTTTCGCAAATCAAAAACCTATTGTGCAGTTGCAGAAGAGGTGGAAACCGGAAATGTTTTAGGATTGTATATTCTTCATCCCAATAATATCGGAAGATGCGGACATATTGGAAATGCCAGCTACGCGGTAGCTTCTGCCAGCAGAGGACTTTATATTGGAGAAAAGCTGGTAAAAGATTGTATTTTACAAGCAGGAAAAAATGGATTTAAGATTCTTCAGTTTAATGCAGTTGTGGCAAGTAACATTCATGCAAGACATTTATATGAACGTTTAGGATTTCAGTATTTAGGTACAATACCAAAGGGATTTCTGTTAAAGAATGGAAAATACGAAGATATTTGTCTGTATTATGTAGAAGTATAACAAGGAGGACGAAACTAAAAAATGAAATTAATCAATGGTGCAACAGAAATATATTTACCCAAAATAGAGCAATTATATGAGGAGGCATTTCCGGAAGAAGAAAAAAAGCCTTTTTCCATGATACTTGAAAGAGAAGCACAAAATACGGTAGAAGTGCTTGCGGCTATTTCAGAGGATAGTGCTAGAGAACCGGAAGCATTTAGAGGAGAGGCGATTACTGCAAAATACGAAGATATGGTATTGTTGGATTATTTTGCTATTGATACAGAATGTCGTGGAAAAGGAAATGGTTCTAAAACATTAAAAGCACTTCAAGAGCGTTATGGAAAGCAACGTTTTTTCTTAGAAATTGAACGAACCGGAGTACCGGCACCAAATGCGGAAGACAGAAAAAGAAGAAAGAAGTTTTATCTGTCTAATGGAATGAAGCAAATGGACTATTATGTGGAAGTACGAGGCGTAGAAATGGAAGTGCTGACATATAACTGTGAGATTACATATGAAGAATATCGCGCCTTATATCGAAATGTATATGGAAAAGAAATCGAAGATAGCATCAAGAAAATATAAAAACGTAGGAGAGTAGAGAAAATGGGTTTATTTGATAAAATAAGAAATATTGGAAAAAGCGAGAAAGAAGAAAAAAAGGACGAAAAGAAGGAACAAAAGAACGTAGAGCAGCAGTCTGTCCATTATGCAAATGATGGAAGAAAGTTTACCTATATGGTAGAAGATGCAGTTCAATTAAAAGACCAACAGGGAATTGTTGTGTTAGGAACCATTCATGGAACAATTTGTGAAGGTGACGCAGCATATATTATGTGTCCGGGAAATGCAATTACGCTTACCGAGGTAAGCGGATTGGAATTAAAACCACAGGGCAAGGTAAAGGAAGCTTCCAATCAGCCGGTTGCCATATGGTTAAAGGATATAAAAGATAAGAGCCAAATTGCAAGATTTTCAGTACTTACCAGTATAAGACCACAGACGGTAGTAGATGTAGATACTGCGGTAGAAAATCCATATGTTTTAGGATTAGCAAGAGAATATGGAAGATTCTATAAGGAACCGGAGTATATTAATCTATTGGTTTATCAGATTGCACATGGACATTATATTACACCGGTATACATGAATAAAGAACCCCAAAAACAGGAAAATGGAACCTGTGTTATGGGGGAGGGAACTACCATGGGATTTTTATCCTTAAAACATCCACAGGATGCAACAAAAGATGTTTTTCCGGTATTTACCGATTGGGAAGAATTGCACAAGTGGAAGAATGTGTTTTCCAAGGAACATCCGCCCAAAACAGTCATTTTGCGTTTTCCAGACTGCGTAGCATTTGTGTTGAAAAACAGTGCGGGAATGGTATTGAATCCCTTTGGAACAGCACCGGTATTTTTACCAATAGATTTGATAAAAAACATTGTCAATACAGAAGGGTATCAGGCGGAATTTGGTTCCAAACAAAACTCCAATGTAAAAGAAGTGAAAGCCAAGAAAGACACTAAGGTTATGGTGGGACTTCCAAGAGAAACAAAGGAAGTTACATTGATAAAAGATGCAATGCTTACCTATGCAAAACATCAGGAACAAATCAAACGGATAGATTTTTTACTTAAGATTGAAGAAAATAATGAGAGAGCATATCTTTGTGTGGTAGATTGCCCGGAAGAAAACGCGAAAAAGATTTTTGAGGAAATACATAATGCAATAAAACCATTTGCAAACGAAGTGAAAATCATTGATTTTATGACCTACCAGCGAGCAGAATTTGTAAGAGATATTTTAGAAAAAAATCCACCGGTGTACCAGAAGTAGACAATTCAGGACAGAATCTTAACAGCCTCCTATGATATGATGAAAATAATCATGACATAGGAGGATTATTTTAAAATGAAAGTAATTATGACAATGATACAAGGATTTTGTATGTCCCTGGCAGATAGTGTACCGGGAGTTTCCGGTGGAACGATTGCTTTTATCATGGGATTTTATGACCGGTTTATAGGTTCTTTGGATGCAATGGTAAGTGGAAATAAAGAACAGAAAAAGAAGGCGGCTGTTTTTCTGGTGAAGTTAATGTGTGGATGGGGAATCGGTTTTTGCATGTCTGTGTTAGTAATCGGAAATCTGTTTCATACTTATATTTATCAACTGTGTTCACTGTTTATGGGACTCACTATATTTTCTCTTCCTATTATTTTTCGAGAGGAAAAAGAGAGTATCATAGGGCATTATAAAAATGTCATATTTGCGCTTATTGGAGTTGGTGTAGTTGTAGCCATTACTTATTCAAATCAGCATATCGGTGCAGGAAGTTCCGTAGATATTTCAGCGTTAAGCTGGAAAAACGGAATCTATCTTTTCGTGGTAGCAATGATTGCTATATCAGCCATGGTACTGCCGGGAATTTCCGGTTCTACGCTATTGTTGATTTTTGGATTGTATGTGCCGATTATTAGTGGCATTAAAGAATTTTTGCATTTTAACTTTCAGTACGTCCCGGCATTGTTTGTATTTGGATGCGGTGTGATTGTAGGAATTTTATCGGTAATTAAACTGGTAAAACTAGGATTAGAGAGACATCGTTCTGCTATGATATATTTTATCCTGGGGTTGATGTTTGGTTCCTTATATGCGATTGTGATGGGACCCACTACACTGGATGTACCACAAGAAGCAATGGGAGTGAAGACATTCCATGTTGTATTTTTCTTACTTGGCGGAGTTATCTTATTTGCCCTGGAAAAGTTAAAACATATTGCAGAACGAACAACAGAGGTTTGTGTTACAGAGTAAATATTACCCTGACCGGAACTTATAATTTTTTCCGGCTCAGGGTAATATTATGATATTCAGAAGAATAAGTGACATCCTTTCCAAACCATTCCGGTGGAATAAATGCATTGGCAGCCTCTTCGGAATCAAACTCCACTTCCGCAAGGTATAGCGGGGCAAGCTTTCCTTCAAAAATATCCAATTCAATGGTGAGATTTTCCAGAAGTGGAATGAGATATCGCTTTTTTGAAATTAAAATGCCGTCAATTTTAGGCAATAGGTGTTCGTAAGCCTCTTTTGTTAATGGCAGATTATATTCTTCCCGTACCATAAGCCCCTTGGATTTGTAGGTAAGATAGTAATCATCATTTTCACGGCGAATACGAACCACAGGTTCTGTGCAAAGGTATCCCTGTTCTAACTGATGATAGGGATAGTCTGAGAGATTTTCCGGTAAAGTATCAATTAAAAATTTACGCTCGATTTCCATATGTATGCTCCTTTGAAAAGTGATAATACCATTATAAAAAAGTAGAGGAAAAAAGTAAACATAAAAGAAGCAAGTCCATAAAGACCTGCTTCTTTTATGCATTAAGCTTTTTTATGCGTTCAGCTGTTTACTGCTGTCCACCGGACATCTGCTGTTCCTGTTTCATGATCATTTTTTTAACCATTTCTCCACCGATAGAACCAGCCTGAGCAGAAGTTAAGTCTCCATTGTAACCTTCCTTTAAAGGTACTCCAATTTCAGATGCAACTTCCTGTTTGAAACGATTCATTGCTTCCTTTGCCTGTGGTACTGCCATTTTACTTGTGTTAGAACCAGAGTTATTAGATCCACTCATGTGATACACCTCCAAATTTTTCTTTTTGTTTTGATAAGGGCATCATTCTGAATCGGTTCATTCCGAAGAATGATGTCCTTTTCAAAATGTTGTCGCTTATCATGGTGTTATTATTTGCAAAGAAAAGAAAAATATAATGGCAATTTTTATGAATTTTGGAAAATCACTCCAATTGTTTTAAAAAGGATTTGGGGGTCATATGATATTTTCGCTTAAAGACCTTGTGAAAATAAGATAAGTTGTGAAAACCGGTGGAGAGCGAAACATCTAAGATAGAAGTATTGCCCTGTTCAAACAGTTCCACGGATTTTTCCAAACGCAGATTATTGATATATTCCACACAGGTCATATTCATATGTTTTTTGAAAAAACGCATAAAGTGGTAGTCGCTAAAGTAGCACAGTTTTGCCAATTCTGAAATTGTGATATTTTCAGCATAGTGAACTTCGATATAATCTAATACTTGTTTCAATTTATCGGAAGAAGTACCGGTATCAGAAGAAAGATTTCGTTTACTGTACTGTAATAATAGAAAAATAGTTTGCAAAAATAGGGACTTCAAGGCAAGTTCATATCCGGGAACAGCCGCTACGTATAAAGAGTTTATCTGATTGAAAATCTTTCGCAAAGAAGCATAAGCAGGGTGTTCCGGTTTTATCAGATAAGGCATGGAAAATTCCTGATTCATCAGAGGGGTCAAGTAACGGGTAGAGCAAATATCAGTAGAATTTCCACCGAGAAAATTCATGTGAAACACATAGGTTTCCGAGCTGATTTTCGGATATTCCTGCAAAGAAATAGAGTGGAGCACCAAAGGGGGAATAAATAAAAGGTCACCTGCTTCTACCGGATATTCGGCAAGATCAATGTGGTAGAGTGCCTGACCTTCCGTGATTAATGTAAACTCCGCTTCCTCATGCCAATGAGTGGTTACTACGGGATAGTCCGGCTTTAAGTTAGTAATATATTTTTGCACCGGGAAAAAGGCTTCTCCGTGTTTCGCATCTTCCTTTTGTTCTAAAGCGAGAGAATGTAGCTTTTTCATGTGTTTTCCTCCTTTTAAAATAAAAAAAGCAAAAGAGCAGTATTGTGTCATAAAAGGCAAATATACTGCAAGAAAAAATAAAAAATCATGTTTATAATAGCAGTATAATACAAATAGAAAAATATCACAACGAATAATTATAACGAAAAAGCGAAAGAGAGGTCGTAAAAATGGAAAGAAAATGGTGGCATGATAAAGTAGCATATCAGATTTATCCCAAGAGTTTTTTGGATACTAATGGAGATGGAATCGGAGATTTACGGGGAATTATTTCAAAGTTAGATTATTTAAAAGCATTGGGAATTGATATTATCTGGCTTTCTCCTATTTACAAGTCTCCATTTGTAGATCAGGGCTATGACATTGCAGATTATTATGCAATAGCTAAAGAGTTCGGAACTATGGAAGAATTTGATGAGTTGTTGGCAGAAGCTAAAAAGCGTGATATGTATATTATCATGGACTTAGTTATCAATCATTGCTCTGATAAGCATGAGTGGTTTCAAAAGGCATTGGCAGACCCGGAAGGAGAATACGCAGATTACTTTTACTTCCGTGAGGGAAAGAATGGAAATCCTCCAAGCAATTACCGTTCTTATTTCGGAGGAAGTTGTTGGGAGCCGGTTCCGGGTACCAACAAATATTATCTTCATATGTTTGCAAAAGAACAACCGGATTTAAATTGGGAAAATCCGAAACTTCGTCAGGAACTTTATGATATGGTGAACTGGTGGCTGGAAAAGGGATTAGCAGGATTTCGTATAGATGCCATTATTAATATCAAAAAGAATTTGGAATTTCCGGATTTTGAGCCGGATGGTCCGGATGGAATGGCAGGCTGCTGGAAGATGGTAGAAAGCGTAGAAGGAGTAGGAGAATTTTTGGAAGACTTAAAGAAAAATACCTTCCAAAAGCATGACGCTTTTACCGTAGCAGAGGTCTTTAATATGAAAGAAGGAGAATTGCCACAGTTTATCGGAGAAGATGGACATTTTTCAACAATCTTTGATTTTAGTGCTCATTCCTTAAGTGATGGAGAGCATGGTTGGTATGATGCTGTAAAAGTAGATTTCAAAAAATGGAGAGAAACCATTGTAAATTCACAGTTAGAAGTGCAAAAGGCAGGATTTGAAGCAAATATTATTGAAAACCATGACGAGCCGAGAGGAGTTTCCAGATTTTTACCGGAATACGCAAGAACACCGGCAGGAACAAAAATGCTTGGAACAGTAAGCGTATTACTGAGAGGAATTCCGTTTATTTATCAGGGACAGGAAATCGGAATGCAAAATGCTGTATGGAATAGCATCGAAGAGTATGACGATATCAGTACCAAAGACCAGTATCATATTGCACGAGAGGCGGGACTTTCCGACAAAGAGGCATTAGAAGTTTGCGGAAGAATGAGTCGAGATAATGCAAGAACTCCGGTACAGTGGAGTGATAAGGAGCATGCAGGATTTACCACAGGAACACCATGGCTTAAGGTAAATTCCAATTATAAGGAAATTAACGTAGAAAGTCAGGAAAAAGACGAGGATTCCGTTTTGAACTATTATCGTAAGTTGACTGCTTTGCGAAAATCACCGGAATATAAAGAAGTATTTACTTATGGTACATTTGTTCCGGAGTATGAAAATACAGACAATGTTATGGCATACTATCGTGTGGACGAAGGAAAAAGAATGTTGATAGCGGCTAATTTCGGAACAGAGCCAGTGGAATTAAAACTGAATTATCCAGTGAAAAGAGTAGCGTTATCCAATATGAAAAAAAGTCAGGTGGGAGAAAAATTGCAACTTGAAAGCTGCGAAGTGATTGTGTTAGAGTGTATGTAAAAACGAACACAAGATGGACATAAGGAGAGGAAAAGGCGTTTATTGCTTATTGTAGTAAATAAGTAATAAACGCCTTTTTTGTGCAATAGGAAATACCGCGTTCTGTAGACAAATGTTGACGTTTACGGGGTTAAGTCGACGTTTACGAGGTTAATCTTGAGAAAGGGGAATAGATTTGCTATAGTTCTTTTTAGTGGTTAAAAAATGGAGATATAAATCTAGTAAGCAAAATGATTCTTGGTAGGGGTTACTAAGAAGTTGGGGCTACACTAGGGGAAGGGGAAAGCAGTTGTATTGGAGAGATAGGAAAAACAGAAAAAAGAAAGCACGGTTATTTCAAAGGGTGTGTGCTTTTATTATAGGAATAAATATGTTAGGGCAGGCTACAATTCCCAGCATGGCATATAATGGAGAAAATTATGAGGGTAGTGGGGATTTTAAAACAAGACAAGAGTATACACAAGAATGTGAAAAATATATACCTACAGGCGAGTGGGAAAATGACTTGGTTGCTGTTGCAAAAATGCAAATAGGCTATCAGGACAATGAGGAGAATGTCTGTAATAAGTGGAATACATTACTGGTTTCGGAAAGTTTATATTATGCAGGAATACCGGAAAGTGTATTTCCAACGGAAACAAATATAGAAGAATGGATTGCAAAGTTACAAGAGGAACAATTGTATATTTCTAATTTTGATGCATCTATTACCATGTTGCCTGAAAAAGGCGAAATGGTTATTTTGCAGATAGAAGATGAGAGCGGAAATCAGGAAAAAGAAATTGCAATTGTAGAAGATGTGCAAGAGCGTGAAGGCGAGTATTATGTTCAAACAATTGAAGGGGAAAAGGAACATAATACTTATTCAGTAAAAGAAAAGGAACATAAGGCTTTTGGAGAAGAAGTTTTAGGGTATGCATTACTAAGAAAAACGGACAGTACTTCGGAGAATGAACAGTCTGCTGATGAGGAGACTCAGGTAGCATTGCAGGAAAAAGAATCTGGAAAAGCAACAGTAAATGGTGAGAGCAATTCTGAAACGGATAATATTAACGAAAGACTTGTGGTAAATTTTGAAGCTCAGACAAATGGCGGAAATGCGCAGGCGGGAGAAACACAATATGTAAAAGTAGTATCTAGTTATTCACAGGCGAATCAGCAGGAAAAAAATGCAGAAGTTTTTATAAAGGTGGGGGCATTGCCGGAGGGTGTAACAATAACAGGGTTTACAACCGATGGGAAAAAAGAAGTTGTATGGCGTGATGATAATAATAAAGAGCATAATGTAACATTACATTTAATAGAAGAAAATGGAATTTATTATATTAGCTTTGAGCAGCCGGCAGGTGCAACCATAGAATTTTCCGTACAGTTTAATTCGGAAAATGGAATCATGGGAGAAAAGGAAACACTTTCTTTGGAAGTAGACAAAGAAAAGATGCAAAAATTAGAAGGTCCCGGAAATGATATATTCGGAGAACCGGTTGTATTGACTTGGACAGCAAATAATGAATGGAATCCGGTACAAAAATGGGTAAATAATGCAAAAAACAACCAGATTTTAGTAAACAATAAGAATAAGTTAGCGGGAGAATTAACATATACAGTTGAAGCCGAAAGCCAAAACAAAGAAAATTTTGGTGAGATATGGACAGATTATGTTAATGTAACAGATACCTTGACCTTACCGGAGGGGATTACTTTCCCACAGGGAAGTAAGGTAGATGATTCCGGAGAGGCGATTGTAGACAAAAACGGAAATAAAATATTTTATTTTCCCACAAATCAAAAACAACAAATTAATATTAAGAGCTTGAAATTAGAAAATAATAATAAAGTTGTTTATGAAATTCAGGTGCCGAATACCAATAGAAATAGTGAAAATGTTCTTACTGCGGAAATGGAACATATTTCGTTAGAAATGAAAATGAATGCAAATCTTCTGGAGTTAAAGGAAGGTTATAAAGACAAGTCTATACAGGAGATGGCACATGATAAAATTGAAAATGAAGTAAAAATGACTCCGGTTCCATATAAAGGAAGTGAAGGAACGGTGACAAGTGATAAGGTTACCACAACGCCTACTCCTGTACCGGAAGAATTTATTGTGGAAAAATCAGCCAATCGAGAACATGTACAGGCAGGGGATGCCATACAGTATACTTTATCAATTACCAATACCGGTGAAAATGCAATTAAGGTAAAGGATAACCAGGGAAATTATTATACCGTAACAGATCAATTAGTTAAGTATTTGACTATGACAGATGAACAAATAAGAAATTTGCCTCGGGAAATAAGTTATGATAAAAATTCCAATACAATTTCCTGGGTGCCGGATGAAACGGAATTACAACCGGGAAAAACATATGAAATTTCTTTTTGGGTAACAGTGAGAAATGCAACAGATGAAGAAATGCAGGAACTTAAGAATGGCTCTGTGATTAGAAATACCGCACAGTACAAAGAACATTATTCCAATGAAGTGGAAATTACATATGATAAAGCGGAAATAAAAGTAAAAAAAGAGGGAAAAGACAGTAACGGAGACGGAAAAGTATCCAATGGTGAGAAAATCAAATACACGCTAACGGTAAAAAACGATACGAATTTCGATGCAGTAATGGATGAAATGGTGAAAGATACATTACCGGATGGAGTTGAATTTGATGCAGTAATTGATAAGGAAAACAGACAGATTACACAGGCAGGTACCTATGTTGCTATAAGTAATCTTTTAACAAATGGGCATGAAGTAACTTTTGCAAAAGATGGACAGAATCTTAGCTGGAATATAGGAATGTTAAAGGCACATGAAGAAATAAAATTAGTATATGTGTGTACCGTGAATACAGATAAAATAACATCCGGAAGAGTGATTCGAAATGAAGTAACAACTTCAGATTCTGGTGATGCAGAAGAAAGTGAAGTAGATTATCCAATTAAAGTGGATAAGGAGGTAGCACAAGATACCAGTATCGTATATCCGGATGGAACGGTGTTTGATTATACTGTAACCATGAAAAATGACGAAAAGAATCCAAGTCAAAAGGAAGATTTAGAATTAGTAGATGAGATGCCGGCAGGTATGCTTCCATATGGATATGATTTGATACAACAAAAAGACGATGGTACAACAAGAAAGGTTTCCTGGAAAGATTTCAGCGAAGGAAAAATAGAGACATGGAACAGTACCTTTTCCACGGAAATTGATGGACGGCAGACCCAGGTAAAAAGAAATTGGGATGGAGGCATCATACTGGTATGGAAGATTGGGAAACTTGGTAAGGGAGAAGAAGTAAAGATTACTTATCAGGCTCAGATATCAATACCGGAAGGGGAAGAAGGAAAAAAAGAATTTACCAATACAGTATATGTAGATGGAATAAGTAAATCGGTAACAGTGTACGGTGGTGAACCGAAAGGTGAAATATATATTGAAAAACACTTTGACGGAGAAATTTTGTATAACATAGATGGACTTACCGAGGAACAAAAAAATATTACATTTACTTTGATTGGAAAAAATAATGACGGAAATGAGATACGCCAGAGTGTCAAGCTGGGAGAATTTAATAATGCACGGAGAAATGGAAGATGGCATCATGTATTTGAAAATCTTTCACCGGGTACCTATACGTTAATCGAAGAGAATGCAACGATTCCGGGTAAGGTATTGACCACAACTTATAAGGTAAACGGAACTTTTGCTCCTAATTGTGTCACCGATTCTACCGATAAATCAGGAGTTATTGTAGAAGTTGATGGCCAAAAAGATACAGAAGTAATTATTAATAACAATTACGGAAGTGGAAGCGGTGTAGATTTACAAAAGAGTGTCTGGGCAATCAAGCAGGGAAAAATCACTGGAAATAGCAGTGACAGATACGAAGAGTGGTCCAATTGGTATGATAAGGAACTGTTTCCGATTGATGATAGTGATATAACAAATTATGTGATCTATAACATGACAGTGATAAATACCGGAAGTGAGACAGTACATGTAGATACTGTGGAGGATGAGCTGCCTGAAGGTCTGGAATATATCGGAATGAAAGCAGATTATTACGGTAACGAAAAACGTAATATGAAAGAGCAGTTTACAACGCAGATTTTCACAGATGCCTGGAGTGGGCTGAACCTTTATGGCGGGCACAAACTTGCACAGGGAGTAAGTGTTACATCCAAGCAAGAAGGAAAGAAGGTAACATTTTCCTTTGAAAAAGATTCCGATGGATATGAACTTTCAGGAGGACAAGCAATTACATTTTTAGTATTGTGCAGGATAAAACCGGATGTGAAAGAAGGAGAACTTATCACTAATACAGCAAAGCTTTTGGTAGATAAGTCAGTACAATATAAGGATTGTGAAGAAATTTATACCCAAAATACACCATATGATTTGATTCAGAACAATGGAAAATCAAAAGACGAAGGAATAATAAATGGAAAAAGGATAATTTCTTCATCGGTAACAATTATACCGGAAAATTTACCGGTACCCGGAATAGAAAAAGAAGCGGTTTCTTATATTATACCGGGAAAGATAGAGGAACAGCCGTTGGAGGAAAATTCAAATATTCAGCCGGAGTCCATGGTACATTGGGAAATTACGTTACATAATGATGGAACGAAAGATTTAAAAAATTATCAGGTGGAGGATTTGGTTACAGAAGGATTTCATTTGCTTACCGAAGCGGAGGCAAATGAAAAGAAAATAAAATCTCCATATGAATTGACAATATTTGATTACAGTGGCAAAAAATTAAATACTTACGATGTATCCTCGGAGGTCTGGAAAACCATTAAGAATGATTCAGAGGAAAATGCATTTACCTTTGACTTTTCAGAGGAAAAATACAGTATTCCGCCAGGGGGCTATGCAAAACTTCGGGTATATACTAATAACCTTGTGACGAACTATCAGGTATATAAAAATACAGTAACAATTCTTCCAAGTGAGAAGTTTGATGCTAATAGAGCAAAATATGGTGACTTGAAGAAGAACGATAAGGGAGAATATATTGGTGTAACTGCATCGGCAGAAGTAAACGCCTTAGGAGATTATGCTTCTGTATCCTGGAAAAGTGTTACGGAAAAAGGAAATGAAGCAAACACAACCAAAGGAACACAGAAAAAGAATTATATTTCGGTAGGATTAGATGATGATGGTAATGCAAATATGGTTACCTACACAGATAACATTCGCAATATAAGTGGCAAAACATTCAAACAATTTACCATAGTTGATTTAATGCCAATGCGAAATGATACAGGAGTTATCAATCAGGAAGACAAGCGTGGAAGTGAATTTTCAATTGCATATGCCGGTGGACTTAACATTTATGTAATAAGTAGTGGAGGAGTACAAAGAGCTGTAAACGAAAAAGATTATAAAATAGAGTTTTCCACAAAAACATCTTATACGCAGGAAGATTTCCAGGGAGATTCTACCCAGTGGCATGAAGCGTGGGAAAAGGGTGATTGCTCATTCAGGGTAAAAATGTCAGAGGCATTTGAACTTGCACCCAATGAGACATTAGTAATACAGTATGACGGAAAAATAGCGGAAGGAGCCAGAGCGGGTGATATTGCATGGAATAGTTTTGGATATCAGTATCATTCCAACGGTTGTACCACCTTATTAAAGGCAGAACCACCAAAGGTAGGAGTTATGATTCCGAAAGTTCCAGTAGTAAAAAAAGAGGTAGTAGATTCAGATGGAAATATACAGGAATATGATGAAAACAAGAAATTTACATTTGAACTGTATCAAAAAGGAGAACATTCCAACATAAAATTATGCGAGTTTACCATATGTCAGGGTGGTTATGCAGAATTATCTAATTTGAAAGATAAGGATGGTAAGCTGGTAGTTTTAAAAGACGGAACAGAATATACAATTAAAGAAAAAGTGCCAGAAGGATATAAACTTCTGGGAATAGGGCAAGAAGGAGAAAAGTTAAGTACATTTGGTGAAGAATACACCTTCACTTATTATAAAGAAAAGGATATTTCCATTCTTGCAAGAAATGAAAGTCTCTTCCGGCAGGAAATTCCAAAGACCGGAGGAATGGGAACAAATGTATATACTGTAGGTGGTGTACTGCTTATGGTGGTAGCATCACTACTGTATGGATACCGATTGAAATATAGAAAAAAGAAAAACTATAGTGAAAAAAGGTATCAAATATATAACTTATTAAAAAGGAGAAAAAGAATGAAAAAGGAAAAAAGTTTATTAGCAACGTTAGTAGTGTTTGTTATGGTATTAGCAATGGGAATGACAACATTTGCAGCAGACATTACAATTAGTGGAGGTGCACAAGGATCTGAGTATGCAGCATATAAATTGCTGAATGTTACAGATGGTGGAGAAGGAAAGTTTGCATATACTATAAATGCAAAATATGAATCAGCACTTAAAGAAGTAACTGGAAAGACACAGGAAAGAGAAATTATTGACTATATTAGTTCTTTTGATGCAGCTCAGACACGTCAGTTTGCAGATGCTATGTATGGAAAAGTGAAAGATTTAGAGGCAGATTATACAACAGCCAATGACAAATTCACAGGTGTGGAACAGGGATATTATCTGATTGTAGAAACAAAAACAGGTAATGATGCAGATACATATTCTTTGGTTATGTTAGATACCGCAGGTAATGATGAAATAAATGTAACCACTAAGGAAGATAAACCGGAATTAGTAAAAAAAGTAAAAGAAAAAAATGATTCTACCGGAGAAGTAACAGATTGGCAGGATGGAGCAGATTATGATATCGGGGATAAGGTGCCGTTTCAATTAACAGGTACGGTAGAAGCAAAATATGATAATTATGAAACATATTATTATGCATTCCACGATACATTATCAAAGGGACTTACTTTTAATAATGATGTAAAAGTATATGTAGATGGAACAGAAATCAGTGACGGATATAGAGTTGTAACAGATGCAGCAGAATTAGAAAACGGTGAAACATTTAAAGTTGTATTTGATAACTTAAAGGTTACTCCGGCACATGCAGGAAGTAAAATTGTTGTGGAATATACAGCTACATTAAACGAAGATGCAGTGATTGGCGATGAAGGAAATCCAAATACTGCAAAATTGGAATACAGTAATAACCCATACGGTGATGGTACAGGAGAGACTCCGGAAGATAAAGTAACTGTATTTACATATAAATTAGTTGCAAACAAAGTAGACAAGGATGGAAAGGCACTTGAAGGAGCAGGATTTACTTTATACAAATATGATGCGAAAAAAGCAGATTATGTAGCAGTAAAAGATGAAATTACCGGCGTAACTCAATTTACATTTGCAGGATTAGATGCAGGTCAGTATAAATTAGTGGAAACAACAGTACCGGCTGGATACAATAAGGCAGATGATTTTGAATTTACAATAAAGGCAGAATATGATACCAATTCAAATGATCCAAAGTTAAAGAAATTAGTTGTTGTAGATAAAGATGGAAAAGAAATTACAGAAATCACAATTAATTTAGCAGAAGGTACAGCAAGTACAAATATTGTGAACTTAAGTGGAACAGAACTTCCATCTACCGGTGGTATTGGTACTAAGATTTTTTATACCGTTGGTGCGGTTCTAATGATTGGTGCAGCAGTAATATTGATTTCAAGAAAGCGTACTGCTCAGGAAAAATAATGAAATTTGAGCACTGATAATAACAGACTTTCTACCTGATGTAAAGGATATATCAGGTAGAAGAGTCTGGTTTTATAATACGACATTAGGGAGAGGTTTATGAAAAAGGATAAGTGGACTGTAATTTTTATAATAATTTTTATAATAGGTCTCTCCGTGATGTTGTATCCCACGATTGCAGATCAGTGGAATAAATTACATCAAAGTAGAGCTATTGCTGATTATGAAAATGTTGTTAGTGATATGAAGGAAGAAGATTTTGAAAAACAGTGGCAGGAAGCAGAAAATTATAATGAGAAAATAAAAACAAACACATTTTCAGGAGAGGTTTTTTCACAGGAAGAAAAAAACATGCGAGGAAGCGAATATTGGTCAGTGTTAAATGTAGGTGATAATGGAATCATGGGGTATGTATCTATTCCCAAAATAGAACAAAAGATTCCTATTTACCATGGAACATCAGATGCTGTTTTACAGGTTGGTGCAGGACATATTATGGGAACCAGACTTCCAATTGGAGGAGAGGGAAATCATAGTGTACTGGCGGCGCATCGTGGTCTGCCAAGTGCGAAATTATTTACAGATATTGATCAGTTAAAAAGCGGAGATAAATTTTATATCCATATTTTGGATAAGGTATTAGCCTATCAAGTGGATCAGATATTTCCAATGATAGAAAAAGATGATATCGAGGCACTACAGGATGCACTAAAAAATGAAGAAGGACAGGATTATGTAACATTATTTACCTGTACCCCATATGGAGTAAATAGTCATAGACTGTTAGTGCGAGGACATTGTGTTGCATATCATGGAGAAGATGATGAGACCAGTACTATGAGTGACAACATGCTTCAATCTGTGAAAGATTATTATATGCTGTATGCATTAACAGCAGTGGCAATATCCGTATTAGTTGCATTAGGAATAAGAATAATTAGAAATAGAAAATCAGAAAAAAGGTCTGGGAGGGAGAAAAAATGAAAAAAGTAAAAAAGGAAAAAGGATATCTGGTCGTAGGCTTACTATTGGGTGTGATGTTAACTATAGTGGCTTTTCGATTTTCTCATTTATACGCAGCAAATCAGGTGGAGGTATCTAAAAAATGTTCCTTGACATTACAATTACCAGATAATAGTGAGTATTGTACAGAACTGGAAAATGTATCATTAGAGGCAAAAGTGTATCGTATTGCCTCAATTGATGAAAATGGGGTATGTGCATCTGTATCAGGATATGAAAGCTTAGACCTTGAAAAATATGGACAAGACAGTAAAAATTGGAAAGAGATTATGAAAAAGGCAGAAACAATAGCAAAGGGGAAAACTGCGGATGCTGAAATTACAGTAGAACACGGACAGGGAACCGCAGGAGAGTTAAAAACAGGGTTATATCTTGTTATGGTAGAAGATGCAGTTACAGATTTGCATGAATATCATTTCAGTTCAGCCTTAGTTATGTTGCCAAATAATTTGTATTTACAAACAGGTAAAGTGGAAGATGATAGCTGGTATTATGATGTAATATGCAATTTAAAACCAGAACAAAATCCACGTTATGGAGCAATTAAAATCTGTAAAACACTAAAGTCCTACAATACAGCTCTCGGAGATGTAAGTTTTGTATTTCAGATTGAAGGAGTAGATGCAGAAGGAAACACGGTTTATAGTAATGTGGTGTCTACTACACATGATGAAGCGGGAAGTAAAGAAGTGTTAGTGGAGCATATTCCGGCAGGAACCACAGTAACAGTTACAGAAGTGTATAGTGGCGCAAGTTATCGCCTAGAAACAGAACCGGAAAAAACAGTGGTAATTGCAGCAGATGATTTTGTAACGGTAGAATTCACCAATACATATGATGAAGAATTAGTACCTGGATATGGAGTGACGAATCATTTTGAATATAGCGAAGATGAAGGATGGCAGTGGTCACAATTAAGAGATAACAGTATAGACAACAAGTAGAGGAGGCTGGAAACATTGAAAAAAGTATTTAAGCAAAAAAAGTTTTGGTTTGCAGCTTTAACTGTGGTGTTGATTGGATGCAGCAGCGTTCAAGGAGCTATGGCGTATTTTACGACATATGTAGAAGCAAAAGGAGGACATACAATAACACTTGGAACAAGTACTTCAGTGGAAGAAAAAGTAAAAGATATGACGAAACATATTGTGCTTTCCAATACCGGAGAGTGTGAATGTTATGTACGAGTTAAGGTGTTTAGTGGAAGTCAGTATACTATCAATTTTTCGCAGGAAGTAGATGAAAATAATAATCCATGGTGGGAGTTAAAAGAAGATGGATATTGGTATTATAAAGATATTTTGCAAGTAGGGGAAGAAACAAAAGAATTGTTGGCAAAAATAGAAGTTCCGGAAGATTTAAAGGAAAGTTTTGACATTGTTGTAATTCAGGAATGTACCCCTGTTTTATACGATGAATCAGGAAATCCCTACGCAGATTGGAACAGAAAAGTTGATACAAGAACGGATATTGGTGTGGCAAATGGAGAAGGGGATGCAGGAGAATGAAGCAACGAAAGAGTATTTTTAGCGGAAATAAGAGAACTTTGCTTCTTGCAGTGATAGCATTTATTTTATTGCTTTTTAGTGCAGTAGGCAGCGTAAGGGCAGCCCTTACTTATTATAGTGAAAATTATACAGCGCAGATGGAAACTTACGATATCGGTGTAACTTTGGTAGAAAAATCTGCACAATCTACCAAGGATATTAGTAGTAGAGATTATTCCAAGAGTAATAATGACTGGAAACAGACGCAGGGAGCACTATTGCAGGATATGTTGGAAGAGACCAATGGGAAGTTGATTCTTGGAAGAAATTATGTGGAAGAACTTGCAGTAAAAAATAGTGGAAGTATTGAGGAATATGTAAGAGTATATGTTTCAAAAAATTGGACAAATGCAGATGGAAACAAGGAAACTACATTGGCACCGAGTTTGATTGAACTTCACTTAACACAGAACGGCTGGTTAATAGATGAAAGTGCATCCACGGAGGAAAGAACAGTTTTATATTGGCCGAATATTTTAAAGCCGGGAGAAACAACAGCACCATTTTCTGACACACTTAAAATAGATGATTCCATTGGAAAAAAGGTTACAACAACAACTACTACGGAAGGTGGATTAACCACAATTACTACAAAATTTAACTACGATGGTGTTCAATTTAATATTGATGCACAAGTAGATGCAGTACAGACGCATAATGCAGTAGATGCAATAAAAAGTGCCTGGGGAATAGATGTAGAGATTACAGAGAATGGAACATTGAGTCTTGTACAGTAGGAAGGAAAGAGGCATGAAAAAGAGATTAGCAAGCTTGGTAACAACGATGATTCTGGTGTTGTCTGTTTCAATAACAGCGCATGCAGAAAATTTTTCGGGCGGAGATAATTGGAGCGTTACCTTTGACGGAAAAAAGATGGAGAGTACATTTAAAAATGTAGATATTGATGACGCAATCAGTCAGCTTCAACCAGGCGATAGCATAGATATTCATTTGAAACTTAAAAATTCATATAAAGAAGCCACAAATTGGTATATGTCCAATGAAGTTTTGCAAAGTCTGGAGGATACCAATAGTACAACGGCTGGAGGAGCATATGCATATATATTGACGTATGTTGATGAAAAAGGAACATCCAGGGTTTTATATAGCAGCGAAGCAGTTGGTGGTGAAACAGTGAATGAGAGCGGAGAAGGACTTCATCAGGCAACCAATTCATTAAAAGATTTTTTCTATCTGGATCAATTAAATGCGGATAGTGAAGCAGAAATTATTCTTGTAGTAAAATTAGAAGGAGAAACACAGGGAAATTCGTATCAGGATACTTTGGCAAAACTGCAAATGAATTTTGCAGTGGAATTAACCGATAATACTTCTCCAGGAATATTGCCATTTAGTAAGTTTGTCAAGACAGGCGATAATACCAGAATTTTATTTTATTCTCTATTAGCATTATTTGCCGGTATAATATGTACAATTACCGTTATTATAAGAATTCGCAGAGAGCAACTCAATTTGAAGAAAGAAAAAGATACAAATAGGAGATAGGAGGATTCTGAGAAAATGAAACGATGTAAAATTTTGAAAAAAATCCTTCTGGCGTGTAGTATATGCACTCTTATGAATGTACAGAATGTATTTGCACAAAAAGGTGGAAATGAAGAGTGCTATACCTATACCGTAACATTATATTCCGGAAAACAAGGAACTTTTTTGGGAGAAGAAGGAATACAGGTAGATAATCATCTGACAGGTTCTGATTATCAGATACTGGAAGAACAAAAAGGCGGAGAAAAAATAAAAATTACCGGACTTAAGTTGGGGGATATAGTGGTTGCAAGTGCTCCTTCTAATATTAAGATGGAAGACACATCCAGATATTATGTGAAAGGAATACGAGAAAGTGGTCGAGACAATAGTACTGTGGGAGAATCCGCTTTTCGTGTAGATGCAGACAAAGAATATGTAGTGGCATATGGAATAAAAGGAGATATGGTATCTTATACAGTAAATTATCAGGATGAGGAAGGAAATACGTTAGCAGAAAGTCAACAATTTTACGGAACAGTAGGAGATCAACCGGTAGTGGCATTTCGCTATATTGAAAATTATCAGCCACAGGCATATAATTTAACAAAAACATTAAGTCGTAATGAAGCGGATAATGTTTTTACATTTGTTTATAAGAAAACAATTGTTCAGACCGAAGAAAATGGAACGAATAGTACCAATGCAGAAGCAGTTGGGGGACAGTTGAACAACAATACAACAAACGGGGGAAATAATAACGATAATGATATGGGCGTAGATAATACGGGAACAGAAGAAAATGGGGAAAATAATGGGGAAAATAATGGCAGAAATGAAATAGGCGAGGAACAGCAGGCTCCACAAGAATTGGTTAATTTAGATGATGAAGAAACGCCGTTAGCCAATATAAAGAATACAAGTGCAAAGCCCAGAACAATGAAAAATATGTTATTATTTCTTGGAATTGGAGTGGTTGCAATTGCCGCATTAGGGGTATTAGTAACAGTGCTGTTTAAGAAAAAGAAAAAAAATAACAAGGCGGAAAACAAGAGTGGATCAAAAAAGCAAGAAAAAGGTGGGGGCAATAATCTGTAATATTGTTGGAGGAACAATTCTTGTAGCAATTATTTTGCTATGTATACCGCTGATTTTGCCCAAAATTTTTGGATATCAGGTTTATACCGTTATTAGTGGAAGTATGGAGCCGGCGATTCCGGTAGGAAGTTTGGTTTTCATTGATGAAATAGAAGCAGAAAAAGTACAGGAAGGTGATGTAATAGCATTTTACAGTGCCTCAGATAGTGGGGCAATTATTACCCATAGAGTAGAAAAAAATCAAGTAGTATCAGGACAATTCATTACCAAGGGAGATGCGAATGATAAAGCAGATCCCATGCCCATAAAATATGAACTGCTTATTGGAAAAGTTGTAATGAATATACCGATACTTGGTAAAATTCTTTCTGTGATGGTGACGATGCAGGGAAAGATAGTAGCAGGAGTAATGGTGCTGTTTGCTACGGTACTTCAACTGATAGCCGGGAAAATACAAAATTCAGATTTAACATAGAGGATTCTTGTGTAAATTTTGTGTGCATGCTATACTTGAAAAGAGGTTCATTGTTCAAGGTTCTTCTTAAATGAAAAAGAAGGGAGAACATTTATGCATTATTTCATCCAAAAGAAAAAAGGTTGGCATAGGGGCATACGTTGTTTCTTTTTTTTAGTATTTATACTTTTTTTGGGAGCTACTGTTTCTTGTGCAAACGAAAAAGAGGTATCGAAGAAAAGTAATGTAAGCACAAATGGCAGCGAAAAAAAAGAATTAAGAGATGCAACTCCAGTGGTTTTAAGTCCAGAGGCAACTGGTGCTGTAACTTATCAGGAAGAAAATGTTAGTATAGATGCTTCTAATGTTTCTGAAGGATATATTATGTTAAATTATACAGGAACAAATGAGAAAGTTAAATTTCAGATAAAAACGCCGGAAGGAATAGAATACACATATCCTGTTACAAATACAGGACAATATAATGTGTATTCTCTTTCTGGTGGAAATGGCACATATCAATATGTGTTGTTAGAGTCCGTTTCAGTAGAAAATAATCAATATGCTGTCGTATTTTCCAAACAGCAGGATGTCACCATTTCAAACGAGTTTTCCCCATTTTTATATCCAAATTACTATGTGAACTTTTCCATAGAATCACAAACAGTGAAGATGGCACAGAAGCTGGCAGAAGGATGTACCAGTGATTTGGAAGTAGTGTCTAATGTTTACAATTATGTTATTGAGAACATAGAATATGATACGAAAAAGGCAGAAAATGTTCCGTATGGATATACACCGGATGTGGATGAAACTTTAAAAAGTGGAAAAGGAATTTGTTTTGATTATGCAGCACTAATGTCTGCAATGTTGCGTTCCCAACGGATTCCGGTGAGATTAGAAGTAGGCTATGTGGGTGAGATATATCACGCATGGATTAGCTGCTACATCGAGGATGTTGGCTGGGTAGATGACATCATAGAATTTGATGGTAAGAATTGGTCCTTAATGGACCCTACACTGGCGGCAAATAATGATAAGGATTCAACAAAAGAGTATATAGGAGATAAGAGTCGTTATATCGTTAAGTATAGCTATTAAGAAAAGGAGTTTTAAAATAATTATGAAAAAACAGAAACAACAGAGTGATTTGTCCAATCTTGAAATTGCATTTTTTTGTGAGCAGATGGCAATGGCTTTAAAATCTGGTTTTACAGCATTAGAAGGGGTTTCGTTACTTTTAGCAGATGCTAAGAATCAAGAAGAGGAAGAACTTTTACAAAGAATGTATGAGGAAATTGTGGATTCCGGTCAGTTTTATCCTGCATTGAAAGTAACCGGAGTTTTCCCGGCATATCTATTACAGATGGTGGAAATCGGAGAAGAGACAGGTACGTTAGATGAGGTAATGGATGCGCTTTCCCAACATTATAAACGAGAAGCAGATATTTCCCAAGAAATAAAAAGTGCGTTGACCTATCCCCTTATTATGATAGGAATGATGTTTTTAATTGTAGTTGTATTAATGACAAAAGTAATGCCGGTTTTTAATCAGGTTTATAAGCAGCTGGGACATGAAATGACAGGATTTTCCAAGGGAGTCCTGGTACTGTCTAATACAATTTCACAATATGCAGTTGTGTTAGGCGGAGTAGTGGTAGTAATTGTACTGGCAGTGCTTTATTTCACAAAGACGAAAAATGGAAGAAGATATTTCATAAGGCTGGGGTATCATATGAAATTTTTTAGAGAGTTTTATGACAAAGTAACTGTTTGCCGTTTTGCAGGTGGTATGTATTTAACATTAAAAAGCGGAATCAATCCGGAACGTAGTTTGGAATTTGCGGAAAAATTAGTAGATAACCCATGCTTGAATAAAAAGCTTAATATTGCAAAAGAAGAGATGGAAAATGGTAGTGATTTAGGAGAAGCACTTCAGAAATCTGCAATATTTAGCGGACTTTATGCAAGAATGGTAACAATAGCAAATAAGTCCGGAAGACTGGATGAAGTGATGGATAAGATTGCCTGTCAGTATGAATTTGAAATAGAAGGAAAACTTTCTGATATTATTGCAGTAATAGAACCTACATTGGTGATTATCCTTTCTATCATTGTAGGAGCGATTCTGTTATCTGTTATGCTTCCGCTTATGGGAATTATGGCAGGTTTGTAAAGACAGGAGGTACCCAGATGAAGTATACAGGAAATAAGGGTAGATTTTATCATGAAAAAAGAGGAATCGGATATGGGATTTTTATAAAAATACTGGTGTTTGCTTTTGCCATTATTTTATTTTATAAAGGGATAGAGAATCTTTCGGATAAGACAAGCAAGGAACAGGCGAAAAGTATGGAGGAAGCAATCTGGCACGGAATTACACAGTGTTATGCAATTGAAGGAAGATATCCTCAAAGCTTGGAATATCTGAAAAAAGAATATGGTGTTCAATATGATTCAGATAAGTTCTTTGTAGATTATCAGGTGCTGGGAGAGAATATTGTGCCGGATGTGACAATTATAGAAAAATAATTATTAAGGAATGGAAGTGGTAGTATGGGGTTTCATTTAAAGAAGAAACATGTAATAGATAGAATTTTTCCATTTGCGGTTTTTTTTGTATTTATGGTTTCATCCCTTTGGGTAAGTTTGTTGGCAGCAAATGTTTATGAAAGTACAGTAAATATGGAAAATTCCAATTATGAAAGTAGAACAGCTCTTTCTTATATAGCAGAAAAGATTCATCAGGAAGATGAAAATGGAGGAATTTCAATCGGAATTTTTGATGGACGTGTCAGTCTTATTATAAAAAAGGTGTATGAAGAAAAAAGTTATTTCACTTATATCTATGAGGAAAAAGGGGAATTACGAGAATTATTTGTACAGGATGGAGTGCAAGCCACAGCAGAAGATGGGAGAAAAATCATGGAAATACATGATTTGAAAATGGAAGAGATTACAGACGGTGTGTTCAGATTTTCCTGTGTCTTAGAAGATGGAAAAGAGCCTGGTATTGTTGTGACCACATTGAGTAAATAAATTGATACATAAAAATGTTTATATAAAGGAGTTATATATGAATGGAAGACAAACACGACATTCAAGTATGTTTCTTTTAGAATTAATGATTGCAATTTTATTTTTTTGTTTAGCTGCTACGGTTTGCATTCGATTAATTGTAAAATCTCATATCATCAGTCAGAAAACACAAAATTTGAATATGGCTCTGAATCAAGTGACTACAGCGGCAGAAATTTTTAAATCTGAGACAGATGTGGAAGAATATTTCAAAAATGAATTTCCCCAATGTAAGGAAAACAAAGATGGATTTGCTGTCTATTATAATGAAAAATGGGAAGCCTGCAAAAAGAAGGATGCCAGATTTCAATTGTCTATTGAAATCACCCAAAAAGCAAAGAAAGCAGAAGGGTATTTTTCCATGAAGGATATAGAAACAAATCAGGAAATTTACGATATAAGTCTTGATAAATTTATATGGGAGGAATGAAGTGAAAAATTTTCAGAAAAAAAAGTTTCTTTCCAGTCCTATGGGATATTCTTTTTTGTTGACGATTATGGTTATTTTAATGCTTGTTGTATTTAGTGTTCTATCATTATCGACATCCCTTAGAGATTATAAATATAGCCAGCGTATGGCAGAAAAAACAACAGCTTATTATGCAGCAAATTCAAAGGCATATGAGATAATTGAAAAAATCGATGGAATTATTACAAAGAGTGATGACTGGGAGAGTGCGTGGAAAGAGGTTTCGGAAGAAACGGAAGTTACAGTATTGACGAGAGATGAAATGTCTGCTACTGTTTATTATGAAGTTGAGGTTACAAAACAGCAGAAATTGCAGGTTATGATAACTATAAATTTAGAAAAAGATAAAAAGGTGTCGTACCAAATTACGGAATGGAAAGAAGTTCCTTCTAAGGAATGGAACAGTGATACAAAACTTCCGGTTATTGGAAGCGAATAGAGCCTTTAGAGGTGCTAAAATGGATATTGTAGATTTGTTGAGGAGAGCTGTAGAAAAACATGCGTCTGATATATTTATTGTTGCAGGATTACCGGTATCTTATCGTTTAAATAATAAAATTCTAAGTGAAGAAAATGAACGACTGATGCCGGCAGAAACAGAACAGTATTTGCGACAGATTTATGAACTTGCAGATCACAGGGATATGTCACATTTCCTTACACATGGGGATGATGATTTTTCTTTTGCGGTAGTTGGACTTTCACGTTTTAGAGTAAATGCATATAAACAGCGTGGAACCTTGTCTGCGGTTGTTCGTGTAATTACATTTGAATTGCCTAATCCGGAAGACATTGGGATTCCAAGCAGTATTATTAATTTTGGAAACTTATCCAAAGGCTTAGTTTTGGTTACAGGACCGGCGGGAAGTGGAAAGTCTACAACGCTTGCATGTATTGTTGATGCTATTAATAAGCATAAAAAGAAACATATTATTACATTAGAAGATCCCATTGAGTACCTTCATACCCATGGAAACAGTATTGTCAGTCAGCGTGAAATCAGTATAGATACAGAAAGTTATGTAACTGCTTTACGGGCATCCTTGCGACAAAGTCCGGATGTGATTTTATTAGGAGAAATGCGAGACTATGAAACGATTGGAGTTGCCATGACAGCAGCAGAAACCGGACATTTGGTTATCTCTACATTACATACAATAGGAGCTGCAAATGCAATTGATCGAATTATTGATGTATTTCCGGCAAATCAGCAGCGTCAGATTACAGTACAGCTTTCTATGGTATTGCAGGCAATTGTTTCACAACAACTTATTCCAGATATAGATGGAAATGTTATTCCGGTGTTTGAAATTGTAACAATCACACCGGCTATTCGTAATATGATTCGCGATAATAAGATACCGCAGATTGACGGAATTGTATATTCAGCAAATAAGGATGACATGATTTCTATGGATGCAAGTTTAGTGAAGCTTTATCAACAAGGGAAAATTACTAAAGAGACAGCAATTAATTATGCAACCAATCAAGAAATGTTAAAAAAGCGTTTATAGGAGGAAATATGGCAAAAATCGGAGTTTTTCTAGCAGATGGATTTGAGGAGATTGAAGGGTTAACGGTAGTAGATATTTTACGTCGAGCAGGAGTAGAGGTAATTACCGTTTCGATTATGGGAAGAAAAGAAATTCAAGGAGCACATGCAATTACAGTATTGGCAGATGCATTATATGAAGAAGTGGCATTCGAAGAATTAGATGGTGTAGTTCTTCCGGGTGGAATGCCAGGAACGAAATATTTAGGTGCACATGAAGGTGTAAAAAAGCAGATTGTAGCATTTGAAGCAGCAGGAAAATTAGTGGCAGCAATTTGTGCGGCACCAAGTGTTCTTGGAGAAAACGGTATTTTAAAGGGAAAAAAGGCAGCTTGTTATCCGGGATTTGAGGAAAAACTTCTTGGAGCAGAGGTTACTTATGAAGAAGTGGCAGAAGCAGGAAATGTAATTACAAGTCGTGGTATGGGAACAGCAATCCCCTTTGCATTAAGATTGACCGCATATCTTACCTCTGAACAGAAAGCAGAAGAATTGAAAAAAGGAATTATCTATCAACAGTAATTTTAACGGAATCTTAGCATGGAAAATATTGACGAAAGGTGTCGTTCTTGCTACTATTTTCTTAAATAAAAGGGAGTAGTTTGTATCCGATGGATATAATGCAGTTCGTCATCACGTTGTAAAACCGGGCTGTATTCTAAGAAACGAGACTTTTATTGCTTATTTTAGTACAAAATATGCAATAGGAGTCTCATTTTTTATACGCAGATTCTATTGCGGAAAGAGAGGAAAAATATGATTTATGTATGGTTAGTAGTAGGATTTGTGTTGTTGATTAAGGGAGCAGATTTTCTGGTAGAGGGAAGCTCTGCGGTAGCAAAATTATTGAAGATTCCAGCGGTTGTTATAGGACTTACGATTGTGGCAATGGGAACCAGTGCACCGGAAGCTGCGGTAAGTATTACAGCAGGATTGGCAGGAAACAACGATATTGCCATTGGAAATATTATTGGCTCTAATATTTTCAATCTGTTAGTTGTTGTGGGTGTCTGTGCAGTAATGAAGGGAGTGGCTACCGATAAGGATATTTTAAAACGGGACATGCCGGTAAATATTGGTATCAGTGCATTGTTATTACTGTTTTTGATGGATTTGAAAATCACCAGAATAGAAGGAATTATTTTATTGATTCTTTTTGTAGTATACATGATTATTGTGGTAGGAGAAGGAGTAAAAAATCGTACAGAGCAAGAGGAAGAAGTCAAGAGCTTATCTCCGTTAATCAGTATTGTCTATATACTTGGAGGACTGGCAGCAGTTGTATTTGGCGGAAATTTAGTAGTAGATAATGCAAGTGAAATTGCTAGAAATTTTGGATTAAGCCAGAATCTTATAGGACTTACCATTGTAGCAGTAGGAACTTCTTTACCAGAACTTGTAACATCCATCGTTGCAACACGAAAGGGAGAAAGTGGACTTGCACTTGGAAATGCAGTAGGTTCCTGTATATTCAATATTTTATTTATCTTAGGAATGTCAGGTACACTTTCACCAATGATGGCAACCGGAGAGTCTTTGGTAGACATTTGTGTATTAACTGTGGTAACCATTATGATGTTTTTGTTTGGAAAGACCAAGGGTATGACATCGAGAGTGGAGGGAGCAATTTGTATTCTTGTATATGTTGGGTATCTCACATACGCTGTGATGAGGTAAAAAAAGGTGTTGACAAATTTTAACAGATGTGATTTACTAAATTAGTAAACTGAATTAAAATAAAAAGAAAGCGAGGTAAAAATGATGATTAATTTAGCGTACACAACAGGCAACATGATATATACAGATAGTCATAAGTTTACCTCGATGGTTGTAGAACGTAGGTAGCATATTTTATTTTGTTTGAGTTAGGAAAATAGAATATGCGTCAATTTACATGGAGATTGTAAATTGTATTCTTACGGAATAGTACCCCGTGGTAGATTTATCTGCCACGGGGTTTTTTTGCGCATTTGATGTAGAACAGAATTGAACAGAAGTAGCGCAAGTATAGAATACAAGGCCATCGGGGAAACAGCAATGGGAGGAACAAAGTATTATGGAAACAAGACAATATGGAGATACAATTTGTATACATTTTTTTATTAGACCATTTGAAATTGAAGGTGTAATAAGAAAAGTAAAAAGAGCAAAGAAAAAGACAGATTCACAGATATCTGTAGAAAATCTGTTAGAACATCAGAAAGTATTAAACATGTATGAGGAAAATAAAAATTTAGTACGGGATATGATACGGATGCAAGAGAGATTTTAAGAAAATAAAGAGAGGAAAAGACATGAAGAAAATATTAAAATACATAGCAAAATACTGGTATGCATATGTATTTGCAATTGCATGTATGATAACAGCAATTGTACTGGATATGTTATATCCAATGATTACCAAAAGGATTGTAGATGACGTAATTATTGGTGGAAAAATGAAATTGTTAGGCGGGCTGTTAGTAACTATTTTCATTATTGGAATTGGTAGAGCATTAGGCGGTTACTTTAAGGAATTTACCTTTGACTGTGTCAGCATTAAAATTGCTTCCAGGTTGAGGAAAGATTTATTTTCCCATATCGAAGGTTTATCTATGGATTATTTTGATGATACCAATACCGGAGAACTCATGGCACGAGTGAAGGACGATGTGGATCGTATCTGGAATGCACTAGGATATGTGGGAATGTTAATTATTGAAGTTGTAATTCATGTATCCATTGTGCTCTACTGCATGTTTACATTAAGTTGGCAGTTGGCATTTATTCCATTGGCAGCTATGATTCTTATGGGATTTACGGCTATTTACATGGAACGAAAATTAGATAAGGTGTACGAGTCCATTAGTGAGGAAAATGCAGTTCTTACTACGATTGCGGAAGAAAATCTTGCAGGAGTTCGTACTGTAAAAGCATTTGCAAGAGAGAAGTTTGAAATTACAAAATTTTTATCACATAACAAGCGGTATTATGAGTTAAATATGCAACAATCAAAAATGTTAGTACGTTATTATCCGATTTTTCAGTTTACAGGAAAACTGTTACCGGTTGTTATGGTCATTATCGGAGGTGTACAGGTAATCAATGGTAACATGACATTGGGAAGTCTGGTAGCATTTTCAGAGTATTGTCGTAACATTGTATGGCCAATGGAAATGCTTGGATGGCTTACCAATGATTTGTCTTCCGCTGTTGCCTCCTGCAAGAAAATCAACAAGATTTATCAGCAGGAATCCACAATCAAGGAAAAAGAAACCCCAGTGGAATTACCAAATGTTAACGGTGAGATTTCTTTTGAACATGTTTCCTTTGAACGTGGAAATCAAAAGATTTTAGAGGACATTTCCTTTGAACTTCCGGCAGGGAAAACTCTTGGAATTATGGGAGCAACCGGTGCAGGAAAAACATCTATTGTCAACCTTTTAATGCGATTCTTTGATGTAAACAAAGGAAGTGTGAAATTAGATGGAGTAGATGTAAAAGAATTAAAATTAGAACAGATTCGAAGTAATGTATCAACAGTAATGCAGGATGTATTTTTGTTTTCTGATACCATCGAGGAAAATATTAAGATGGGTCAACGAGAAACCATGGAAGATCCAACAATGGTGCATGCAGCAGAACTGGCACAGGCAAAGAATTTTATTGAAGAAATGCCATCTGAATATAATACCATTATTGGAGAACGTGGTGTGGGATTATCAGGTGGACAAAAGCAGCGTATCAGCATTGCCAGAGCCATTGCAAAGCATAATCCGATTTTAGTTATGGATGATTCCACTTCAGCATTGGATATGGAAACAGAGTACGAGATTCAAAAGGCATTAGATACCTTACAAGATACTACAAAGATTATCATTGCACATCGTATTTCAGCAGTACGCCGTGCAGACGAAATTATCTTTTTAGAAAACGGAAAAATAAAAGAGCGTGGAACCCATGAAGAACTGATGGCACAAAAGGGATTGTATTATGAAACATATCAGTTACAGTATGGTGGTGCAAATTAGAAAATGAGGTGATAAAAACATGGCAGTTAATTCATTTCGAGAGGATGAACAGTTAAACGGAGTAGGAAAAAAAGAAACTCTGAAACGACTGTTTTCGTATCTTTTTAAATATAAAAGAGCAGTAATCGGCGTGTTAGTCTGTATGCTGATTACGGTAGTAATTACATTGGTAAATCCATTGATTATTGAAAATGCCATCGACGTGTATATCGCAAACAATGATATGCCGGGATTGGCAAAACTTGCAATTTTTACCATAGTATTGAATGTGATTTTTATCATTATGGTAAAAGTACGAATGTATGTAATGGCGAAGATATCCAACAAAATTCTTCTGGATATTCGCCAGGAATTATATGAACATATTCAAACTCTGTCATTTTCCTTTTTTGACAGTCGTCCTACCGGAAAGATTTTGGCAAGAATTATTGGAGACGTAAATTCATTGAAGGAAGTGCTGACAAATGCAGTAACTACATTGATTCCGGATTTTGTTACCATATGTGGAGTAGTATTGATTATGGTGGTAAAAGACTGGCGTCTTGCGCTGGCATCTTTATGCAGTATCCCTCTTATGATGTTAGCAATTTGGTTTATTCAGAAGTTTTCACATGTACGTTGGCAGATTTTTCGAAAGAAAGGTTCTAACTTAAATGCGTATGTGCATGAAAGTATTGCGGGTATGAATGTAATTCAAAGTTTTCGGGCGGAGGATGAAACCAAAGAAGTGTTTGCAGGTTTGGTAAAAGAACATGAACAGTCTTTTATCAGTGCAGTTCGCCTGGCAGATATGTTTGGAGGAGCTGTTGACTTTTGCTGGGGACTTGGAGCTATGATTTTGTACTGGGCTGGAATTCAGATGATTGGAGCAGATTATGTCAGTGTTGGTACCTTGGTTGCGTTCGGAACATATATCAGTATGTTTTGGAATCCGGTAATGAATCTGAGTAATTTTTATAATCAGATTATTACAAATCTGACAGCAGCAGAACGAATTTTTGACATCTTAGACACTAAGGCAGATATTGCAGATGAAGTAGAGGTGGAAAAATTACCGGAGATTCAGGGAAAAGTAGAATTTGAACATGTGTCATTTACATATGATGCAGGTACTCCATCAGAAACAAAAGTATTAAAAGACGTAAGTTTTCAGATACAGCCGGGAGAAACGATTGCATTGGTTGGTCCTACCGGAGCAGGAAAGAGTACCATTGTAAACCTGATTAGCCGATTTTATGATATTCAGGAAGGAAAAATTCTCATAGATGGCTATGATGTGAAAAAGGTTTCTATTCAAAGTCTGCGTCAACAGATGGGAGTTATGACACAGGAGAATTTCATTTTCCAGGGAACGATAAGAGAAAATATTGCTTATGGAAAACTGGATGCAACGGAGGAAGAAATTATAGCAGCAGCCAAGGCAGTAAATGCTCATGAGTTTATTATGAAAATGGAAAAAGGATACGATACGGTGCTAAAAGAGCGTGGAGCAGGACTTTCTATTGGACAACGACAGCTTATTGCGTTTGCCAGAACTATGGTAAGTATGCCGAAAATCCTAATTTTAGATGAAGCAACATCAAGTATTGATACCCATACGGAGATTTTGGTGCAGCAGGGAATCGAAGCATTGTTAAAAGGAAGAACCAGCTTTGTAATTGCCCATCGTCTGTCAACCATTCAGAAGGCAGACCGCATTTTTGTAATTGATAAAGGTGGTATTTTAGAACAGGGAAGTCCGGCAGAATTAATGGAAAAGAAGGGACATTATTACAACCTGTATATGGCACAGTTTAAGAATATTTAGGCAGAAATTTGTTTGGTGAAAGGGATTGTATAGATGGAAAGCGTTATAGAAAGTGTCAATATAAGAAGCTACGAAGAAAAAGATTGGAACCGGCTTATGGAAGTTCATGATGCAGCAAGAATGGAAGAATTGCATTGGGCAAAATGTGAGTGTGCATTTGTACCATTAAAGGAAAAAGTGATTCGGGAAAGATTATTTCAATATGAAATTTGCGTAGCTTGTATACAAGAAAAAGTAGTAGGATTTTGCGCATATTCACAGGATGAACTGGCGTGGTTATATGTAGATCCTGCCTATGCACATCAAGGAATCGGCAGAACACTTTCTAATTATGTAATTGAACACACATCAAGGAGACCGCTTCATGTAGAGGTTTTGGCAGGAAATGAACCTGCCAGAAGGCTCTATGAATCCTGCGGATTTCAACTGGCAAAGAAGGCTTGTGGTATTATGCCGGGAAAAGAAGAAGTAGAAGTAATTGTAGAATGTATGGAACGAAACAGATAGAAAAATAGGAGGAGCAAGATGGTAAGAAATGCTAAAATAGAAGATTACGAAGAAGTGGAAAAAATAATGCAGCAGGTACAGGGGTTACATGTTGATTGGAGACCGGATATTTACAAACCTGTTACACCGGTGCTTTCCAAAGAAGAATTTGAAGAATTACAAAAAGAAGAAGCCATCGTAGTAGAAGAACGGGAAGATAAAGTATGTGCAGTTTTAGTATTTGTAGAACGTATATATCAGAGCCCTACTCATGTGAAAAGAAAAGTTTTATTTGTGGATACTATGGCAGTCGAGGAAAAGTATCGTGGAAAAGGAATTGGAACAGGGATGTTTGAGTATCTGAAAAAGGTTGCAAAAGAGCGACAGTGTGATGGCATAGAATTACAGGTAAATGCAAGAAACACAGCTGCAAAAAAGATGTATGAAAAGTGTGGATTTACAGAGAAATCTATCAATATGGAGTTAATATAAAATGAAGTATAACTTAGAAAAGCATGTATAGGAAGTTATGAAAATAAGGAGGACCAATTTTCGGAGTTCTTCTTTGTAAAGAGATTGTAATAGGTAAGAAATATGTTATATGACAAGGATATTCGTGAGCCACTTTTTGAATTCTTAGAAGAACTATATGGAAAAGTAAGAATTATAGAAGAAAAGCAAATGGGGCGTTCCAGAGCAGATGTAGTGATGGTACGCCCACAGGCAGTTTGTGGTGTAGAAATAAAAAGTGATGCAGACACTTATGCGCGTTTAAAACGGCAGGTGCAGGATTATGATAAATATTATGATTATAACTATATTGTAGTAGAAACTACGCATGCAAAGCATGTTGCCGAACATGTGCCGGAATGGTGGGGAATTATTACCGTAGAGTTGGAAAATGAAAAAACGGATTTTTATCTGTTACGAGAACCAAAAGAAAATCCCAAAGTGGATTGGAAACGGAAAATGACTTTGTTGTGGAGACCCGAGCTTGTTCATATTCAAGAGAAGAATCAGTTACCTAAATATAAGGAAAAAAGTAAAGCGTTTGTTATTGAAAAGATACTTTTGAAAGTGGAAAAAGAACAGCTGCGGGAACAGATAAGCAAGGAATTGTTTGAACGAGACTACAATACAATTGCAGATACCATAAAAAAGTATCGAAAAGATAAAATCTTAAAAAGACTGGGAGGATAGTTAAATCATGGAAAAAACAGAATTTGAACAAATTCAAAGTCAATTAGAAAAATATCAATTTTCCTCATTAACTTATGCAGAGTATGAAGAGGTGGAAACATACAAAATAATATGTAAGACCCCGGAACTTATATTGATTTTAGGATATAATCCAGAAGCAAAACAGCAAGAATATCATTGGGCAGCAAATAATCCACAGGAATTAATAAAAAAACTGACAGAGCAAGATTGTTTCGTTACATTTATACCACATGAATGGGTAAAGAAAATGGAAACGGCAGGATTTAAGATTCGAAATGCGTGGCATGATTATTTTATGGAATCATTAGAAAATGTGAAAGAAAGTAAAACAAAGTATCCATTTTTACAACAAAATGAATGTGAAGAGGCAGCTGAAGTTACCGTGGCGTGTCGTGGAGATAGTAGAGGATTTACCGGGCAGACCAAGGAATGGTTTCAAGAGTGGATAGGAGAAAAAGAGGGCTTTGCCCAAAATAGAGTAGTGTTGACAGAAAGAAATGAAAAAGGGAAAATAATAGGGTTAGTATGTGCCGGAACTTATGGAAATGCCAGTGGAACTGGAGAAATTGCTTGGATTCGTGAGGTAGGCGTAAGACCGGAATACCGCAACCAGGGAATTGCACGGAAATTGATTACGCAGGCATTATGGTATGGAAAATGTCATGGAGCAGTAAAAGCATTTTTAGCAGCAGATGAACAAAATTATAGAGCAATTCACCTATATGAAAGTATCGGATTTAAAGCGTCTGTAGAAGAAAGTCAGATTGATATGATAAAAAGTAATGTTAAGTAGTTTTTTTATAAAATTTCTCGAAAGAATGTAAAAAACACTAGTATTTTGAGAAACAGTGTGCTATAATTTCAAAATGATTGTAAATTAGGACATTATGCTCTGGCATTGTGTCTTGAAGGAAAGAAAAGTACGTCTGCACACCATTTTGAAAAGAATGGAAAAGGATAAGATATATATTTAAGGAGGAAATAGTTGTAATGAGCGTACAGGTAGAAAATTTAGAAAAAAACATGGCAAAACTCACAGTTGAGGTTTCCGCAGAAGAGTTAGAAAAGGCAATTCAGGCAGCATATATGAAACAGAAGGGACAGATTAGCCTTCCAGGTTTCCGTAAAGGAAAAGTACCAAGACATATGATTGAAAAAATGTATGGAGTAGAAATTTTCTTTGAAGATGCAGCAAACATTCTGATTAATCAGGAATATCCAAAGGCTGTAGAAGAATCAGGAGCAGATATCGTTTCTCGTCCAACTATCGATATTACACAGCTTGAAAAAGGAAAACCATTTATTTTCACAGCTGAAGTAGCAGTAAGACCAGAAGTGACTCTTGGAAAATACATTGGTGTACAGGTAACAAAGATTGATACTTCCGTAACAGAAGAAGAAGTTATGGCTGAAATCGATAAAGAAAGAGAAAGCAATGCAAGAATGATTACTGTAGAAGACAGAGCAATCGCTGATGGCGATACAGCAGTAATTGACTACGAAGGATTTGTTGATGGTGTTGCATTTGCAGGTGGAAAGGCTGAAAACCATTCATTAGTAATCGGTTCTCATTCCTTCATCGATACTTTTGAAGATCAGTTAGTAGGTAAAAATGTTGGAGACGAAGTAGAAGTAAACGTTACTTTCCCAGAAGAATACCATGCAGCAGAATTAGCAGGAAAGCCAGCTGTATTCAAAGTAAAGATTAACGAGATTAAGACAAAAGAATTACCTGAATTAGACGATGAGTTTGCACAGGATGTTTCTGAATTTGATACATTAGCTGAGTACAAAGAAAGCATTGAAAAGAAGCTTGTTGAAAGAAAAGACGCAGAAGCAAAACGTACGAAGGAAGACGAAGCAATTCAGAAGATTATTGATAAGTCTAAGATGGAAATCCCAGATGCAATGGTAGATACACAGGCTCGTTCTATGGTAGATGATTTTGCTAACAGAATCGCACAGCAGGGATTATCTATGGAACAGTACATGCAGTTTACAGGCATGAACATTGAAAAATTAATGGAGCAGATGAAACCGGAAGCATTAAAGCGTATTCAGTCTAGCTTAGTATTAGAAGCAATTGCAAAAGAAGAAAACATCGAAGTATCTGATGAAGAAGTAGATGAAGAATTAAAGAAAATGGCTGAAATGTACGGAATGGAAGTTGAAAAACTCAAAGAGTACATGGGAGATGCTGAGAAAGAATCCATGAAGAAAGATATGGCAATTCAGAAAGCTGTTGATTTAATCATGGAAAACATCAAAGAAAGAGCAAAGCCAAAGTCTAAGAAAGAGAAAGAAGCAGAAGCTGCTGCAGCAGCAGAAAAATAATTCTTGGTAAGAATAAGGAGGAATATTAATGAGTTTAGTACCTTATGTCATTGAGCAGACGAGCAGAGGAGAACGGTCCTACGATATATATTCCAGACTGTTAAAGGATAGAATCATTTTCCTTGGAGAAGAAGTAAATGAAACAACAGCAGGTCTTGTAGTTGCACAGCTCTTATTTTTAGAGTCCGAAGATCCGGGAAAGGATATCCATTTATACATTAACTCTCCGGGAGGCGTTGTAAGCGCAGGACTTGCAATTTACGATACAATGCAGTATATTAAATGCGATGTTGAAACAACTTGTATTGGACTTGCCGCAAGTATGGGAGCATTTTTATTAGCAGGAGGAACAAAGGGCAAACGTCTTGCACTTCCAAATGCTGAGATTATGATTCACCAGCCATCCGGTGGTGCAAAAGGTCAGGCAACAGATATTCAGATTGTTGCTGATAACATTCAAAAGACCAAGAAACAGTTAAATACTATTTTGGCGGAAAATACTGGAAAGCCATACGATGTCATTGCGGCAGATACAGAAAGAGATAATTATATGTCTGCAACAGAGGCAATGGAATACGGCTTGATTGATCGTGTTATTACAAACAGACAGTAAGAAAAATCCCAGGGGACAGCGAGCATTTGCCACTGTCCCTTATGTTGAATGTAGAGTATAAAATGAAATTAGCGAGGTGAAAATATGGCAGGTAGAGATGAAAGAATACGTTGTTCTTTTTGTGGAAAGACAGACGGACAGGTGCGTAAATTAATAGCAGGTCCGAACGGTGCATATATTTGTGATGAATGCGTAGATATTTGCGCAGAAATTATTGAAGAAGAATTAGAGGAAGAAGAAACCGTAAACGTTAAGGAAGAGGAAATTAACTTACTGAAACCAGAAGAAATGAAAGCGTTTCTGGATGAGTATGTAATTGGTCAGGAAGAGGCAAAAAAGGTACTTTCCGTTGCGGTATACAATCATTATAAAAGAATTATGGCACCACAGGATTTAGGTGTAGAATTACAGAAAAGTAATATTTTAATGCTTGGACCAACTGGTTCTGGTAAGACCTTATTGGCGCAGACTATGGCGAGAGTATTGAATGTTCCTTTTGCTATTGCAGACGCAACTGCATTAACAGAAGCAGGATATGTAGGTGAAGACGTAGAAAATATATTGCTGAAGATTATTCAGGCAGCAGATTACGATATTGAACGTGCGCAAAAGGGAATTATCTATATTGATGAGATTGATAAGATTACAAGAAAGTCTGAGAATCCATCAATTACCCGTGATGTATCCGGTGAAGGTGTTCAGCAGGCATTATTAAAAATCTTAGAAGGAACTGTTGCAAGTGTTCCGCCTCAGGGTGGAAGAAAACATCCACAGCAGGAATTAATTCAAATTGACACTACAAATATTTTATTTATCTGTGGTGGAGCATTTGAAGGATTAGATAAGATTGTGGAAACAAGAATGGATCAAAAGTCCATGGGATTCAATGCACAGATTGCAGATAAGAGAGAAAAGAATCCGGGCGTGATATTGAAACAGGCATTACCACAGGATTTTGTAAAATTCGGATTAATTCCGGAATTTGTAGGACGTGTACCGGTAACTGTTTCTTTAGATGCTTTGGATAAGGACGCTTTGGTGCGTATCTTAAAAGAACCGAAGAATTCATTAGTAAAACAGTATGAGAAATTATTTGAATTAGATGGTGTAACATTGACTTTTGATGATGATGCTATCGAAGCGATTGCAGAGAAGTCTTTGAAACGTAAGACAGGTGCAAGAGGACTTCGAGCTATTATGGAAAAAGTAATGATGGATTTAATGTATCGAGTTCCGTCCGATGAATCTATTGTAGGTTGCAATATTACAAAGGCAGCAGTAGAGGAAGAAGGAGAACCGGAGATTCAATACAAAGAAAGTAAGACCGCTTAAAGGAGAAAAAGATGAGGGAAGAACAAAGGAAAATTCCGGCAGTTGCCCTTCGTGGAATGACAATTCTTCCTGGGATGGTAGCGCATTTTGATGTAAGTCGGGAAAAGTCTGTGAAGGCAGTAGAAAATGCAATGCTTCAGGACCAGAAGATTTTTTTGGTAACTCAAAGGGAAGCAGAGCAGGAAGAGCCTAAAATAGAAGATTTATACAGCGTTGGAATCATAGCAATTGTTAAGCAAGTGATTAAAATGCAAAATAATATTGTACGTGTTCTAGTAGAAGGAATAGAGCGTGCAAAAATAATTGATTTCAGTCAATATGAAGAATATCTAGAGGCTGAAATAGAAGTGATATCAGAGCAAACAGAAGAGCTTCCTGTAGAAGTACAGGAAGCTATGAAGCGTGGACTACAAGAAACGTTTGCAAGATACTGTATAGCAAATCCAAAGCCGGGCAAGGAACTGGCAAAACAAATCGGAGAAATTAAGGAGCTTAGTAAGCTTCTTGATTATATTGCAAATAATTTGCCGGTGGGATATGAAGAAAAGCAAAAAATTCTCGAGGCAGAGACTTTAGAGAATAGATATGAAACCTTAATGCTTTTATTGATGAATGAAATTAATGTGATACAGATAAAGAAAGAATTTCAGACAAAAGTAAAAGAGAAGGTTGATAAAAATCAAAAAGAATATATTCTGCGTGAGCAGATGAAACTTATTCGTGAAGAACTAGGCGAGGATAATACGGTTTCAGAGGCAGAACATTTTTTAGAAGAGACTAAGAAATTAAAAGCCGGAAAAGAAGTAAAAGAGAAACTGAAAAAAGAAATTGAAAGATTTAAAAATATATCACCAAACTCTTCTGAAAGCGGTGTTATTCGTGGATATATTGAGACAATATTAGAACTTCCGTGGAATAAAGAGTCAAAGGATAACAAGAATCTGGAAGAAGCAGAGCAAATTTTAAATGAAGACCATTATGGAATGGAAAAAGTGAAAGAGCGTATGCTGGAATTTTTGGCAGTACGCAATCTTACACAAAAGGGTGAAAGCCCAATTATTTGCTTGGTGGGACCTCCGGGAACCGGTAAGACCAGTATTGCGAAATCAGTGGCAAGAGCATTAGATAAAAAATATGTGCGCATTAGTCTTGGCGGAGTGCGTGACGAAGCAGAGATTCGTGGACATCGAAAAACATATGTGGGTGCAATGCCGGGGCGTATTGCAAACGGATTAAAATATGCAGGTGTAAAAAATCCACTTATGTTGTTAGACGAAATTGATAAAATAAGCAGTGACTATAAGGGTGATACTGCATCGGCATTATTAGAGGTTTTGGACTCAGAACAGAATAATAAATTCCGTGACCACTATGTAGAATTGCCATTAGATTTGTCAGAAGTACTGTTTATTGCAACTGCTAATGATTTACAGGGGATTCCAAGACCTCTGTTGGACCGTATGGAAGTCATTGAGGTTAGTAGTTATACGGAAAACGAGAAGTGTCATATTGCAAAAGAACATTTAATTGCAAAGCAAATGAAGAAAAACGGACTGAAGGAAGGAGAATTTTCCATCAGTGACCGAGCTTTGGAAAAACTGATTCGTGCTTATACCAGAGAAGCAGGAGTTCGTAACTTAGAACGTAAGGTGGGTGAACTTTGTCGAAAAGCTGCAAAAGAGATTTACACCAAGGAAAAGAAGACGGTAAAAATTACTGAGAATAATATAGAAAAGATTCTTGGAAAAGAAAAGTACAGCTACGATTTAATTAATGAAACGGATGAGGTAGGAATTGTTCGTGGATTAGCCTGGACGAGTGTTGGTGGTGATACTCTTGAAATTGAAGTAAACATCATGCCCGGAAAGGGTGAATTCCAGTTGACAGGTCAGCTTGGTGATGTTATGAAAGAGTCTGCACAAGCCGGCATTAGTTATATCCGTTCTGTGAGTGAACAGTATGACATTGATAAAGAATTTTTCAAAGAACATGATATTCATATTCACATTCCGGAAGGAGCAGTACCAAAGGATGGACCGTCTGCGGGAATTACAATGGCAACAGCAATGCTTTCTGCGATTACCAAGCGTAAAGTGCGCAAGGATGTGGCAATGACAGGAGAGATAACATTGCGCGGAAGAGTACTTCCAATTGGTGGACTAAAAGAGAAGATTCTTGCAGCAAAGAATGCAGGAATTAAGACCATATGTGTTCCAAAGAAAAATGAACCGGATATTCAGGAAATCTCTAAGGAAATAAAACAGGGATTGGAAATTGTTTTTGTGGAAAAAATGGAACAGGTGATAGAGGTCGCTTTTGTAAAGGAATAGGAGAAAGCAATGGTAATTAAGTCAGTAGAATTAGAAATTGTTTGTGGAATCACCAGTAAGATACCTGATACAGATAAAGCCGAGATAGCTTTCGCAGGAAAGTCTAACGTAGGAAAGTCATCATTAATTAACGGACTGATGAATCGCAAGGCTTTGGCAAGAACTTCGTCTCAGCCGGGCAAGACACAGACCATCAATTATTATAATATTAATAATGCAATGTATCTGGTGGATTTACCGGGATATGGTTATGCAAAAGTATCCCAGAAAGAAAAAGAAAAATGGGGACAGATGATTGAAAATTATCTGCATACTTCAAAGCAGTTAAAGGCGGTATTCTTACTGATAGACATTCGCCATGAGCCTTCTGCAAACGATAAGCAGATGTATGATTGGATAGTGTATCAGGGATATGACCCAATCATTATTGCAACAAAGCTGGATAAGATTAATCGTAGCCAGATACAGAAACATGTAAAAATGCTAAGAACAGGATTGAATGTGAAACCGGGAACTCCAATTATGCCTTACTCTGCCTTAACAAAACAGGGAAGAGACGAAATATGGGAGTTAATGGATTCCATACTTGGATTTTCTGAGGAAAAGAATGAAGAAGAATAAATATATTTTCGTATTAATAATGCTGCTTGCCATTGCTTTGGCAGGCGGTATTTTTACAATTGCATATGTAAAATTAGAAGAGCAGGGCACAACAGAAGGAAAATTAAATGTTGTTACATCTTTTTATCCAATATATGTTGCAACAGAAAATGTAGTAGGAGATAATCCGGATGTTACGTTACAGAATTTAAGTGAGCCACAGACGGGATGTATGCATGACTATCAGCTTACACCACAGGATATGATTCTTTTATCCAACGCAGATGTATTTATTGTAAATGGTGGTGGAATTGAGAGTTTTTTATCTCAGGTGGCAAAATCATATCCAAATCTTACTATTATCAAGGCGACAGATGGATTAGAACTTCTAAGCGAAGAGGAAGGTGATGCTAAGGCAGAGGAGCATAATCATGACCATGGTAAGAAAGATGCTCATGAAGAGGAACACGACCATGACCATGGAAACGAAGATACCCATGAAGAGGAACACGACCATGACCATGGTGAGGAAAATGCCCATGCGTGGATGGACACAGAGCTTTATGCAGACATGGTGGAAAACATTGCAAATGGTCTTTCCACAGTAGACACAGAACATAAACAGATATATCAGGATAATGCAAAAGCATACAGTGCACAGATTCAGAAGTTAACAGATCAGGTAAATGAATTAAAACAGGAACTTTCTGGAAAAGAGGTTATTATTTTTCATGAGGCATATGCCTATGTGGCAAAACAGTATGGTATGAATGTGGCATATTGTCTGAACTTGGATGAAGAACGTCAGGTCAGTGCAGGTGAAGTTGCCAACGTGATGGAACATATTAAGGAAAATCAGGTGTCCATAGTGCTAGCTGAAGAATTATATGGCAAGGATATGGGAAACACTGTGGAAAAAGAAGGAACATGTCAGGTATATTATTTAGATTCCCTGGTAAGAGGAACATATGAAAAAGATAGTTACTTAAAAACTATGCAGGAAAACATAAATCTGATGAAACAGATAGCAGGAAAGGAATGACCGTTTTGCGTAAAATTATAAAACCTTGTGGGTTACATTGCATTAAGGTAAATCATCTTGGCGTGACATTAGGTGGACAGGAGATTTTAAAAGACATTAATCTTCATATTCATTGTGGAAGTCTAAATGCTATTATTGGTCGAAATGGTGCAGGAAAATCCACCTTGATACGAGCAATTTTAGGAGACATTCCCCATAGTGGTAATATTGAATTTAAAGATAGTGAAAATGGCAGAATTCAGAAGCTAAAGATTGGATATGTGCCACAGTCTTTAAATATCGAAAAACAAACACCGGTCAGCGTATATGATATGATAGCAGCGTATCAGAGTAATGTACCGGTATTTGCAGTAAAAAGCCACAAGCAGCGGGAACGTATCTTGGAACATTTACAAGTATTTGAGGCAGAATATTTGATAGATAAGCAGGTATGCAATCTGTCAGGTGGAGAATTGCAAAGAGTAATGTTGTCTATGGCAATTATGGATGAACCGAACTTATTAATTTTAGACGAGCCGGTTTCGGGAATAGACCAAAACGGTATGGAACTTTTTTATAAAACCATATACCAGTTAAAAGAAAATTATGATTTAGCGGTAATTCTTATTTCCCATGATTTAGAATATGTAAAACGCTATGCAGACAAAGTAGTGTTGTTGGATGGAACAATTTTAAAACAAGGTAATGTAAAAGAGGTATTTTCCAGTGGGGAATTTACAAGAGTATTTGGCAAAAAGGAGGAGATATAATGGAAATTTTCTCTTGGTTGCAATATGATTTTATGAAATATGCTTTTATAGCAGTTTTAATTATTACCCCATTGTTTGGCATGATGGGAACTATGATTGTAAGCCGTAAAATGGCGTTTTTCTCAGACGCATTAGGACATTCCGCATTGACAGGAATTGCCATTGGCGTGGTGCTTGGCGTAAACAATACCAATATATCTATGATATTGTTTGCCATTGTGTTTGCTATATTGTTAAATCAGTTAAGCAGTAAAGTAGTAGCATCTACAGATACAGTGATTTCGGTATTTTCCTCTTGTAGCATGGCAATAGGACTTGCAATTTTGTCAAAGGGTGGAAATTTCAGTAAGTATTCCAGTATCTTAGTAGGAGATATTTTAAGTATTACACCTACCGAAATTATATATTTGATTGTAATTTTTGCGATTACACTGGGATTTTGGATACTGGGATTTAATAAGCTGTTGGCAGTAAGTTTGAATCGAACGTTAGCAAAGAGCAGACATATTCCCGTAAAACTAATGGAAAATTTGTTTGCAGTGTTGACGGCATTAATTGTTATGGTATCCATTAAGTGGGTAGGAATTTTAATTATTAATGCACTGTTAATTCTTCCGGCAGCAGCCAGTCGGAATATTTCGGAAAATATGAGAGAGTACCATTTCTTTTCAATAGTATTTTCTATGTTTTCCGGAGTAGCAGGACTTATTATCTCATATTATACCAATGTGGCAACCGGTCCAATGATTGTAATTATTGCATCTATTATTTACTTTGCAACTTATTTATGGGGCAGAAAACATAATATGTAGCAGGTCACATACTTTATAGCAGATAGGAAGTGGGGAAGTTGGAAACAAAAGAAATACTGGAAAAAGTTCGTTGTGGAGAAATATCCATAGAGGAAGCAGAACGACATTTCAAAAAGCAACCATATGAAGAAATGGGATTTGCAAAGTTAGATGTACACAGAGAAGTGCGTACAGGATTTCCGGAAGTGATTTATTGCGCAGGAAAAGCAGATGATTATCTGGTATCTATTTATCAGAAAATGTTTGAAATGTATGGTGAAGTATTCGGAACGAGAGCAAGTGAACATCAATACGAAATAGTAAAAGAAGTATTACCACAGATTACCTATGACAAGATATCACGAATCCTCAAGATTGAAAAGACGGATAAAGTGTATATTGGAAGTATTGCAGTTTGTTCTGCCGGAACAGCAGATATTCCGGTGGCAGAAGAAGCAGCGCAGACAGCAGAGTACTTTGGTGCCCATGTGGAAAGAGCTTATGATGTAGGTGTTTGTGGAATTCATCGTTTGCTGGCAGAGCTGGATGTGGTTCAGGAAGCGAATTGTGTTGTAGCAGTAGCCGGAATGGAAGGAGCATTAGCAAGTGTTATCGGCGGCTTAGTTAGCAATCCGGTAATTGCAGTGCCAACTTCCGTAGGATATGGAGCAAGTATGAATGGAATTTCAGCGCTGCTCACTATGATTAATTCCTGTGCCAATGGAATTGCTACGGTCAATATAGATAACGGTTATGGAGCAGGTTATTTGGCAGCGCAGATTAATCGTTTGGCAGAAAAATAAAATTTTTCTAAAAAAAGTATCTTTTTCTTAAAAATAAAGGAAAAGGTACTTTTTTCTTTACGAACATACTTTGATATGTTAGAGTAGAAACAGGCGAAAAAACAGAATTTCCCAAGTATTTAATAGAAAGGAAGCGTCAGAGCACGCGTAGAAAGAACATGAGTGAAAAAGTTTTAGCAGTAGCAGCAGGACATGAAATTACCGAAGGAGAAGTAAACGATTTAATTAAAAATTATCCACCAGAGCAGCAGATTTATATGTCTAGTCCACAGGCAAAGCAGCAGGTGTTAGAGCAGATTATTGCATTCCATTTATTTCATCAAATGGCAATTGATGAGAAAATTCCAGAATCTAAAGAATATAAAGAAATGATAGAAAAAATGCAGGTAGAATTAGCAAGTCATATGGCAGCTACCAGTGTCATCGAAAACATCAAAGTAGATGAGGCAGAAGAAAAGGCATTCTACGAAGAAAATCCAGACTTATTTGTAGCAAAACCACAGGTAAATGCAAAACATATTTTAGTAGATAGTGAAGATTCTGCAAATGATATTGCAAAGGAAATTGCAGAAGGACTTGCATTTGAAGAAGCAGCAAAGAAATATTCTACTTGCCCATCCAAAGAACAGGGCGGAGATTTGGGATATTTCTCCAAGGGACAGATGGTACCGGAGTTTGAAAAGGCAGCTTTTGAAGGTGAAGTTGGAAAAGTAATCGGACCAGTACAGACACAGTTTGGTTATCATTTGATTCGTGTAGAGGATAAAAAAGAAGGTTCTACAATTCCATTTGAACAGGTGAAAGATCAGATTCATCAGCAGTTGATTCAGACAAAGCAGAAGGAAGTATATGACGCAAAAGTAAAAGAACTTGAGTCAAAATACGGCGTAGAACGTAAGGACATTTAAAAATAATAAAGGGGTGAAGAGATGAAAAAATCCACCAAATATTTTAAAATTGCACTGAATTTGTTGGTAGCAATATTTGTAATTGTAGTATTGTGTGTGTTGGTTCCAAAACTGTTAGTATTTTTTATGCCATTTGTAGTTGGATGGATTATATCTATGATTGCTAATCCACTGGTACGGTTACTGGAACGAAAGTTGAAGGTCGTTAGAAAACATGGTTCTATGATAACGATTATCGGAGTATTGGTAGTTGTTATTTTAGCGGGATATTTAGCGGGAGCTAAGTTAGTATCAGAGACTGTCAATATGGTAAATGGACTTCCTAAGATATATGACAATTTCAAAGAAGAATTTGAAGAAATTGGAAATAATATGCAAGGATTTTATGATAAACTGCCGGCTAATATGCAGAAAAATATTTCGGAAGTGACGGATAATTTATCAGGATATTTGAGTGGAGCAGTAAAAGCAATCGGTCAGCCAACTTTTGAGGCAGCAGGAAATTTTGCAAAGAATGTTCCGGGAACACTGATTGCTATAATCATGAGCATTTTGTCAGCATACTTTTTTACAGCAGATCGAGACAATATTTTGGCTCTGCTAAAGAAAAGTATGCCGGAAAGTGTGTGGAATCGTTGTTCCGGTGTTATCAATGATTTAAAACATGTAGTGGGCGGCTACTTCAAGGCACAGTTTAAAATCATGGGGGTTGTGTATGTAATTCTTGTGATAGGGCTTTGGATTTTAAAAGTGGACTATGTATTGTTGGTAGCACTGCTTATTGCATTTTTGGATGCATTGCCGTTTTTTGGAACGGGTACTGTATTAGGTCCTTGGGCTATTTTAAAGATATTGTCCAAAGATTATAAAATGGCAGTGGGACTGATTATCTTGTATCTGGTTACTCAGTTGGTTCGTCAGATTATTCAGCCAAAGGTGGTAGGCGATACCATAGGAATGAATCCTCTGGCAACATTGATTTTTATGTATATTGGATACAAGTTTAGCAGTATTATCGGAATGATTGTTGCTGTTCCAATCGGAATGATATTAATTAACCTGTACAAAGCAGGTGTTTTTGATAATCAGATGCGATGTGTAAAAGAATTGGTACATGATATCAATGAATTTCGGAAATTAGATAAAAAGGAGGAGTAGTAGAAAATGGACACATTTAAGTTTGAAGAGATAGAATATGTACGCCCTGATTTTGAGGGAATGAAAAAAGTTTGGGAAGAAGAAACTGAGAAAATCAAAAAGGCAACTTCTTATGCTGAAGTAAAGGATGCCATGGGCAGAATCGAAAAAGCAGAGGGAAATATGTCTACCATGATGAATGTTTGCAGTATTCGAAATACATTGAATACTACAGATGAATTTTACGAAAAAGAGATAGAGTATGTGCAGAATACATATCCAACAGTTATGGAAAGCGCAATGGAATACTATAAGGCAGTCTTGACAAGCTCATTTAGAAAAGACATCGAAGAAGAGTACGGAGAGGAAGTTCTTGTAGCTATGCAGCGTGAGGTAGATAGTTTTAATCCTGCATTGGTTCCTTTTTTACAGAAGGAAGGAGAATTAACTACCAGATATCAGAAAATAATGGCGACAGCACAGATACCGTTCCGTGGAAAAATGTATAACCTTTACGGAATCGAGAAGTTCTTTGAGCATCCGGACCGTCAAATCAGAAAAGAAGCGTTTAAGGCATATTCAGATTTCTATCATGGAAATGAAGCGGAATTAGAAGAAATTTTTGCTGAATTAATTACAGTAAGAAATGAAATGGGAAAGGCTCTTGGAGATGAAAACTTTATCCCATTAGGATATAAACAGCAGGGCAGAAGTGATTATGGACAGGAAGAAGTAGCTTCTTTCCGTGAACAGGTGCGTAAGGAAATCGTACCTCTTTGTGAAAAATTATACAAGGCTCAGGCAAAGCGTATCGGTGTGGATGAAATCAAAGTGTATGATGAAAAGTTTGTGTTCCCGGATGGAAATGCAGAGCCGGCCGGTGATGATGACTATATGATTGAACAGGCAAGAAAAATGTATCATGATATGAGTACGGAAACCGGAGAATTTATAGACTTTATGATTGAGCATCATTTAATGGACTTGAAGAATAAAGAGAACAAAGCATCTACCGGTTATATGACTTTCCTGGTAGATTATAAGGCACCATATGTATTCTCATGCTTTAATCATACCATTTTTGATATGCAGGTATTAAGCCATGAATTAGGTCATGCATTTGCAGGATATCAGGCAATGAGACATCAGCCGATTTCGGCTTATTACAGTGAATCTACAGATATTGCAGAGATTCATTCCATGTCCATGGAACAGTTTGCATATCCATATGCAGAACAGTTTTTTGGAAAAGATGCAGATAAATATCGTTTTGCACATTTACAGGAGGCAATTACATTTGTACCGTTTGGAGTGGCAGTAGATGAATTCCAGCATATTGTATACGCACATCCGGAATTAACACCCAAAGAGCGTACTTATGAATGGCATAAGTTAGAAGAAAAATATATGCCATGGAGAAAGTATGAAGATGATGAGTTTATGGAGCGTGGAGGTTATTGGTATCACAAACTTCATATCTACTTATATCCATTCTATTATATTAACTATACCTTAACGACTATGGGAGCTATGGAGTTCAAAAAGCGTTATGAGGAAAATAGAGAACAGGCATGGAAATATTATTTGAATCTTTGTAATGCAGGTGGAAGTAAGAGCTATTTAGGATTGTTAAAGACAGCAAATCTTTCGGTACCTTTTGAAGAAGGAAGTGTTGCAAAGGCAATTTCCTATGCAAAGGAAATATTGTTAAAAGCAATCGGAGAATAGTATAAGAGTAGCAAAGAAAAGACCAAAGTTTCAGTATTATTTTAGTAAGTGATATTGGACTTCGGTCTTTTTATGATATTACTTATTTTTTCTTGAAAGAACTGCAATAGAAGCCAGAGCCATAACAATCTGACTGATTAAAGTTCCCCAAAGATAGGCCTTGATACCAAATGACGGAATTCCCCATACCACGGAAACAATGCGAAGAGATAATCCTACCATATTCAGGGTAAAGGTAGTGGTTGTTTTTCCAAGTCCATTTAAAATACTACTTAAAGTAGTAGAAAGGTATAAAAAAGGACACATCCATCCAAGGATGACAATAAATGTTCCGGCGAGTTCATTTGCAAACAGAACTTTTCCCATCCAATTTCCCAGAAGAAGAAAAGAAACTGTACAGAGAAATCCAAGAAACAGGCAGTAAAAACAGGTTTTTCGGATAGCGTTTCGAATATAATGTCGGTCTTCTTTTTCCTGAGCTTCTGCGATGGCAGGAAGTAACATTACCGAAACAGAATTGGTAATAACAGAGGGAAACAGAACCATAGGGAGAGCCATACCGGTCAATACACCGTAAACACTTAAGGACTCCGATACGGAATAGCCGTAATTTCGTAGCTGTCCCGGAATCATGGTAGCTTCAATACTTTGTAAAAGATTCACCAGTACACGATTGGCAGAAAGTGGCGTAGACATTAAAAAAATCTGTTTTAAGCCTAAAAGTTTGCTACCATAGCATTTTCCTCTTCCAAGAAAAGAAATGGAATAGAGGACTGCACCAAATTCTCCGGCAACCAATCCCCAAACAGCAATGTTGACAGTAACAGGATAGTGACGTTCCAAACAAATCTGATAAAGCACAAAGACACAGACCACACGAATTACCTGTTCTACAAGTTGTGAGGTGGCAGGAACAAAGGTCTTTTTAAGGCCATAGTAATAACCGTTAATACAGGCATGAATAGCACCAAAAGGAACCGTCAGGGAAAGGATTTCCAATAGAGCCTGGCAACGTGGTTCATCTAAAAAGAATACGGCAAGTGGTGTTGCAAAATGATAAAGAAAAATTGTGCATAAAAAGGATAAAAACAGTGAAAGAATAAGACCAGTAGTCAGGTAACAACGGTCGTTGCACAAACCGGTATTTTGGGATGGAACACCGTTACTGCAAGAAGCAGCAACAGCCTGGGCGGTAAAACGTGAAATGGCAGTTTGAATCCCGGAAACAGTGAGTGAGAAAGTTAAGGCATAAAGTGGAAAAATCAATTGATAAATACCAACACCTTCTGCACCAATTGTCTGGGAAAGGAATATTCTATAAAAGAAACCGATAATTCGTGAAATGAGGCCGGAAATGGTTAAAAGTAGTGTTCCGGTAAGCAGAGGGTGACTTTGTAGGGATTTAGAATTCATACGTCCTCCGAAAGAAAAAAATAGTTCTATTTAATGTATGTAAAAAAATACTTTGAAATGCATGGAACTTATCTTGACATAAAAAACAAAGCGTGGTACTATGCGATTATGTGAAATCCGACTAAAATAGTCGGGTTTTAAAATCTGCTAAAGGCGAGGTGACAGCAGTGAAGTTATCAACGAAGGGAAGATATGGTCTGCGTGCGTTTATTGATCTGGCAGTATGGGGAGAAAATGAACCAATATCTCTTACCAGTATTGCGGAACGGCAGGACATTTCCGTAAGTTATTTAGAACAGCTCATGGCAAAACTGAAAAAGGCTGGTTTAGTAAATAGTATCCGTGGTGTAAACGGTGGATATGTAATTGCAAAACCGGCAGAAGAGATTTCAGTCGGAGATGTTTTGCGAGCGTTAGAGGGAGACCTTGCACCGGTAGAATGTGCGGGAATTGGCAGTGATAAGGCAACAACTCATTGTAATGGTTCTGCACATTGTGTTAGTAAGATTGTATGGAAACGGATTAATGATAGTATTAATAATACCGTGGACAGCATATATATAGGGGAATTGGTTAAGGAAAGCAAAAAAGAACAGTAGAGGTGAATGAAATGGGAAAGATGATATATCTTGACAATGCGGCAACTACAAGAACCGCACCTGAAGTAGTAGAAGCAATGCTTCCATATTTTACAGAGTTTTATGGAAATGCTTCTACTGTGTATGAATTTGGTGGAAAGAGCAAAGAGGCAATTGCAAAGGCAAGAGAGACAATCGCAAATGCCATTGGTGCAAAAGACAATGAAATTTATTTTACAGCAGGTGGAAGTGAGTCTGATAACTGGGCATTAAAAGCAACAGCAGAGGCTTACAAGAGCAAAGGAAAGCATATCATTACCAGTAAGATAGAGCATCACGCAATTCTTCATACCTGCCAGTGGTTAGAACAACAGGGATATGAAGTAACATATCTTGATGTAGATGAAAATGGTTTGGTTAAGTTAGATGAATTGAAAAAAGCAATTCGCCCAGATACAATTTTAATTAGTATTATGTTTGCTAATAATGAAATCGGAACAATTGAGCCGATTGCAGAAATCGGTAAAATTGCAAAAGAACACGACATTTTATTCCATACAGATGCAGTACAGGCATTTGGACAGGTACCAATCAATGTAGATGAAATGAATATTGATATGTTAAGTACCAGTGGTCATAAGTTAAATGGACCAAAGGGTATCGGATTTTTATATATTCGTAAGGGAGTTAAGATTCGTTCTTTCGTACATGGTGGAGCTCAGGAGAGAAAACGTCGTGCAGGAACAGAAAATGTTCCGGGTATCGTAGGATTTGGAAAAGCAGTAGAACTTGCTGTTTCTACAATGAAAGAACGTACCGATAAAGAAATAGAACTTCGTGATTATTTAATTGACAGAGTTTTAAAAGAAGTGCCATTTACCCGTGTAAACGGTGACAGAAAGAATCGTTTGCCAAATAATATAAACTTCTGTTTCCAGTTTATTGAAGGAGAATCTCTGTTAATCATGTTAGACATGAAGGGCATTTGCGGTTCTTCAGGATCAGCCTGTACATCGGGTTCTTTGGACCCTTCTCATGTTTTACTGGCAATTGGATTACCACATGAAATCGCACATGGATCTCTTCGTTTGACTTTAGGAGCAGACACAACCAAAGAAGATATTGATTATACCATTGATGCAATCAAAGATATTGTTGCACAATTAAGAGAGATGTCCCCACTGTATGAGGATTATATCAAAAAATATAGTTAAGAATTACGAAAGTTGGAGGAAAAAACATGTATAGCGAAAAGGTAATGGACCATTTTAAAAACCCAAGAAACATGGGAGAAATCGAAAATGCCAGTGGAGTAGGAACTGTAGGAAATGCAAAATGTGGAGACATTATGCGAATTTTCCTTGATATTGATGATAATGGAATTATCCAAGACGTAAAATTTAAGACTTTTGGATGTGGTGCGGCAGTTGCAACAAGTTCTATGGCGACTGAATTAGTAAAGGGCAAGAATGTGCAAGAAGCATTACAGGTAACAAATAAAGCGGTTATGGAAGCTTTAGACGGACTGCCACCAGTTAAGGTACACTGTTCCTTACTGGCGGAAGAAGCAATTCACGCAGCTTTGTGGGATTATGCAGAAAAGAACGGAATTAAAATCGAAGGATTAGAGAAACCAAAGAACGATATCAGCGAGGGAGAAGAGGAAGAAGAATACTAAAGTATGAAGAAGAAAGTTGTAGTAGGTATGTCAGGAGGAGTAGATTCCTCTGTGGCTGCTTATCTTTTAAAAGAACAGGGATATGAGGTAATGGGAGTTACCATGCAGATATGGCAGGATGAGGAAGAATTTGTGCAGGAAGAAAACGGAGGCTGCTGTGGATTAAGTGCAGTGGATGATGCAAGAAGAGTAGCAGCAACTCTTGAGATTCCTTATTATGTCATGAATTTTAAGAGAGAGTTTAAGGAAAATGTCATGGATTATTTTGTGGCAGAGTACTTGAAGGGACGAACTCCAAACCCTTGTATTGCCTGCAATCGTTATGTAAAGTGGGAATCCTTATTAAAGCGCAGTATGGAAATCGGTGCAGATTATATTGCTACCGGACATTACGCTAAGGTGACCCAGCTTCCAAATGGAAGATTTGCATTACAAAAATCTGTAACGGCAGCGAAGGATCAGACCTACGCACTTTATAATCTTACACAGTATCAGCTTTCTCATACCTTAATGCCGGTGGGAGATTATTCTAAGGATCAGATTCGTGCTATTGCGGAAGAGATAGGATTGCGTACTGCAAATAAACCGGATAGTCAGGAGATATGTTTTGTTCCGGATAATGATTATGCGGGATTTATTGACAGAGAGGCTCCGGGGCAGATACCACCACCGGGAAACTTTGTACTGGCAGATGGTACAGTTATCGGACAGCACAAGGGAATCACTCATTATACAATTGGACAACGTAAGGGACTTGGAATTGCACTTGGAAAACCGGTATTTGTAACGGAAATCCGTCCGGAAACCAATGAAGTGGTGATTGGAAGTAATGATGACGTATTTGGAACCACTGTTTATGCTACAAATCTCAACTTTATGTCTATTCCGGACTTAGAAGGAGAGATGGAAGTAGTTGGAAAGATACGTTATAGTCATAAGGGAGCACCTTGTACCATACGAAAAGTAGAAGAGGATAAGGTGGTTTGTCAGTTTCATGAACCGGTACGGGCAATTACACCGGGACAGGCTGTAGTATTTTATGATGGCGAGATTGTTGTCGGCGGAGGAACCATCATATAGCATAGTAATGTTAATAATTTTAGAGGCTCGAAGTGCAAGAAAAGATGTTATTATAATAGAGTTTGATAAGAAACAAGGATATGTTGCAAGAAAATTGCCATATCCTTGTTTTGGCTCGTTCAAAAGAATTTGTTAGTATAAGGTAATATGAAATAAAAAGGAAAAGAAAAATGGAAATAGAAGTAAAGCGCAGCAATAGAAAAACTATGGTGATTGAGATAACCAATGATGCGAAAGTTTTAGTAAGAGCACCGTATCGTATGCCTATGGCAGAAGTTAAACGGTTTGTATATGAAAAATCTGATTGGATACAGAAACATGTGGAAAAGATGTTGGAAAAACAACAAGAACATTCCGGGCAGGAAAAACTTACAAATGCGGATATTCAAAAGTTAGCGAAAGAGGCACTAGATATATTGCCAAGGAAAGTAGAATATTACGCAAAAATTATTGGAGTTACCTATGGCAGAATTACTATTCGTAATCAAAAGACACGTTGGGGCAGTTGCAGCGCAAAAGGAAATTTGAATTTGAATTGTCTGCTTATGCTGACACCGGAAGATGTGCAGGACTATGTGGTAGTACATGAGTTATGTCATAGAAAACAGATGAATCACTCAAAGCAATTTTGGGAGGAAGTGGAGAAAGTATTACCGGACTATAGGGAAAGAAGAATGTGGTTAAAGGAGCATGGGAGTGCCATAATTGGGAGAATGGGAAAAAAGTAATAGATTTCCTCTTGACATTTTTTTTTATGCGCATATAATAGTTTTGTAACGAACAATTAGCTACCGAACAGTTTGATACAAAACAAAACGGAGGAAAGATGAAACACAAAAGCACACTGGGATATGAAGTAAAAACCCTGGACAACTTGTTTTTCCGTAATCTAATGTCCTATGAAATTGCCAATAATCATATGGATGAAATTACGGTTATGCATGGTTGGATTCTGGCATTTCTTTACGAAAATGAGGGTAAGGACATATTTCAGAAAGATATTGAAGCAGAGTTTTCCATTGCAAGATCTACAGTGACTTGTATCGTGAAATTGATGGAGAAGAAGGGGTATATCAAAAGAGAGTGTGTAGCTCAGGATGCACGGTTGAAAAAATTGGTATTAACGGAAACCGGGCGTAACACACATGAGTTGCATATGGATGATATGGATATTTTAGAGGAACGTTGTAAGCGAAATATAACCAGGGAAGAGCTGAAAACTTTCTGGAAGGTTGCAGAACAGTTAAAACGAAACTTAGAAGAAGACATTGCATCCAATAAAAAAATAGAAAATAAGGAGGAAAATAATTATGGTAAAAACCATACTTAAGCAGGTGAAGGAGTTTAAAAAAGATTCCATTTTAACACCAATATTTATGATTCTGGAAGTAATTCTGGAAACCTTAATTCCATTACTTATGGCGGCTATCATTGATAACGGAGTAGAAAAAGGCGACATGAATTACATATACAAAGTGGGAGCCATTATGGTAGGTCTTGCTGTGCTGGGGCTCATTACAGGTATGCTAGGCGGAAAATACGGAGCAAGTGCTTCTACCGGGTTGGCAAGAAATTTAAGACGAGCTATGTTTGAAAATATCCAGAGTTATTCATTTTCCAATATAGATAAGTTTTCTACAGCAGGATTAGTAACACGTTTAACTACCGATGTAACTAATGTCCAAAATGCATATCAGATGATACTTAGAATGTGTGCACGAGCACCGTTTAGTATGATTTGTGCAATGGTGATGGCATTTTTGATTAATGCTAAGTTAGCAAGTGTTTATCTTATTGCAGTTATTTTGTTAGGAAGTTGCCTGCTATTTATTATGATTAAGGCAACACGTTATTTTAAACAGATTTTTCCTAAATATGATGATTTAAATGCCAGCGTACAGGAAAATGTGTCTGGAATCCGTGTGGTAAAGGCATATGTAAGAGAAGATTATGAAAATAAGCGTTTTACAAAGGCAAGCGGAAATATCTATAACATGTTTAAAAAAGCAGAGTGCATTATCACTTGGAATGCACCACTTATGCAGTTTACCGTATATACCTGTATTCTGTTAATTAGTTGGCTGGGAGCAAAAATGATTGTGGTAAATGGTCTTACCACAGGACAGCTTATGAGCTTACTGACATATTGCATGAACATTTTGATGAATCTTATGATGTTATCCATGGTATTTGTTATGGTAACCATGAGTACCGCAAGTGCGGAACGTATCACAGAAGTACTGAATGAAAAAAGTGATTTGGCAAATCCACAAAATCCTGTAATGGAAGTAAAGGATGGAAGCATTGTATTTGACCATGTTAATTTTGCTTATAGCAAAGACAGTGAAGAACCGGTATTGAAAAATATTAATTTAGATATCCATGCGGGAGAAACAATTGGTATCATTGGAGGAACAGGAAGCGCAAAGTCAAGCTTAGTAAACCTCATCAGCAGATTGTATGACGTAACTGCAGGAAGTGTATCCGTAGGTGGATTGGATGTAAGACAGTATGACATGGAAGCTTTGCGTAATCAGGTGTCAGTTGTATTACAGAAAAATGTGCTGTTTTCCGGAAGCATTTTGGATAATCTTCGCTGGGGCAATAAAGATGCAACAGAAGAAGAGTGTGTTCGTGCCTGCCAGATGGCATGTGCGGATGAGTTTATAGAACGTTTCCCGGATAAATACAATACTCATATCGAGCAGGGCGGAAATAATGTATCCGGTGGACAGAAACAGAGACTTTGTATTGCAAGAGCACTTCTGAAAAAACCAAAGATATTGATTTTGGACGATTCCACCAGTGCAGTAGATACTGCTACAGATAGTAAAATCCGTCAGGCATTTGCAACAGAAATTCCGGATACGACAAAGCTGATTATTGCACAACGTATTTCCAGTGTACAGAATGCAGACCGCATTATCGTAATGGATGATGGAAAAGTAGCAGATTTTGATACACATGAGAATTTATTGAAAAACAGTGAAATTTATCGTGATGTTTATGAATCACAAAACAAAGGGACAGGAGATTTTGATGAGAACGGAGGTGACCAGTAATGCCAGGACCAAGACAACCGCAGGGAGCAAAACCTAAAATTGAAAATCCGGGGAAATTATTTTTACGCTTAATGAAATACATTTTTTCACAATATTTGTGGCATGTAATTCTGGTTGTGATTTTCATTTTTATAGGTGTGCTTGCAAATGTGCAGGGAACTATGTTTATGCAGACACTGATTGATAAATATATTGTGCCAATGATAGGAGCAGAACATCCGGATTTTGGACCATTAGCAGCAGCTATTGGAAGAGTAGCCGTATTTTATGGTATTGGTGTGATATCTACCTGGGCATATAACCGTATTATGGTAAATGTAACGCAAGGAACACTTCGTAACTTGAGAAATGATATGTTTACACACATGGAAAGCCTTCCAATACGATATTTTGATACTCATGCCCATGGAGATATCATGTCTATTTACACCAATGATATTGATACTTTAAGACAGATGATTAGCCAGAGTATGCCACAGTTTTTATCCAGTGTCATTACTATTGTGAGTGTGTTTGTCAGTATGTTGATATTAAATATTCCATTGACTTTGGTAACACTTTTCATGGTAGGAGTCATGTTGTATGCAACAAAGTTTTTTGCAGGAACAAGTAGTCGTTACTTCATTAAACAGCAACAGGATTTAGGTGTGGTAAATGGATATATCGAAGAAATGATGGAAGGACAGAAAGTTGTTAAAGTATTTTGCCACGAAGAAGAAAGTATTAAGGATTTTAATGAGCTGAATGATAAACTCTTTGAGAGTGCAAATAAGGCAAACAGTTTTGTAAACTATTTAGGACCGGTAAATGGACAGCTTGGAAACTTGAGTTATGTAGCATGTGCCATTGTGGGAGGTATTCTTGCATTAAATGGTGTGGGAGGTTTTACCTTGGGAGGACTTGCCAGCTTCCTGACATTTAATAAAAGCTTTAGTATGCCGGTAAATCAGGTCAGCCAGCAGTTTAACAGTGTAGTAATGGCGTTAGCAGGTGCACAGCGAGTATTTAAACTTTTGGATGAAGAACCGGAGAAAGACGAAGGATATGTAACTTTGGTAAATGTAAACAAGAGAGAAGACGGAACACTGGAAGAATCTGAAAAGCGTACCGGACACTGGGCATGGAAACATTTCCATAAGGCAGAAGGAACTACAGATTATATTGAGCTAAACGGAGATGTGGTATTTGACGGTGTGGATTTTGGATATACACCGGAAAAGACAGTATTACATGATGTGAAAATGTATGCCAATGCAGGACAGAAAATAGCATTTGTCGGTTCTACCGGAGCAGGAAAAACAACAATTACCAATTTAATTAATCGTTTTTACGATATACAGGATGGTAAAATTCGTTACGATGGAATCAATATAAACAAGATAAAAAAAGCAGACCTGCGTCGTTCCCTTGGAATTGTATTACAGGATACCCATTTGTTTACCAATACAGTTATGGAGAATATTCGTTATGGTAATTTAAATGCAACCGACGAAGAAGTGATTGCGGCAGCAAAGCTTGCAAATGCAGATGGATTTATCCGTAGACTTCCGGAAGGATACAATACGTTATTGACCGGTGATGGAGCAAACTTAAGTCAGGGACAAAGACAGCTTCTTGCTATTGCAAGAGCGGCAGTCGCCGACCCGCCTGTATTGATTTTGGATGAAGCAACCAGCTCCATTGATACCAGAACAGAACGTTTGGTACAAGATGGAATGGATAAGCTGATGAAGGGAAGAACAACCTTTGTCATCGCCCACAGATTATCAACAGTACGAAACAGCGATTGTATCATGGTATTAGAGCAGGGTAGAATCATCGAACGAGGTACGCATGACCAGTTAATCGAAGAACAAGGAAGATATTACCAGCTGTATACCGGAAAGAAACCGGGATTAGGTGCATAGTAATTAAGGTGAAATATAGTAAGAAACAGGTAGAAATTTGTTGAAAAATGCGCTATGATAAAGGTAATAAAATATGGGATGGAGGAACCGAGGATGAAGCAGGAAAAAAGTCAAAAGTTATTATTCACCCTTACCGGAATCGTAGCGTGTCCAATTATTATAGCAGCAATCATAGCAGTTGTTTTTATGCATTTGGTAAAAGACGGAACGGTATCTGTATTGGTTGGAACAGTAGGAATCATTATTATCATGGTAGCGTTATTCGCAATACTGTTCATAGGAGTTAAATCATTTTTTAATCGTTTTAATAAGATTATAAGTAATCTTGGACAAATTGCCGATGGAACACTGACAATGGAAGAAAATAAGTTGGCAGAGCGTCAGGACGAATGGGGCGATATGATGCGTTCTATGAATGAGTTGGTGGTATCCTTTGCAAAGATTACAACAGCAATTCGAAAGGCAACAGCAGTCTTGAAAGAAGTATCCGGGGATTTTCGTACGTCATTTGACAATATGAATCAATCCATGGAACATGTCAGCACAGAAGTAGAAGCAATTACAGACAACACAGTATCACAGGCAGAAAGAACTCATGAGATGGAACAAAAAGTAAATGATATGAGTAAAGCCATTGATGTGATTGCAGAGAACGTAGAACTTCTTACCAACAGTGCTGATAAAATGAAAGAGTGTAATAAGAATGCAGACAGTATCATGGAAGAATTGGTTTCTATCAGTCAGGCAAGTAGTACTGCCATAGAAAATGTAAGAAATCAGACAGATTTAACTAACCAGTCTGCAATGCAGATTCGTACAGTAACAGAGATTATTGCCGGAATTTCCAGTCAGACCAATCTTTTAGCACTGAATGCAAGTATCGAAGCAGCAAGAGCAGGAGAACAGGGAAAAGGATTTGCAGTAGTAGCAGAGGAGATTCGTACACTGGCAGACCAATCCAGAGAATCATCCGAACAGATTAATGCGATTGTAAATGAACTAATACAGAATTCAAATGTAAGTGTAGATATTACACAGCAGGTATCAGAGGCATTTGTAAAACAAAATGAAAAAATTCAGGAAACAGAGAGTATTTTCACGTCATTAAATACAGAAATTGCTCAGGTAGGAGAATCTATTACAGGTATTAACGCTGAGGTAGGTGGATTACAGAGCTACAAAGAAGCTATGGAAGCAGGTGTTACTGTATTAAACGATGCAGCAGAAAAGAATACAGCTAGTGCTACGGAAACAAGAGATTCTATGGAAGAATTTGAGCAAATGGTGGCTTCCTGCAAAGAATCTACAAAGCAGTTGACCGCAGTAGCAGAGGAGCTGGTAGAAAATATCAGTAAGTTTAATTTAGACACAATTAAGAAAGAAGTAGAAGAACGCTTTTAAACACAATAGAAGAGAATAATGAAAAGTCACTTTTCGTCTTAGGATGAAGAGTGGCTTTTTTTCGCCAGTAGCAATGAAAACGTTATGCGTGCATAAAAATTCAAGGGTGCTAAGTGCCAGTGGCACTTGTTCAGCACTGACCGAAATAGAATGAAGGTACTGCGAAAAACGCAGACTATCCTTTTGGTTAGTTCCATTTTAAAATTATCTTTGCTATAATACGATTATCATGATATTTCTCAGAGGTACGCTCTGAGATTATGAAAGAAGCAAGATACCTACTTAAAACCATAATACTGCTTTTATGCGGAGGAGGAGCATGTAGTTGACGCAGAAAGAAATTTACATATCGCCAGGAAAGGCAAGAAGAAAATTGAAAGAAGCCCAGATGAATGCACAGACAGTATATCTTTATGGGGCTACAGGGTATGGTAAGACTGTTTTTATAAAGAATTATTTAAAAAATATGAGATATGCCTATTTTAATGCAGGAAGTGTACTTGTTAATGAACTGGCTATATTGAATAACGACGAACATGAGGGTGTTCATGAAGAAAAGAAAACGGACACAACCATTGTGGTAGTGGATGATATTCAGCTTGCAGAGCCAGAAGATGTGAGAAATGCTATTTTAGATTTGAACAGAAGAAAGGATATATGGCTTATATTGGTGGGACGGTGTCACTGTCCGTCATGGTTGCTGCCTGCAACTTTGAAACATTATCCATTTCAAGTAATTAGTCAAGAAGAACTTAAGTTTGACCGTAGTATGTTAGAACGTTATTTTGAACAAAGTGGCATTGTAGCAAATGAAGATACCATGGAGAGAGTAGAGCAGGGTGCCAGAGGGCATGGTATGACGATAAAAATTTTTGCAGAGCTGTTACAAGAGGGGGAACCTTTTAACGAGGATATTATAAAGCGGACACAAAAGATATTGTGGGATTATTTGGAATATAATGTGTATGACCAGTGGGAACCGGAATTGCTGGAATTTTTGATGCAGATGAGTGTGGTAGATAGCTTTACGGTGCAGATGGCAGAACATATCACAGGAAAAACAAATGTACCTTATTTAATCCAGAAATCATGGGAGACAGGAAACTTTCTCTATGAAGAAAAGGGTGTTTACCATTATGAATTAGCTATGCTTCAAAGCATGAGACAACGTTTCCAAAAAAGATATAAGAAACAGCAGAAAAATGAATTATATTATAATGCCGGACTATTTTATGAACAGAAAGGCATGGTTATGGATGCACTTCATATGTATGAAGCTTGTGGAAACAGAAATAGGATAAGCTGTCTGTTGATTGATAATGCAAGAAAAAATCCGGGCAGCGGGTATTTGTATGAATTACGTCATTATTATCTGACTTTGCCAGAAGAAACTATAGTAGAAAGCATAGAATTGATTGCAGGAATGTGCATGCTTCAATCCATACTGATGAATCCGGAGGAAAGTGAGCGGTGGTACGATATTTTAGCAGCGCAGGAAAAGAAAAAAAACGGAAGTGAAAGAAAGACGGTAAAAAACTGGCTTGCTTATTTGGATATTGCCCTGCCTCACCGGGGGAGTGGTGGTCTTATTGATATTCTGAAGAATGCATTTATTTTGCTTACGAATCGCCAGATTACATTACCGGAATTTTCTGTTACCAGTAATCTTCCATCACAGATGAACGGCGGAAAGGATTTCTGTGAATGGAGCAAAAAGGATAGAGAACTGGCAAGGACAATTGGAAAACCGGTATCTATTCTACTCGGAAAATATGGAAAAGGATTTGCAGATATTGCACTTGCAGAGAGCCTTTATGAAAAGGGTGGGGACAATTATGAGATACTTTCCCTTGTGAGTAGGGGAAGAATGCAGGCAGAGGCAGGAGGAAAATTGGAGCAGTGTTTTGTGGCAGCGGCTATTCAGGCAAGAATTCATGTGATTAATGGACAAATAGAAGAGGCCATTGAGATTTTATTGTATTTTCGAAACATGGCGGTAAGAGAGCATGGAGATAAACTTCTTTCTAACATAGATACTTTCCTCTTTCGGCTGGCTTTATATCAGGGGGAAAAAGCACAGATTGAGGAATGGATGGAGAAAGCTCCGAAAGAGGATGAGGAATTCTGCGCATTTGACCGTTACAAGTATCTGGCAAAGGTCAGAGGTTATCTTTTGTATAGCAGATATGAGCGGGCACAGAGCTTACTGGAACGACTTTTGTATTATGCAAAGGTCATGGAACGCTCATATATTCGAATGGAAGCTAATCTACTTTTGAGTATTACGCTTTATCGGATGAACCAAGCAGCATGGAAGGATGTCCTTTTAAAGGTGTTGGGTGAGGCTGAGGATTACCATTTTGTTAGAATTATTTCACGAGAAGGCGCTGCTATTCGAGAATTATTGAAAGTAGCAGGATGGAAGGCGGAGGATGCAGAAACGAAGGAAGGAAAGGCATATCGAAGGCAGGTGTTGAAAGAAACGGAAGCAGTTGCCATTGCTTATCCTTCTTACCTGAAAGTTAAAAGCATGGAAAAAGAAGTATTTTCAGATAATGCTGTCAAAATTCTTCGATTTCAGGCAGAAGGTCTGTCGAATTTCCAAATTGCTAAACTACTTGAAATTACAGAAAGTGCAGTCAAGTATCATTGCAGAGAAAATTATAAGAAACTGGGAGTTCGAGGAAAAGCAGAAGCAGTTATGGAAGCTAGAAAGCGAAAATTGATTTAAAGAACAACTGTGTATTTTAACACAGAAATTTAGTGCGCAGATATTTTAAACAAAGGAAGGTTGAGTAATATGAAAATGAAAAGGTTTTTATCGGTTGTATTGGCGGTGATTATGGTAATTACCATTTTTCCGATGTCAGCAAATGCGGCTCCATTATATAGTAACAAAACAGTGAATGAAGGAGAAAATTATTCGGATAGCAATTTTGATATGCAATGTTGGTCAAGTGCAGGTACTTTTACAAATAACGGAACGGTAAATATTACGAATGGATTCAATTTAACATATCAGGCAACTTTTATCAATAACGGTACGTTTACATTTACCGGTTCTTCTTCCACATTTGATGTAGGTACAGATGCTTGCTCTTTCGTAAATAATGGAACTGCGACCATTTCCGGTTGTTATAATCTCGGTTTAGGAACGTCTTTCATTAATAATGGAACGCTGTTCCTTAATAATATTAGCAATGCGAATGTAAGTGGTGTTTCGAATACAGGTACAATTGTTTGTGGAGAAAATATATTACCAAGTACAATGCAAAACTTGGAAAATAAAACGACAGGTACAGGAAAGGTTATGACACAGGAAGAGTATGATAATAATTCCGGAAGTACCAAGGGTAGTAAGTATAAGATAACCTATGATTTAAATGGAGGCAATTGGAAAAGTACACCGGATGAGTCGATATTTTCGTACACTTATGATACCAATGATGCAACGCCGTATTACAAAATCGGATTTGATGCTCCTTTTGATACTTTGAATCAAAATGTGGTTCGCCCAAATTATAAACTGACTGGCTGGTCTTGTGATAAGAATGGTGATACAGAACAACCTTCCCTATATTTAGATATAATGATGGAATGGAGAGCTGATATTACTTTGAAAGCACATTGGGAGCCGGAAACATATTATATTTTCTATTATCTTGATGGTGGCACATTTCCAGAAACAGTAACAGAACCGGAAATTAAAAACAGAGGAACAGATTCGTATACTCTTTTCAATGTTGAAAGTGAAACATTTACACTTCCGACACCGACGAAAAGTGGCTATGATTTTGAGGGGTGGAAGCTTGGTGAAGCAACTGAGACGTATTCTTCAGTAACAATTCCAAAGGGAACTACAGGAAATCGTGCATACACAGCAAAGTGGAAAGCAAAAGGCGATACTCCTTACAAGGTTAACGTTTATTATATGGATAAAGACGGTCAGTATGGAATGACCCCGGATAAATCTTATAATGAAACAGGAATCACAAATACGCAGATAGAAGTGCCTGATTCCACATATGAAAAAAATGGTTTTACATATGATGAAGCAAAATCTTTGAATACGGGAACAATATCAGCTGATGGGTCACTGGTTCTGTCTCTTTACTATAAACGCAATCAGTATGACATTACATTTAAATCGTATGATGGAACGGAAACGCTATATACATATAAAGGTTATTATGGAACTCCGATTGTTTATGGTGGTTCAACTCCTGCAATAACAGAAGAGGGATATAGTTATACTTTTAACGGATGGGCAGTTGAGAAAAAATCTGCTTACGCAATAACAAATTTGGGAACAGTAAGTGGAGATAAGACATACTATGCTGCTTTTGGAAAAGAGGCAAGGTTTTATCTGATAAATTTTGAAGACACTACTGGATTTTTGCCATTAGAGAAGTCGACAATTAAGATAAACAAGGGGGAAGATTTCACCATTAATCTGTATCTTGCAAATGAAAAGTACTATGTGGGTACAAATGAATGGATTCTGACATTAAAAAAGTTACACATTTATAATACAACAACAAACAAAGGATTAGTTTTGGGAAAAGATTTCACCTATTCTTTTGAGGGGTATGGAAAACCTGTTGTGCTGTCAATTCCTAATGTAACAGGTGACTTAAATATTACATTTAGTGCCGGATATCATGATACACACGATTTTTCGAAGAACTATGATACGATTTTAAGGGAATCCACTTGTACACAGGAGGGAAAGGTCTTACATTATTGCTATAAATGTGGAAAAACAGAGGAAGCGGTAACACCTATTAATCCATCTAACCATACTAATCTTGTGAAAATTCAGGAGAAATTTGCCACAAATTTAGTCGCTGGAAATATAGAATATTATTATTGTGAAGATTGTGGAAAGTATTTTAGTGACAAAGCGGGAACACGGGAAATCAATATTGCCGATACAATTCTTCCAAAACTTACTGTTAATGAAAAAGATTATCAAATCATAGATGGCGCAGGTAGCAGTTATACACAGGAAAGTGACGGTGGTATCACAATTCGAGGAAATGGAGAGTATGCTAAGTTTATAAGTGTAAAAGTTGATGGAAATGTTATTGATGAAAGTAATTACAGTGTAAGAGAAGGATCGACCATTATCACATTAAAAGCAGCATATCTTAATACGTTATCCGTGGGAACACATGCTATTGAAATTGTATGGACAGACGGTTCTGCAATCACAAACTTTATTATTAAGGAAAAATCAGCAGATAATGCAAAAACACTCGAAAATACAGCGGTTACAGCTCCTAAAACGGGAGATGGCGCACCATTGGAATTTTTGTGTATAATGATTGGGCTAAGTATGGTAGGAGTTATGAAAAGTAGGAAAAAAAGCAGTTGACAGCGGTTGCAGAGGAACTGGTAGAAAATATCAGTAAATTTAATTTAGATACCCTAAAGAAAGAAGTAGAAGAACGCTTTTAAACACAATAGAAGAGAATAATGAAAAGTCACTTTTCGTCTTAGGATGAAGAGTGGCTTTTTCTTTTCATGCAACATTTTGAATAGTTGTAGAGTTTTAATAAGTGAAAGGTATTAAAAAAAGAAAGTGAGGCGACAAAGAATGGAAGAAAAAAATAAGAAAAAGAAAAGTATCTATAAGTGGTGTGGAATGGCTGCAACTGCGGCTTGTGTGGGGATACTTTTGTTTGCCGGACATAATACATGGAATATAACAAATAGAACAAATCAGGATACGGAAAAGGTAGCACAAAGTAGTACAAGTAAAGAAAGCGAAGAGAGTAAAACAGAAAATAATACCTTGCTGGCTGAAACTTATGACACTTCTTATGATGAATTATATAATTATTTTAAGAAACAGGAACGGGAAAGTTATGTGTATAGTTCTGCAAAGGGAGAAATGGTAATGGAGGATACTTATAGTGTTGCTGAAACGGAAAGTGCACAAGAGGCAGAAACCCCACAGGATTATGCAGATACCAATAAGCAGGAGGCAGGCGTAGATGAAGCAGATATTATAAAAAACGATGGTCGTTATCTTTATCAGCTTGTAGAGGAACAGGATGGCACAGAATCTTTGCAGATAGCGGATACCAAAGGAGGATTAAAAGAGCTGACAAGAATAAAAGGAATGGATAATCCTCGTGAATTTTATGTTTGGAATGATACTCTGGTAATTATAGAATCTTGTTGGGCAGACGAGGAAGAAGGCAATGAGGGGGCAAAGGCAATAGATGTAGCATATAGTGGAACAGCTTTTCAAAAGATATATATCTATGATATTACAGAACGCACCAATCCAAAACAACAGCATGTTTTTACAGCAAAAGGGGCTTATTCAGATTCCAGAATTGCAGATGGCTATTTCTATCTTTTCTTAAAAAGCGGTGTGAATAAATTGCAGGGATGCAAAAATTATACGGATTATGTTCCGATATTTGAAGAAAAGGCAATGGCAGCTTCTGATATTTATTTTCCAAAGGAAGCACAAGGTTCTGAATATTTCGTAATGGCAACTGTGGACTTAACCCAGCCGGATGAATTTCAGGATACAAAGGCGATTGTGGGTACTTCTAGTAGAGTTTATGTGACAAACAACGATATTTATGTGCTGAATAACGTATACGAAGAAAAAAATGAGGAAGATGGAACCTATAGCGATAAGACAAATATTATTCGAATTGCTTATGAAAAAGGAATTTTCCATAAAGAAGCAGAAGGAAGTGTCAAAGGAATCCTGCTAGATGATATGGCAATCAATGAAGCTAATGGTTATTTAAGAATGGCAGTTACCGTAGATTCTTACAAAAAGGAACGAGTAAGAGACGATATTTTTGGCTACTTCATGGGATATGAAACCACAGATAACGCACAGGATAATAGTGTTTATGTTTTAGATAAAAATCTTGAAATAGTAGGAAAAATTGAAGGGTTAGCGGAAAATGAAGAAATCTATTCAGCACGTTTTATGGGAGATATGGGATATTTTGTTACCTTCCGACAAACAGACCCGCTGTTTTCAGTAGATTTATCCGACCCGAAAAATCCCCGGATTTTAGGAGAATTGAAAATCAGTGGTTTTTCACAATATTTACATTTTTATAGCGAAAATCTTTTGTTAGGAATCGGGATGGAAGCAGACGAAAATACCGGAAGAACACAAGGAATGAAACTTTCCATGTTTGATATTTCCAATCCGGCAGATGTAAAGGAGCAGGATAAATACGGTCTCTCAGAATATGATACTTCAGCTGCACTTTATGACTATAAAGCAGTTATGATTGATACAAATAAAAATCTGTTTGGCTTTTTCGCACGGAGCTATAACAGTGATACGGACGAGAAACAGGACTTTTTATTATTTTCTTATGAGAACGGAGGGTTTCAACAGAAAATGAAAATTGCCTGTGATACCCAAAATGAAACATACGGATATTGCAATGTGCGAGGTACCTATATCGGGGATGTATTTTATCTGCTGTATGGAGACGGTAGAATTGAGGCATATAACCTGACGGATGGAAGCATGGTAGATGCTATTAACAAAAAAACAGAATAATCAACTCTTGTAAATAAATACAAAAGCTGTGGTATTTTGCCACAGCTTTTGTACATTAAAGTTTATAAAAACTAGGTTTTCGATTTTTATATACAGCGTAATAAGAAAATCCCGCATCTTTTAAAATGGCAGGTACTTTATTGAAATCAAAAGCCACATGTTCCGGCTTATGCGCATCGGCACCAATGGTAATGATTTCGCCTCCAAGTTCACGGTAACGTTTCAAAATGGCTTCGGTAGGGTTAGGATGCCCAAGTCCGTATTTAAATCCACCGGTGTTAATTTCGATGCCTTTTCCCTTTTGAATCAGGGTGCGAAGAATTTCATCAATCACGTCTGCAAATTTTTCATAGGTGTAATAGGTGTTGGTATTAGGACCGTATCGTACCACATAGTCAATATGTCCATATACATCGAAGCAGTCAAAAACCGCAAGATTTTCTAATATAGATTCAAAATATTCCCGATATGCATCATCTTCGGATTTTCCGTCATAGTATTCCGGATAATAAGGGTCCATGTGATGGACTACATGGGAAGAACCGATGACAAAGTCAAAAGAATATTTTTCAATGATTTCAGGAAGCTTTTGTGCAAGATGTGGTTGCAGTCCAAGCTCCAGACCAATATATACTGGAAATTTGGCAGAAAAATCCTGTTGAATGTCTGTCAGTTCTGAAAAATAAGCAGGAAAATCAATTAAGAATTCATCTGGGGTTTTTGGATAATCAATATCCAGGTGGTCGGTAAAACAGAGTCCGCCCAAGCCTTTTGCCTGCGCAGAACGAATCATGTCACGAGGGTCAGCATCGCTGTCACCGGAAAAATGCGTGTGCATATGTGTATCCCAAAGCATAAATAAGCCTCCTTTGTTCATATTTCACAGTTTAATATATATGAAATGTATTATTTTGTCAAAAGATAATGGAATATAGGTCATATATACCGTAAAAAGTGAGTGAAAAGCAGTTTACGTAAAAAAAAATAGTGAAAAAATTAACAAAGTTGAAAATGACACTTGAATTTTGGACAAAGATTGGGTAAAATGTATCTAGATTTGGGTTATTATCCCAAAGTAAAATTAAATTCATTCAAAATTAGGAGGAATTAAACATGTCAGTAAGAGTAGCAATCAATGGATTTGGACGTATTGGACGTTTAGCATTCAGACAGATGTTCGGTGCAGAAGGATACGAAGTAGTAGCAATCAACGATTTAACAAGCCCTAAAATGTTAGCACACTTGTTAAAATATGATTCATCTCAGGGTAAATATGAATTAGCAGATAAAGTAACTGCTGGTGAAGATTCTATCACTGTTGATGGAAAAGAAATCAAAATCTACGCTTTCCCAGATGCAAATAACTGCCCATGGGGAGAATTAAAAGTAGACGTTGTATTAGAGTGTTCTGGATTCTATACATCCAAAGAAAAAGCACAGGCTCATATCAACGCTGGTGCTCGTAAAGTTGTTATTTCTGCTCCAGCAGGAAACGACCTTCCTACCGTTGTTTACAATACAAACCACGAGACATTAAAAGCAAGCGATACAATCATTTCTGCAGCTTCTTGTACAACAAACTGCTTAGCACCAATGGCTGACGCTTTGAACAAATATGCACCAATCCAGTCCGGTATTATGTGTACAATCCATGCTTACACAGGAGATCAGATGACATTAGACGGACCACAGAGAAAAGGTGATTTAAGAAGATCTCGTGCAGCAGCAGTTAACATCGTTCCTAACAGCACAGGTGCTGCAAAAGCAATCGGATTAGTTATCCCAGAATTAAACGGAAAATTAATCGGTTCTGCACAGCGTGTACCTACCCCAACAGGTTCTACAACTATCTTAACAGCAGTAGTTAAGAAAGCTGGAGTAACAAAAGAAGATATCAATGCAGCTATGAAAGCAGCATCTAACGAATCTTTCGGATACAACGAAGACGAAATCGTTTCTTCTGATATCGTAGGAATGAGATTTGGATCTTTATTCGATGCAACTCAGACTATGGTAAACCAGGTATCTGATGACTTATATGAAGTACAGGTTGTTTCTTGGTATGACAACGAAAACAGCTACACAAGCCAGATGGTTCGTACAATCAAATACTTCTCTGAATTAGCTTAATTGTAATTAGCAAATTCAATAGTATTGACAACAAGACTCAGGAAGGGGTCCGGTCTTATGGACCGGACTTCTTTTTTATACAATAGGAAAGTGCGTCCTATTGCATAAAAGACGCTCCGCTAAGGAAGCACACCTCGCGGAGAAGAAATTAGTCGTAAACGACATCGCTCGGGCGCGAAAGAGTCCGACAAGCGGACTCTTTGTTCCGCAAGTAGCGACAACAATCTTTTAGAAAAGGAGAAATATTATGTCTTTAAACAAACTCTCAGTAGATGATATTAATGTAAAAGGAAAACGTGTTCTTTGTAGATGTGACTTCAATGTACCTTTAAAGGATGGAAAAATCACAGACGAAAACCGTTTAGTAGCAGCTCTTCCTACAATTAAGAAGTTAGTAGCTGATGGAGGAAAGGTAATTCTTTGCTCTCATTTAGGAAAAGTAAAAACAGAAGAAGATAAGAAAACAAAAACTCTTGCTCCAGTAGCACAGAGACTTTCTGAATTATTAGGACAGGAAGTAAAATTTGCAGCAGATCCAGAAGTTGTAGGACCAAATGCAAAAGCAGCAGTAGAAGCTATGAAAGACGGAGATGTTATTCTTTTAGAGAATACACGTTTCAGAGCAGAAGAAACAAAGAACGGAGAAGCTTTCTCTAAAGACCTTGCTTCTTTATGCGACGTATTTGTAAACGATGCATTCGGTACAGCTCATAGAGCACACTGCTCTAACGTAGGTGTTGCTGGTTTAGTTGATACAGCAGCAGTTGGATACTTAATGCAGAAAGAAATCGATTTCTTAGGAAATGCAGTAGAAAAGCCAGTTAGACCTTTCGTAGCAATTCTTGGTGGAGCTAAAGTTGCTGATAAATTAAACGTTATCTCTAACTTATTAGAGAAATGTGATACTTTGATCATCGGTGGTGGTATGGCATTCACATTCTTAAAAGCACAGGGATATGAAATCGGAAAATCTTTAGTAGATGATACAAAGCTTGATTATTGTAAAGAAATGCTTGCAAAAGCTGAAAAACTTGGAAAGAAATTATTACTTCCAATCGACACAGTAGCAGCAGATGCATTCCCAGATCCAATCGATGCTGAAATTCCAGTAGAAGTATATGGAGTAGAAGCTATGCCAGCAGACAAAGCAGGATTCGATATCGGACCTAAGACAGCTGCATTATACGCAGACGCTGTTAAATCTGCTAAGACTGTTGTATGGAACGGACCAATGGGTATCTTTGAAAACCCGGTACTTGCAAAAGGTACAATCGCAGTAGCAGAGGCATTAGCTGAAACAGATGCAACTACTATCATCGGTGGTGGAGATTCAGCAGCAGCAGTTAACCAGTTAGGATTTGGCGATAAGATGACTCACATCTCTACTGGTGGTGGAGCATCTCTTGAATTCTTAGAAGGAAAAGAATTACCAGGTGTAGCAGCAGCTAACGATAAGTAGAACACTTAGCGAACATGAGCTGAAGGCGAAATGTGAGGTTAGTGTGAACTTAGTTCGAAGGAACTTAGCGATTGGCAAGCAAAGCGCAGACAGAGCTTAGTGAATCGAACTTCCTTGTGAAAGCGAGACATTTAGCTTAGGCAGAGCGTGTTGCGAGGTCGTTCAGTGAGCTTAGCGAAGTGAACTTCCTTGTAAAGCAAACATCCTTATGAAAATATTACGGAGGAAATAAAATCATGGCAAGAAAAAAAATTATTGCAGGAAACTGGAAAATGAACAAAACTCCAAGTGAAGCAGTAGCTTTAGTAAACGAGTTAAAACCATTAGTAGCAAATGATGACGTAGATGTAGTATTCTGTGTACCAGCTATTGACATCATTCCAGCTATGGAAGCAGCAAAAGGTTCTAACATCAACATTGGTGCTGAGAATATGTATTTTGAAGAAAGCGGAGCATACACAGGAGAAATTTCCCCTGCAATGTTAACAGACGCTGGTGTAAAATACGTTGTATTAGGACATTCTGAAAGAAGAGAATATTTCGCAGAAACAGATGAAACTGTAAATAAGAAAGTATTAAAAGCTTTCGAACATGGTATTACACCAATCATCTGCTGTGGAGAATCTTTAACACAGAGAAAACAGGGCATCTACATTGATTGGATTCGTATGCAGATTAAGATTGCATTCCAGAATGTAACCGCAGATCAGGCAAAAACAGCTGTTATCGCTTACGAACCAATCTGGGCTATCGGAACTGGTGAAACAGCAACATCTGATCAGGCTGAAGAAGTATGCGCAGCAATTCGTGCATGCATCAAAGAAGTTTATGATGAAGCAACAGCAGAAGCAATCCGTATTCAGTACGGCGGATCTGTAAATGCAGGAAATGCGGCAGAATTATTTGCAAAACCAGACATTGATGGTGGTTTAGTAGGTGGAGCTTCCTTAAAGGCAGACTTCGGAAAAATCGTAAATTATAAATAAGTATCAGATTGCTATAAACTGACAGATTATAATAAGAAAATGAAAGGATTATTGTAGAAGAGGATTTTACAATAATCCTTTCATTGTTATAGGAATGGTAAATGAAAACATACACAGGAGCCCGTTATGAACAAAGAAAAAATACTAATTGTGGAAGATGATAGTGATATCAATAGTCTGTTGTGTAAAATTTTAGAAAAAGAAGGATTTGAAACAGTAAGTGCCTATTCCGGAAGTGAGGCATTATTGCGAATTTCTATGGAACAATTTGACATGATGTTATTAGACTTAATGATTCCGGGAACGACAGGAGAAGAAGTGATAAAGCAATTGCGGGAAAAAGAAAATGAGATTCCGATTCTGGTGTTAACAGCAAAAGCAGCATTAGAAGATAAAGTTTCTGTATTAGATTTAGGTGCAGATGATTATCTTACCAAACCCTTTGAAAACAAAGAAGTTGTAGCAAGAGTCAATGCAAGATTGCGCCGTTTTCGCAAAAAGAGTAAGGAGAACGAAAAGAGAGAATCCGGTTTTCAAAAGTTGCAGTTTAAAAATCTGGTATTGGATAAAGAAGCTCGTACTTGTTATGTGAAAGAAAAGGAAATTTCTCTTACAGCATTAGAATTTGATATTTTAACACTTCTGTTAGAACATCCGGATAAAGTATATTCAAAGGAAAACATATATCAGGCAATATGGAAAGAAAACTATATCGGAGAAGATAGTACCGTTAGTGTACATGTCAGCAATATTCGGAAAAAAATAGCAGTATGTGATGAAGAAGAGTATATAAAAACAGTGTGGGGAATCGGATTTAAACTTGCAAATCTTTAAACTTTCTTTAAACTTTATTTAGGACTTTTAAAAACTCTTTTTCTATAATAGAGTAGAAAAGAAAAGAGGAGAACAAGCATGGAAAAAGAAATTTTAAAGATTTCAGATATGACAAAATTATATCAGGGAAAAGCAGCATTAAATCATGTATCTATGTCTATCAGACAAGGACAGATTTATGGATTAGTAGGAAATAACGGAGCAGGTAAGACAACGTTAATGCGTATGATTACCGGGACTTCTTTTTGGGATACCGGAAGACTGGAATTATTCGGAGTAGAACAGTCAGAAAAAAGTGGAAGAGAACGCAAGCGAATTGGTTCGATGTTGGAAACACCTGCTTTTTTTGAAAATATGACAGGAAGACAGAATCTGGAATATTATCGAATTCAATTAGGGATTCCGGGAAAACAGCGGGTAGAGGAATTATTAGAACAGGTGGGACTGTCTGAGGCGGCAACACAAAAAGTAAAAGGATATTCCCTGGGAATGAAACAACGACTGGGAATTGCTCTTGCCCTTTTAAATCATCCGGATTTTTTGATATTGGATGAGCCGGTAAACGGATTAGACCCAAAGGGAATGATAGAAATCCGTAATATTTTACTTCGATTAAGCAAAGAAAAGGGAGTTACGATTTTAATTTCCAGTCATCTTTTGGCGGAACTTACCAATATAGCAACCTATTTTTGCTTTATGGATAGAGGAAGAATATTAGAAGAAATCAGCAGAGAAGCGTTAGAAGAGAAGTGTCAGACTTACTTAGAACTTAAAATATCTGACAGTGAAAAAATGGCAGTAGTATTAGAAGAACATTTTCCCAAAATGAGATATCGAGTATACCCTGAAAATATCATTCATATTTACGGCATGTTAGAAAAGGAACAGCAAATCAGTGAATTAGCAATAAAAAATGGTATTGGTTTACTGGGACTAACTCGAAAAGTAATGAATCTGGAAAATTACTATATGCATTTAATTGGTGAAGAAAGCAAAGAGGGGGAAATGTAAGATGCTAAATTATATAAAAAGTGAATTTTATCGAATATTTTATTCTAAGGAAGTATATCTTTTGACCGGAATTTTTGCTGCATTGTTGGCTGCATATAACATTATTCTATACTTTGCACAACGTTCTTTACCCGGCTTTCTCTATGGCAATACCCATCATGCTTATATAATGATAGATGCTTCAATGGGAATATTTTTCTATGTCATCATTATTATATGTAGTTCTCTGGATGGAAGTAGTTTGAAGAATCTGAAAAATTCGGTGGGGTACGGTGTAGACCGAAAAGTTATCTTTTTAGGAAGAGTTATTACACAAGCGATTATTTGTGTTGTGATGTATCTTGGGTTAATGGGATTTTACTATATTTTGGGAAAAGCATTACTGGAAGATAGCGGAAGAGAAATATCAGAGATGTTTGTCCGTAGTACCTTTGTATGTATTCCAATGTTGCTGGGAGCCCTGGTTTTATATCACTGTTGCATTTTATGGAGTAACAATACGATTATTTCTGCGGTAATTATGATTCTGATTTTGGATATCATACCAAGAGGAATTGATGTGATAGCTTATAAATTTCCGCAAATAAGAGGATTTAGCAATATGCTGATGCGTAATTTGATGCAGGTGCAGCTTGTGGAAACGGCAACCGGATATGACCGTGTGTATGGTTGGCAGACAACGGAAGGTGTGATTCGGTGTATTGTGGCCGGAGTTTGTGCAATAGTCATTTTTTCTGTATTAGGAATAAAATCATTGCAGAAGAAAGAAATACGTTAAGGTGAAGAAATGGAACAAATAGTAATCATTGTATTGAGCATTTTGCTATTAGGAACACTTATTAAGAATAGATTACAAAAAAGAAATTTAAAGGCATTAACAAAAGAATTTGAGATACTTTTGCGAGAAGAAGGAAATGGTGAGCTTCATTTAGGCTCACCTTCTTCTGATATGGAAAAATTCGTAGAAGTAGTGAATCATTATCTGGAAAAAACAAAGGAAAATCAATTGGCAGTTGAAAAGAAGGAGCAACAATTAAAGGATGAAATAGCTAATATTTCCCATGATTTACGAACGCCCCTTACCTCGATGAAGGGATATTTGAGACTTTTAAAAGAAACTCAGGAAGAAAAAGAACGGGAAGAGTACTTGGGAGTAATTCAACGAAAGACAGAACAATTGCAGGAATTGATAGAGCAACTGTACGAGTATACCAGTGTAAAAGACAGAGTACAGAGTGTAAAATTAGAACAAGTGGAACTTTATAGTTTTTTCTGCAATCAGGTATTGAATTATTATCAAAATTTTGAAGAAAAAGGGATAGAGGTACAATTACCGGAAGAAAAGTCGTATTCAGTAATGGCAGATGTGAATGCATTGAATCGTGTTTTTGGAAATTTAATTGGAAATGCGTTAAAGTACGGAAAGGATTTCTGGCAGATAGAGTTTGCAGATGCAGGAGGACGGATACAGATGATATTCAAAGATCCGGCGGAAAAACTTACAGAAGAAGATGTAGAACACTTATTTGACCGATTTTATATGCAAGAAGAGTCTCGCACACTGGGCGGTTCCGGATTAGGGCTTACCATTGCAAAAATGTTTATGGAAACTATGGAAGGAGATATGGAAGCAGAGCTGGAAGAAGCGTGTTTAAAAATAATACTTACGTTCAAAAAAATATAATTTATGTATATTTATTCGTTTAATTGGTGTATTACTGGGAAAAAAGTGCTATGATAAAAATTAATTATGTGCAACAGCTAAGGAGATAAATATATATGTATAAAGCAAGATATAAAGTTACAATACTGCTAATTTTCAGCATGTTGGTTCAAATATTATGGAGCGGCAGAGTTTATGCGTCAGAAGTAGAAAATGCTGGATGAGTCGGGTTATGCACTTGAACATGAAATGTTGTCATTAGTAAAGACAGATCCAATTCTTGAAGACTATGGCGATATGCAGAGTGTTATCTGTTTTTGCGACAATCCGGCAAGTGATGATAATTACCATAAAAGACAGATTTTATCTACCAATTTCAAGGCTGCGGATGATGCACTTTATGCCGTAAAAGAAAAAGGAAAAAATAATTACCGCATGGAGTATTATAAAAACATGAGGGACAATCAAAAACAGGCAGAGGCGTAAAAAGAAAGCAGATGAAATAGAAGATGGGAAAATAGGGAGAAGTTATGAAAAAATATCGAATCTTATTAGCGATGTTAGCTGTTATTGTTTTGGGAACAGGGTGTGGGAAAAAAGACAAACAAGTATCTGAGAAACAAGCAGGTAAAGAAATAGATAAAGAAGTAACGGCAGAAGAATATGACTTTGAGGCATATAAGTCCTTGGAAGATATTTTGTCTATCGAGCCGGTACAGTTAGAAGAACAGGGAGCGCAATGTGTTGTTTCCTACCGTTTTACTTATCAAAGTGACGATGCTCAGGTGGTAGGCTATATAGGCATACCAAAGGAGTGTATAGAGCAGAAAAAGCCATATCCGGTAATTGTGTATAACAGAGGCGGAAATCAGGATTACGGTGCACTACAAGAACAGGAAATAGCGTATATGAGCTATCAGTTCAACAGCGTTGTCATTGGTTCTCAGTACCGTGGAACATCCGGAGGTACAGGGAAAGACCAGTACGGTGGAAAAGATGTGGAAGACGTTGTGAAATTATTGGATTTATGTGAACAGTTTTCCTTTGTGGATATGGACAATCTTTGCATGATGGGGGCATCAAGGGGAGGAATGATGTCCTATATGGTAGCACGACAGGATGACAGGGTAAAGCGTTTGGTCATTATTTCGGGACTGACAGATTTATTTCAATCCTATGAAGAACGAAGCGACATGCAGGAGTTGTTGACAGAGTTAATTGGAAAAACACCTGGAGAAGCTACGGAAGAATATGAAAAACGTTCTGCAATCTGCTGGGCGGATGAGATTAAGGTACCGGTTTTAATGTTTCATAGTAGAAATGACGAAAAAGTATCCTTTTTACAGGCTGAAGCAATGTATCAGGCATTAAAAGAAGCCGGAACGGAATGTTCTTTTGTTGTCTATGAGGATAACATTCATGGACTGAGAGAAGAAGAGATTCCGATTATAAATCAATGGTTGAATGGTGAAGATGTATCACAATATACGGTAAAATAAGAAGAAAAATCCATAGAATTTACAAAAAATGAAAAAATTAGTTCCAATTAAAAAAACTTTGTGGTACAATCTAGGGCAGATGCTGTTTAATGCAGTAACGTGTACAAGCAAAGAGAGTTTAGAAAGGAACCATGAGAAAGAAATGACAAAGGTAGTAAAATTTGGTGGAAGTTCACTGGCAAGTGCCCAGCAGTTTGTAAAAGTTGGAAATATTATTCGTTCTGATGAAGCGCGTAAGTATGTAGTACCAAGTGCTCCGGGAAAAAGAAATTCAAAAGACACAAAAGTAACAGATATGCTTTATCAATGTTATGCATTGGCAGAAGAAGAGAAAGATTTTAGTGCAGCATTGAAGAAGATTCAGGAACGTTACAATTCTATCATCAACGGATTGAATTTAACATTATCTTTAGACGAGCAGTTCAAAGTAATTGCGGAGAATTTTAAGAAAAAAGCAGGAAGTGACTATGCAGCTTCCAGAGGTGAATTCTTAAATGGTATCATCATGGCAGAATATCTTGGATATGAGTTCATTGATGCAGCGGAAGTAATTGTTTTTGATGAAGACGGCGAGTTTGAAGCAGAAAAGACCAATAAGATTTTATCTGAGCGTTTGAAAAAATGTGAACGTGCAGTTGTTCCGGGATTTTATGGAGCAAAAGAAGACGGAACTGTAAAAACATTCTCCAGAGGTGGTTCTGATATTACAGGATCTATCGTAGCAAAGGCAGTACATGCAGATATGTATGAGAACTGGACAGACGTTTCCGGTTTCTTAGTAGCAGACCCAAGAATCATTGAGAATCCGGAATCTATCAAAGTAATTACATATAGAGAGCTTCGTGAGCTTTCTTATATGGGTGCAACAGTACTTCATGAAGATGCAGTATTCCCGGTTCGTAAGGAAGGTATTCCAATCAATATCCGTAATACCAACGCTCCGGATGACGAAGGAACTTTAATCGTAGAAAGTACTTGTCGTCAGTCTGCATATACCATCACAGGAATTGCAGGTAAAAAAGGATTTGTAGCAGTTAATATCGAAAAAGATATGATGAATTCAGAAGTAGGATTCGGAAGAAAAGTGCTTGCAGCCTTTGAAGAGCAGGGAATTTCTTTTGAACATGTACCATCTGGTATTGATACAATGACTATTTTTGTACATCAGGAAGAATTTGAAGGAAAAGAACAGGAAGTATTAGCAGCAATTCATCGTTTAGCAAAACCGGATTCCATTGAAATCGAATCAAACTTGGGATTGATTGCAGTTGTTGGTCGTGGTATGAAGTCTACTCGTGGAACAGCAGGAAGAATTTTCTCCGCATTAGCACATGCAAATGTTAATGTTAAAATGATTGACCAGGGTTCTAGTGAGCTGAATGTAATTATCGGTGTAAGAAATGAAGATTTTGAAGCAGCTATTAAGGCTATTTACGATATCTTTGTAGTAACACAGATATAGAATAAAAACAGAAAATAAAAAGCTTTGAACGATATGAGAATATGGTTCAAAGCTTTTTTGCACAACAGGAAATACCATTACCTTAAAGTACAAGAGTACTGGTTTTCACGGTTATGTTAAAGCTGGAAAGTCAGATGCCTTACTTGCAAAATCCCTATATTTATCATATAATAAAACGAATATGCTTTTTGGAAAAGAGGAATAAAAATGGAGAAATTGGCAAGCCTGTTAGAACGACTGGAGTATGAAACAGTCCAGGGCAGTACAGAGATAGAGATTACAGATTTAGTATATGATTCTAGAAAAATCACCAAGGGCTGTCTGTTTGTTTGTATTAAAGGAACCGTAGTAGACGGTCATACGTTTGTAAAAGAAGCAGCAGAAAAGGGTGCGGCAGCAGTATTAGTACAGGATGAAGTAGAAGCACCAAAAGACCTTACCGTTATCCGTACAAAAGATACTCGTTACGGATTGGCATTAGTATCAGCAGCATGGTTCCATCATCCGGCAGAAGAATTAAAAGTAATCGGTGTAACCGGAACCAAGGGAAAGACAACAACTACTTATATGGTAAAGTCCATTTTAGAGAATGCAGGATATAAGGTAGGGCTGATTGGAACAATCGAGGCAATTATCGGTGATGAAGTAATTCCGGCAAGCAATACTACACCGGAGTCTTATGTGATTCAGAAGTATTTCCGCAAAATGGTAGAAGCAGGATGCCAGTGTGTGGTAATGGAAGTATCTTCTCAGGGATTAATGATGCACCGTACCGCAGGCTTTACTTTTGAAATCGGAATCTTTACCAATATTGAGCCAGATCATATCGGACCAAACGAGCATGCTTCTTTTGAAGAATATATGGCATGCAAAGGTATGTTGTTCAAACAGTGTAAAACCGGAATTGTAAACATTGACGATGAACATTGTGAAAAAGTTATCGAAGGCCATACTTGTACGATTGAAACGTTTGGATTTTCAGAAAAAGCAGATTTGCGGGCAATAAATACACAGCTTGTAAGTAAACCGGGCTATCTTGGAGTATCATATCAGGCAAAAGGTCTGGTGAATATGGACGTAGAAATTGATGTACCGGGAAAATTCAGTGTATACAACTCCTTAACAGCCATTGCAATCTGTCGTCATTTTAACGTAACAGAAGAAGATATGAAAAAGGCATTGAAGGTGGCAAAGGTTAAGGGAAGAATTGAAATGATTAAAGTATCTGATGATTTTACTCTTATGATTGACTATGCACACAATGCAATGAGTTTAGAGAGCTTGTTGACCTCTTTAAGAGAATATCAGCCAAAGCGTCTGGTATGCCTGTTTGGATGTGGCGGAAATCGTTCCAAACTTCGCCGTTACGAGATGGGAGAAGTTTCAGGAAAGTTGGCAGACTTGACAATTATTACTTCTGATAACCCAAGATTTGAAGAGCCACAGGCAATTATAGATGATATTAAAATCGGTATGGCAAAAACGGACGGAAAATATGTAGAAATTATTGACCGTAAAGAAGCCATAAAATATGCAATCGAACATGGACAGCCAGGAGATGTCATTGTACTGGCAGGAAAAGGACACGAAGATTATCAGGAAATCAAGGGTAAAAAATATCCAATGGATGAACGTGTACTGATTCAGGAAGTATTAGAAGAATTAAGACATTAAATTGACAGGTGGTGGGAAGATGGCAGAGTATGCCAATATCATTGTTGATATTTCTCATGAAAAACTGGATAAAACCTTCCAATATAAAATACCGGAACCATTAAAAGAGGTTCTGGAAATTGGAATGCAGGTAATGATTCCTTTTGGAAAAGGCAGCCGAGAGACCACCGGATATGTGGTAGAATTGACAGATACTCCGGAGTATGAGGTAGAAAAGCTAAAGGAGATTGATTCCATAGCAGAAGAAAGTATTCCTATCGAATCACAGTTAATTGCACTGGCAGCATGGATGCGTAAAAACTACGGTGGAACTATGAACCATGCATTAAAGACAGTGCTTCCCGTAAAACAAAAGGCAAGGGAAAAGCAACAACGTTCCTTAAAGTTATTACTTTCAGAAGAAGAAGCCAGAGAACAACTTGCAGTATTTGAACGAAAGCATAGTACTGCAAGAGCAAGATTGGTAGGAGCACTTATCGAGGAACATACCTTGCCCTATGAGATGGTGACGCGAAAGCTTAATATTACTGCTGCCGTAATACGGGCAATGGAAGAACTTGGAATTGTTCAAGTAGAAGTAAGTCGGAGCTATCGTAATCCTCTGGGTGAAATGAAGCAGGAAGAAAAGCGAATTGTCTTAAATAAAGAGCAAAGCCAGGTTGTAGAAAAGATATGGCAGGATTTTTCCAAGGAAGAGTATCATACCTACTTATTGCACGGAGTGACTGGAAGCGGCAAAACAGCAGTTTACATAGAGCTGATTGAAAAAGTCATAAAGTCAGGAAAACAGGCAATTGTACTGATACCGGAGATTGCATTGACTTATCAGACGGTAGTGCGGTTTTATCAAAGATTTGGAGAAAGAGTATCTATCCTGAATTCCAAAATGTCACCGGGAGAACGGTATGACCAGTTTGAACGTGCCAAAAGCGGAGAATTGGATGTAATGATAGGACCAAGGTCTGCATTATTCACACCATTTTCAAATTTAGGGCTTATTATTATAGATGAAGAACATGAGACCAGCTATAAAAGTGAAACCATTCCAAGGTATCATGCAAGAGAGACAGCCATAGAACGTGCCAATATGGCAGGAGCTTCAGTAGTATTAGGCTCAGCAACACCATCCATAGACAGTTATTATAAGGCACAAACCGGCGAGTATATTTTATTAGAGCTGGAAAAAAGAATTGAAGAAAAACCACTTCCACAGTGTTACACGGTAGACTTAAGGGAAGAATTAAGACAGGGAAACCGTTCTATTTTAAGTGAAAAGTTGCAGGAACTGATGGAAGAACGATTAGAACAGGGACAGCAAACCATGTTGTTTATCAATCGACGAGGAATGTCCGGATTTGTGTCTTGCCGTGCTTGTGGGTATGTAGTAAAATGTCCCCACTGTGACGTATCCTTAAGTCAACATAATAATGGAAAAATGGTATGCCATTACTGCGGATATGAGGAAACAACACCAAAGGAATGTCCGGAATGTGGTTCTAAATATATCAGCGGATTTAAGGCAGGAACCCAAAAGATTGAAGAAATCGTAAAAAAACGTTTTCCCAAAGCAAGAGTGTTACGCATGGACTTTGACACCACAAGGAATAAAGACAGCTATGAAAAGATTTTGTCCGCTTTTGCCAATCAGGAGGCAGATGTACTGATTGGAACACAAATGATTGTAAAGGGACATGATTTTCCAAATGTGACTTTGGTAGGTGTGTTGGCAGCAGACTTATCCCTTTATGTAAGTGATTATCATGCCACAGAGCGTACCTTTCAGTTGATAACACAGGCAGCAGGAAGGGCAGGACGTGGAAAACTCCCCGGAGAAGTAGTGATTCAGACTTATAGTCCGGATAATTACAGTATTCAGCTTGCCAAAAAACAGGATTATAAGGGCTTCTATGAAACAGAGATTTCTTATCGAAAGCTGATGCAGTATCCGCCGGTAGGACATATGATGGTTATGTTAGTGGCATCTAAGGATGAAATGACAGCTGCGTTAAGTGCAGAATTGTTAGCAAAAAAAATAGAACAGTCTGCACAAAACGGAAAAATAACAGGTGTAAAGACCATAGGGCCTACGGATGCAGCAGTAGCCAAGGTAAAAGATATTTATAAAAAAGTAATTTATTTTAAGTCGAAAGACTATCAACAGTTAGTAAAAATCAAAGATGCATTGGAACTATTCGTAAACAGGCATCGGGAATTTGCAAATATAGTAATACAGTTTGATTTTAATCCTATGAATGGATTTTAGCAAAGACAGGAGGAAATAAAATGGCATTAAGAACCATTCGTCAGATGGGCGACGAAGTATTAACAAAAAAGTGTAGAGAAATCAAAGAGGTAACTCCAAGAATCAAAGAGTTAATCGAAGATATGTTAGAAACCATGTACGAAGCAAACGGAGTAGGTCTTGCAGCTCCACAGGTTGGAATATTAAAACGTCTGGTAGTGATTGATGTTGGGGAAGGACCAATTGTTCTCATTAACCCGGTAATCGTAGAAACAGACGGTTCACAGACAGGGGAAGAAGGTTGCTTAAGCCTTCCGGGCAAATCCGGTGTAGTAACCCGACCAAATTATGTAAAAGTAAGAGCATATGATGAAGATATGCAGCAGTACGAGATAGAAGGAACAGAGCTTCTTGCAAGAGCATTTTGTCATGAAATTGATCACTTAGACGGACACATGTATGTGGAAAAAGTAGAAGGCGAATTACATGATGTTGTTTATGAGGAAGAGGAAGAAGTATAAGATCCGAAAGGAGATTTGAAATGAAAGTAATTTTTATGGGAACACCGGACTTTTCCGTAGGAACTTTGGAAGCATTAATTCAGGCAGGGCATGAAGTTACCCTTGTAGTTACACAGCCGGATAAGCCAAAGGGCAGAGGAAAAGCTATGCAATATACGCCGGTAAAAGAGACAGCGTTGGCACATGGAATTGAAGTATATCAGCCAACCAAAATCCGGGAACCGGAATGCGTGGAATATTTAAAAAAATACGAAGCGGACATTATGGTGGTAGTAGCATTTGGACAGATTCTTACCAAAGAGATATTAGATATGCCAAAATACGGATGTATCAATGTGCATGCATCCTTACTTCCAAAATATCGTGGAGCAGCACCAATTCAGTGGGCAGTTATCAATGGAGAAAAAGTATCAGGCGTTACGACCATGCGTATGGATGAAGGCATAGATACCGGAGATATGATTTTAAAGGAAGAAGTGGAGTTAGACCCGGAGGAGACAGGTGGCAGCCTGTTTGAGCGTCTGGCAAAAACCGGAGCAGAACTTTGTGTAAAAACATTGGTTGCTATCGAAAATGGAACGGCAACCTATACCCCACAGGATAATGCTAAGGCAACCCATACCAAGATGATAAAAAAGCAGTTGGGAGAAATAGACTTTACAAAGCCGGCAGAAGAAATCGAACGTCTGGTGCGTGGATTAAATCCATGGCCGAGTGCATATACTCACTGGAATGGGAAAACATTAAAAGTGTGGAAAGCGTCTGTTTTGGATAAAGAGTCAGGAAAAGAACCGGGCACCATAGAAGTTGGAAAAAATACCATAGCAGTTCAAACCGGAAAAGGAATGTTACAGCTAGAAGAAATTCAACTGGAAGGAAAAAAGAGAATGCAGACAGATGCATTTTTGCGAGGAGTAAGTTTAGAAACAGGAATGATACTTGGAAAATAATAAAATGTAAAAGGAGTGGTAATTATGCCATATGGATATGGATTTTATTTTGACCCAACGTATATTTTAGTAGTAATCGGTGCACTGATTTGTTTAGCGGCTTCTGCAAAGGTAAAATCGACCTTTAACCGATACGACAGAGTACGGAGTATGTCAGGTATGACAGGCGCACAGGCGGCAGAACGTATTTTGAATTCAGCAGGAATTTATGATGTAACAGTACAGCACATTTCCGGTAATTTGACAGACCATTATGATCCGAGAAATAAAGTGTTGAGTTTGTCGGACAGCACATATAGCTCTACTTCGGTAGCAGCCGTAGGTGTGGCAGCACATGAATGTGGACATGCGATTCAGCATCAGACTAATTATGCCCCATTAAACATTCGAAGTGCCATAGTGCCGGTTGCAAACTTTGGTTCAAGTATTGCATGGCCATTGATATTAATCGGGTTATTTTTTACCAGCAAAACAGGAACTTTTTTAATTGATTTAGGAATTATTTGTTTTTCTATGGCGGTATTATTCCAATTAGTAACCCTTCCGGTAGAGTTTAATGCTTCCGGTCGTGCAGTGAAAATACTGGAAAACACAGGAATTCTCGGACACGAAGAATTACAGGGAACGAAAAAAGTGTTAGGAGCTGCGGCACTTACCTATGTAGCAGGTGCAGCATCCGCAATACTTCAGTTGTTACGTTTGATTATCCTATTCGGTGGAAGAGGAGGAGATGATGACTAACGGTGTCAATGTGCGTGAATTAATTTTAGACGTACTTTTGGAAATTACAAAAAATGGTGAGTATAGCCACATTGCAATTAAAAACACCTTAGATAAATACCAGTATTTAGAAAAGCAGGAACGGAGCTTTTTGACAAGGGTATGTGAAGGCACCTTGGAGAATATGATATTAATAGACTATGTGATAAATCAGTTTTCCAAGGTAAAAGTCAATAAAATGAAGCCGGTTATTCGATGTATTTTACGAAGCAGTGTCTATGAACTGAAGTTTATGGATTCCGTTCCGGTATCTGCTACTTGTAATGAAGCAGTAAAACTTGCACAGAAAAAGGGCTTTCATAATCTCAAAGGTTTTGTAAACGGTGTCCTTCGCAATATCAGTCGGAATCTGGAACAGATTTCTATGCCGGATGAAGAAAGGGAACCTGAAAAATGGCTTTCCGTAAAGTATTCTATTCCGGAATGGCTGATTGAAAAGTGGCAAAAACAGTATGATAAAACCCAACTGGAAGAAATGTTTCAGGCATTTTTAGAAAAAAGCGCAACTTCTATTCGTGTGAATACAGAGAAAACTACCAAAGAAGAGTTGATAAAAGAATTAGAAGCAGAACAAATTACAGTAATGGAGAATGAAGAAGTTCCCAATGCACTGTATATAGATGGTTATGATTTTTTATCAGGAATTACAGCTTTTCAAGAAGGAATGTTTTATGTACAGGATGTTAGTTCTATGTTGGTATCTTTGTGGGCAGAGCCTAAGGAGGGAGCACAGGTGATAGATGTCTGTGCAGCTCCCGGTGGAAAGAGTATTCATATGGCAGAGCTTTTGCATGGAACCGGAATGGTAGAAGCAAGAGACTTGACGGAATATAAGGTGTCACTGATAGAAGAAAATATAGAACGTTGCGGACTTACGAATATTCGTGCAAAACAGGCAGATGCAAGAGTTTTAGAAGAAGATAGTGTTGGAAAAGCAGATATTGTAATTGCAGATTTGCCTTGCTCCGGTTTGGGAGTGATTGGTAAGAAACCGGATATCAAGTATAAAATGTCAGAAGCAAAATGTGCAGAGTTGGCAGCATTGCAAAGAGAGATATTACATACAGTACAGAATTATGTAAAGTCAGGTGGCGTGTTTATGTACAGCACTTGTACCATTAATCCACAGGAAAATGAGGAAAATGTACAGTGGTTTCTAAAAGAACATGCAGACTTTGAACTGGAAAGACAGCAGCAGATATTGCCAAAGAAGGGAAAGAACGATGGATTCTTTCTGGCAAGAATGGTGCGGAAGTGATAGGAATAAAGAATGGAAAAAACAGATATTAAGTCATTGAATCAAAAGGAACTGGAAGAATTACTGGTTTCTTATGGTGAAAAAAAGTTTCGCGGAAAACAGATTTACGCATGGCTTCATCAGAAACATGTGAGCTGTTGGGAGGATATGACGGATATTTCAAAAAAATTAAGAGAACAGTTAGAAAAAAACTGTGAGTTAACTGCATTAAAGAAGATAGAGATGCAGGAGTCAAAGCTAGACGGTACCAGAAAGTACCTGTTTGCATTAGCAGATGGAAATATGGTAGAAAGTGTATTGATGAAATATAAGCATGGAAATAGCGTTTGTATTTCCTCACAGGTAGGTTGCCGTATGGGATGTCGTTTTTGTGCATCTACTTTGGATGGTCTGGTGCGAGGATTAACTCCGGCAGAAATGTTAGATCAAATATACCGTATTCAGGAAGATATTGGAGAGCGTATTTCCAATGTTGTAGTTATGGGAACAGGAGAACCACTGGACAACTATGATAATCTGCTGAAGTTTATTTCACTTTTAACAGATGAAAACGGATTACATATCAGTCAGAGAAATCTTACAGTATCTACTTGTGGAATTGTACCGAATATGAAACGGCTTGCGGAAGAAAAACTGCAAATTACATTGGCATTATCCTTACATGCGTCCTCACAGGAAAAACGATTAGAGTTAATGCCGGTAGCTAATAAATATCAAATTGATGAAGTAATAGAGGCTTGCAAATATTATTTTGAGCAAACCGGAAGAAGAATTACCTTTGAATATAGTTTAGTAGGCGGAGTCAATGATACAGACGAGGATGCAAGCCAGTTGGCAAAGTTGATAAAAGGCTTGAATTGTCATGTAAACTTGATACCGGTAAACCCCATAAAAGAGCGAGATTATGTGCAATCCAATCCGCAGGTTATTTCAGATTTTAAAAATAAACTTGAAAAATATGGGATAAATGTTACTATTAGAAGGGAAATGGGCAGAGATATTGACGGAGCCTGTGGACAATTACGCAAACGCTTCCTATCTCACACAGAAAGGCAGGGATTATCATGAGAGCATTTTCCAAGACAGACAAGGGAAAAAGACGAGAGATGAATCAGGATTATGTGTATACATCTGAAGGCAGAATTGGTAATCTTCCGAATTTGTGTATTTTAGCAGATGGAATGGGAGGCCATAATGCAGGAGATTATGCATCCAGATATACCGTAGAGACGATTGTAGATTCCATTGAAAAGGATGAACAGAAAGAGCCGGTAAGCATTATTGAACAGGCAATACAACGTGCGAATCAGGCAATTTTAGAAAAGGCAAAGACAGATATTGACTTAGACGGTATGGGGACTACAGTAGTAGTAGCTACCATTGTGGATAATGAAATGTATGTAGCCAATGTAGGAGACAGTCGTCTGTATGTGATTGGAGAAGAAATACATCAGATAACTAAGGATCATTCCTTTGTGCAGGAAATGGTTCGTAGAGGTGAGCTGAATGCAAAGGATGCAAGAGTGCATCCGGATCGAAACATCATAACGAGAGCCATTGGAGGAGCGAAGCCATTGGAAGTAGACTTTTTTGAAGTAGAATTAAAAGAAAAAGAACGTGTATTGATGTGCTCTGATGGATTGACAGATATGATAGAAGATGAAGACATTTTGAAGATACTTAAAGAACAGAAAAGCACGGCAGACGGAATTGAATGTTTAGTAGAAACAGCCAATGAAAACGGCGGTAATGATAATATTACGGTAGTCGTGATAGAACCATTTTCAGACGAGGTGAAAACATGTTAAAAGAGGGAATGTATCTGGCAGACAGATATGAAATAGTAGGAAAAATCGGCACTGGCGGAATGGCAGATGTATATAAGGCAAAGGATCATACACTGGGACGTTTTGTAGCCATTAAAGTATTAAAGCAGGAATTTTCAGAGGATGTTAATTTTGTAACAAAGTTCCGTACTGAGGCACAGTCCGCGGCAGGATTAGAACATCCGAATATTGTAAATATATATGACGTAGGAAGTGAAAACGGAATGCACTACATTGTTATGGAGTGCGTAGAAGGAATCACTTTAAAGACTTATATTGAAAAGAAGGGACGTCTGTCCTTCAAAGAGGCAGTCAGCATTGCCATCCAGGTAGGAAGAGGAATTGAGGCGGCTCATAATAAACATATTGTACATCGTGACATTAAGCCACAGAATATTATTATATCCACCGAAGGGAAGGTAAAGGTAACAGACTTTGGAATTGCAAGAGTAGCTACTAACAATACCATCAATGCAGATGTTATGGGCTCAGTACATTATGCATCCCCGGAGCAGGCAAGAAATGGATTTGTAGATGGAAGAAGTGATATTTATTCCTTAGGTATTGTAATGTATGAAATGGTAACCGGAAGAGTTCCATTTGACGGAGAATCTACCGTAGCAGTGGCTATTCAGCATTTGCAGGAAGAAATGGTGGTGCCAAGTGCATATGTACCGGATCTTCCAATCAGTATGGAAAAAATTATTTTGAAATGTACACAGAAAAGTCCGGACAGACGTTATCAGACCATTGGAGATTTATTAATCGACTTGAAAAAGGCATTGATTAGTCCGGATGAAGACTTTGTAGTAATGGTTCCGGTAGGACAGCAGGAAAAAACAAGAGTAATGAAACCGGAGGAAGTAGAAACTATCAAAGAGCAGGCAGGAAAAGTGTATTACAATAGCGATGACGAAGATGTGGATACAGATGATGACGATGAGGATGACGAAGATGAGGATGACGAGGAGGAAGGCGGATTCCTGAATCCAAAGATGGAAAAGGCAGTTACCATTATGGGAATTGTAGCAGCAGTCATTATCGTACTTATTGTAGCCTATATCGCAATTAGCCTTACCGGAGTATTTAAGTTTAAAGACAAGACCACAGACAAGGATAATACGACCAAAAAAGAAGAAACCACAGATAAAATAGAAATGATTGACTTAACAGGAAAGACATATGATGAAGCAAAGAAAGCATTAAATGATTTAGGGCTTGGCATTGAAAAAGGTGACACAATGTCTTCCGATAAGTATGAAGAAGGTCTGGTAGTAGGTCAGAGTGAGAAAAAGGGTGATATGGTAAAGAAAAATACTACCATTACCGTTAATTTAAGCAGTGGTGCAGGTGAGATTGAAGTACCAAGCGTGGTAGGACTGGATAAAGATGCCGCAACAGATACCTTAAAAGCTGCCGGATTTAAAGTAGATACCGACTACGATTACAGCAATGATGTACCGGAAGGGGATGTCATTTCCCAGACTCCGGATGGAAAGTCAAAGGCAAAGAAAGACGATACAGTAAAGATTATTGTAAGTCGTGGAACACAACAAGTAAAGATGATAAGTGTAGTTGGAAAATCAGAGCAGGATGCACGAAGTGCATTGTCAGGTATTGGAGTTGAGGTATCTAGCGTAAGTTCTGATTATAGTGATACAGTACCGGAGGGATGTGTAATTTCTCAGAGTATTTCTGAAGGAACCTATGTTAATCCGGGAACAGGAGTAACACTGACAATTAGTCTTGGAAAGAAAGTAGTAGATAAATATTATTCTTTGGTAAATTATACAATAGACAGCTCTAAACTTAGTATCCCAGATGGTGCAACGGATGTAAAAATTGATGTAACGTTGTATACATCCAATAATGAAAAAGTAAAAGACTGGACAGGACAGTCATTACCATTTACCGCAAATGCAAGTGATATTAAGAATTGCAGTGATGGATACTTTATCGTGAAGTGTTCTTGGACTGTTACAGATGAATCAGGAAATCCAAAGCAGGAAACAAATGGTGAGGGAACAAGAATTAATGTGACCTTTACTCAGAATTAGAGTCTGTAGAGCAGGAAGAGTGTATGCAGGGAAAGATTATCAAAGGAATTGCCGGCTTCTATTATGTGCATGTAATAGGAGCCGGAGTGTACGAATGTAAGGCAAAAGGAATATTCAGAAAAGAAAAAATAAAGCCATTGGTGGGCGATAATGTAGAGATTGATGTTATCAATGAAGAAGAAAAAGTTGGAAATATCAGTCGTATTTTACAGCGAAAGAATGAATTGATTCGTCCGGCAGTGGCAAATATTGACCAGGCAATGGTGATTTTTGCAGCAGCAAAGCCAAAGCCGAATTTTAACTTATTAGACCGTTTTTTGATTATGATGGAGCAGCAACAGGTGGAAACTATTATTTGCTTTAATAAGCAGGATTTGGCTACGGAAGAAGAACTGCGTAAGTTAGAAGAAACCTATGAAAAGTGTGGATATCATATCCTTTTTACCAGTGCAATGAAGGAAAAAGGAATTGATGAAGTAAAAAAAGTGTTAGAAGGGAAAACAACTACAGTTGCAGGACCTTCCGGTGTGGGAAAATCTTCTCTTATCAATCTTTTGCAGGAAGATATTGAAATGGAAACCGGAAAGATTAGTGAAAAGATTGAACGTGGAAAACATACCACACGACATTCTCAGTTGATTCATATAAAAGATAATACCTACATTATGGATACTCCGGGATTTAGTTCTCTGTATCTGATGGGATTTGAAAAGGAAGAACTGCGAGAATATTTTAAGGAATTTAAAGAATATGAGCCAGCGTGTCGTTTCTTAGGATGTAGCCATATTCACGAGCCGGATTGTGGTGTGAAGCAGGCATTAGAAGAAGGAAAAATCAGCCGGATTCGATATGAAAATTATGTTGCAATGTACGAAGAATTGAAAAATGTTAAGAAATACTAGGAGGAATTTATGAATTGTTTATCACCGTCCATATTGTCAGCGGATTTTGCAAAATTAGGAGAACAAGTACAAATGATTGATGAGGCAGGAGCCGAATATGTGCACATTGATGTAATGGATGGCATATTTGTACCAAGTATTTCTTATGGAATGCCTGTTATTCAGGCAATAAGACCGTGTACAGAGCGGATTTTTGATGTACATCTTATGATAGAAGAACCCATTCGTTATATAGATGATTTTGTAAACTGTGGAGCAGATATTATTTCTGTTCATGCAGAAAGCTGTAAGCATTTAGACCGTACTGTTGAGGCAATTAAGGAAAAGGGAATTTTAGCTTCAGTAGCTTTAAATCCATCCACCGACTTAAGCGTACTTGAGTATATTTTGCCAAAACTGGATATGGTATTGTTGATGTCGGTAAACCCAGGGTTTGGAGGACAGAAATATATTTCCTATACTACAGAAAAGATTCGCAGATTACGCCAGATGATAGAAGAAAGAGGACTGAAAACAGATATCGAGGTTGATGGTGGAGTGAATCTTTCTAACGTAGAAACCATAATGGAAGCAGGGGCTAATATTATTGTAGCCGGAAGTGCAGTTTTCCATGGCGATATACAAGAAAATGTAAAAGAGTTTTTAAATATCATGCAGAAATAAGAAGGAAGAAATATGCAGGCATTGATTGTAACAGGCGGAAGCATAGAAGATACATTTGCTTTGAAATTTTTAAAAGAAAATCCGTGTGACTTAACCATAGCGGCAGATAGCGGTATGGAGTTTTTTTATAGAAACGGATTAGTTCCAGATGAAATCGTAGGAGATTTTGATTCCGTAAAGTCAGGTGTATTAGAATTTTTCAAAGAAAATAATCCCAATATAAAGATTCGTAAATTCCAGCCGGAAAAGGATGAGACGGATACGGAACTTGCTATTCGTACTGCCATAGATGCCGACTGCAAAAAAATCTGGTTATTAGGAGCAACCGGAACAAGAATAGACCATGTACTTGGTAATATTCATCTGTTGGGAATGGCAATGGAACGGGATTGTGAGTGTATCATGCTAGACAGTTGCAATCGGATTCGAATGCTAAATCAGGGAATGACAATCCGACGGGAAGAACAGTATGGGGACTATATCTCATTGTTTCCCTTTACTCCTACCGTAAAGGGATTAACTTTGCGTGGGTTTAAATATCCATTGGAAAAATATGAGTTGCAATGTTACCATTCCTTAGGGGTTAGTAACGAAATAAGTGAAGAAAAGGCAGAGATATCTTTCGAAGAAGGAATTTTATTGATGGTAGAATCAAAAGATAAGAAATAGGGTAAAAGACCGAGGCAGAGAACTTCGGTCTTTTTGGCAACAGGAAATTGTGCCTTATTGCATTAAAAGTGCCCAACAGGAACATACACTTCACTGGTAGCATATTGAGCCAGAATATTATCTTTTGTTTTGCATATTAATAAATTGTTCAGTGTCTCCGACAACAAGCCGGTATTCACGTCCGATTAGTATTGTATTAAGACAAAAGTGAGATAATTTTTCGATTTATCAGTCTAATGAGATGCATTAATATAAGCAAACAGGCAGGTGGTTTTAGTAAATGAGACTGCCTGCCATCTTTTATGCTCATAAATGCCCTTTCATGTGTGTTCAAATTACCGAAAATGCGTAATGTTGTAGTAAAATGTCACAAAAACCGAACATGAATTTTGTGATGGGTTACACGCTTAACCTTTGTAAACCCCACATTTCTGTTGTACCATATAATCAGAATATCAAGAAAAGAGGGAATGGATATGACACAGAACAGGATTAGAATCATAGATGTCGCAGATGCGTTAGGTCTTAGTACTGCTACTGTCTCAAAAGTGATTCATGGAAAAACAGAAAAGATTTCAGATGAAACAGTAAAACGTGTCCAGCAGGAACTTGAAAGGTCAGGATATATCCCGAATATGGCAGGTATTTTGCTTGCAAGAAATAATTCCAGAATCATCGGAGTGGTGGTGAATGACCATATGAAGTATGAGGGCAGGGTTTTAGAGGATGGATTTGTGATGTCATCATTGAATGCTCTTTCCCACGAGGTTAATGAAAAAGGATATTTTCTGATGATAAAAACAACGGCAGATATTAGTGAGATTCCGGTGTTTGCTTCCATGTGGAATATGGATGGTCTGATTCTGATGGGATTTTGTGAAGCGGATTATGAAAAGCTTAGAAATCAGATGAGGATATCCTTTGTTGTGTATGATGGCTATTTCGAGAAATGTTCTAAGGTAGTTAATTTAGTCATTAATCATTATGATGGAGGCTACCAGGCAGGAAAATATTTTAGAGAGCTTGGTCATGAAAAAGCATTATGTATAGCAGATAATTTCATATGTATGGATAAGGAGCGTATCGAAGGATTTTGCGAAGCGTTTGAGCCGGGTGAGACATTGATATGGCAGATTCCAAAGACTGAAAAGGAAAGAGTATGCTTTTATCAGGATAAATTCTCAGAGCTGTTAAAGAGCAGCGTTACAGCTATTTTTGCAGTGTCAGATTTTTATGCACTTGAGTTTATGAGGTTTTTACAGGGAAAGGGCATACGAATTCCAGAGGATATCCAGATAATCGGTTTTGATGACAACATGGTAAGCCGAGAAAGCAATCCTGCACTTACGACGATTCATCAGGAGGCATCACTTAGGGCGAAAAATGCAATTGAATGTCTTGAGGCGATGCGTGATGGAGCATATTGTGAGACTGAAATAGTGTTACCTGTTGAATTAGTAAAAAGAGAAAGTACGAGGGTGTTATCATGTCAAAATTTATGAAATCATTGTGTAAAATAGCAATTCCTGTCACCTTGCAAAGTATGCTGCAGGCATCCTTTTCCATTGTTGACCAGATTATGATAGGACAGCTCGGAGAGACTAATATATCGGCAGTTGGATTATGTGGAAATTTTTCTTTGATTTTCTCCGTGGTGATTGGTGCGGTAAGCACGGTGGCAGGGATATTAATCGCACAGTTTATTGGTGCTGAAGATGCGAAGGAAGCCTGGTGTAGCTTTAACGTCAGCCTTATTTGCGGAATTATTATATCAGCATTGTTTTTTTTGACGGCAGGAGTTTTTCCAATGCAGATTCTTGGACTGTATACTAAGGATATGAGTATTGTAAATACAGGTGCGGTCTATTTCAGAATTGTAGCGTTTTCCTATATCCCAATGGCAGTCAGCAATATTTTATCTACATGGCTGCGCTGTAAAGAGCATGCCACGATACCATTTTGGGTAAGCTTTGGAGCAGTTGCTGTAAACACAGGATTGAACTGTTTGCTGATATTTGGGAAATTCGGATTTCCATGTCTGGGAATAAAGGGAGCTGCGATTGCAACACTTATTTCACAGTTGTTTAACCTTGTATTTATTGTTATTGGATTTGTTTTATGTATCAGAAAAGATGGAGATAAACCGCTACTGTCCCTGTATTTTAGAAAGATTAGCATTAGGGATTTTTTGATAATGATCATGCCGATTATGGTCAGTGAATTTTTGTGGAGCCTCGGACAGAATGTGGAATCTGCGGTATATGGTCATCTTGGCACATCAAACCTGGCAGCTTATACACTTACCTGTCCGATACAGGGAATTATTGTAGGTGCATTGAGCGGTTTGTCAGCTGCTGCCGGTGTGATAGTTGGTAAGAGACTTGGAAGGAAAGAATATGATGAGGCTTACACAGAATCGAAGAAGATTATGTATGCGGGCTTAATCGGTGCAGCAGCTGTATCGACATTGCTCATTCTTCTTGCTGGAGAGTATACCGGATTGTATCGTGTGGATGATAGTGTAAAAGAACTTGGAAAAATGCTACTTATCATATTTGCCTTGTATGCTCCAGTTAAGGTGGAAAATATGATACTTGGCGGAGGCATCATAAGAAGTGGTGGAAATACAAAAATTATCATGGTGATTGATAGTGTTGGCACATGGTGTATCGGAATTCCTCTATGCTTGCTTGCTACATATGTGTTTAAGTGGGGCATTGTTGGTGTGTATACATTGCTTACCACTGAGGAAATATTCAGGCTTGTTGTATCACTGGTTATTTTTAGAAAGCGTAAATGGATGATCAGTTTATCATAGTGTATGATAGCTTGGCGTTTTAAACTGCAAATTCGTTGTTTTAGGAGGAACCACATGAATAAAGAAATGACCGTAAATGGAAAAAACTATACAATAATTAAATTGTTAGGAAAGGGGAAAGGCGGATATTCTTATTTGGTAGATACTGGAAATAATAAGTATGTTTTGAAGCAGATACACCATGAGCCTTGTAGTTACTATCAGTTTGGAAACAAGCTTGAAGCGGAAATCAGAGATTACAAGCGACTGAAAGAAATCGGAATCAAAATGCCTGCCATGCTTGAAACAGATGTGAAAAACGAACGCATCTTGAAGGAATTTATTGATGGTGACACTATTTATCAGTTGGTTTTAGAAGACAAGATGAAAACTGACTATATCGAGCAATTGTATAAAATGTGTGCGCTGTTATATGCTGCCAATACAAATATTGATTATTTTCCAACGAATTTTGTTGTACATAATGAAGAAATATATTATGTGGATTTCGAGTGCAACGATTACATGGAAGAATGGAATTTTGAAAACTGGGGTGTAAAATACTGGTCAAAGACACCGGAATTTCTGCAATATGTGAAAGAACATTTATGATACAAATATGGGGGTACTAAAGTAGAAACTCTTTACAGCAATTCTAACTGAAAGCAGCAGTATATATATTGTATATGTACGGTAATTGTGGGATGAAGTGTCTATATGAAACGGAAGTGTTTTACAAAATCGGAATTTGTTAAATTGGAAAATTAGAATTTAGAGGAGGCAATGCAATGGATATTTCCTATAATTCTGAAAATCAAAAATTTAATTATAGAGTATGTGCCATGATAATCGCGGAAAATAAAATTTTAGCGATGCACGATGAACGTTCACCCTATTTTTATCTTCCGGGTGGAAGAGTTAAGATGGGTGAAACTGCTGAGCAAGCAGTGGTTCGGGAAGTTCAGGAAGAACTTGGTGTAACTCCAAAGATTACACGTCCATTATGGCTCAATCAGGCTTTTTTTACCGAAGATGTGGATAATCTACATTATCATGAACTGTGTATTTATTTTCTGGTGGATATTTCAGAGACAACTCTACTGGAAAGAGGAAACGTCTTTACTCTGACAGAAGGAAAGCATATCCATACTTTTGAATGGCTGGAGTTTGATAGATTGAAAGATGAATATTTTTATCCGCTTTTCCTGAAAAAAGCGATTTACGATCTTCCCGATGAATTCACCCTTCGCACGGAATTAGAGTAACAAATTTAAGTTTGTCAATTACAGGTGACATTGAAAGAGCCAGCCCATTCAAGGTGCTGGCTCTTTCAAAAATCCCATTCTAATAAATTGCACGACAACTTAGCGAAAAATAAGCTCCCCATTATGAAAAATGAATAGAAAATGTATAAAAGTGGCAAAAACGAATAATTATAAGGGCTTATGCATTAGACACACATTTGTAAAAAGGGAGTTAATTTCTGGGGCAGAAGGAGCCTGTTTGTTTTGGCATATGGTCTTGTTATATGCTGCTTTGCAGCCGCAAGAGACGGACTGGATAAAGCAATTCAGTATACGATAGATGGAAGCTGTAAGCCCGGTATATTTTCACTTGTGAGTGTTCCAAACATTGTTGGATGTGTTGGAGCTGCAATCATAATTATTGCAGCAATAGCAACACCAATTGCAAAGTCACAGCATATGCGTGAGATATGGTTTTATGTGATGTCCGGTGGAGTGATGCTAAAGATTGTAGTTATGGAGATTGCAAGAATTATACAGATGTTTTAGGAGTATTTTCATGAGAGTGCACCACTATGGATAATAGAGACGTTATTATGAACAGATAGTCATTGACGTGATGATCAAATGAGGTCTTCCGTTAATCGGTCAATGGGTATATACTTGCATTAACCGAATTGGTCAACGGAGGTAGCTTATGAATGAAAAATTTTATGCATTGCCGGAAGAAAAACAATCTCAAATATTAAATGCTGCATATAAAGTATTTGCAACGAATCAATATAAAAAGGCACCAACCTCAGAAATTGCGGCAGAAGCCGGAATATCCAAGTCACTTTTGTTTCATTATTTTCATAATAAACTGGAGCTATATCTTTTTCTATGGAAGCATGCAGCGGATTTAACAAAAAAATACATGTGTAAATATAAGGTATATGAAACAGATGATTTTTTTGAAATGATGCGTCGTGGTCTGATGGCTAAGTGTGCAGTGATGAGAAAATACACATTTTTATCCCTGTTTTCCATTAATTCATACTTTGAAACCGAGCCGGATATTCAATCAATCATCCAACCGGATGTACAGGATGCTGCCCAAACGACATTGGAAATGCTTCTGCCAATTTTGAATCTCGATTTAATTCGTAAGGATATAGAGTTTTCTCGTATATATAAAGAAATTCTGTATGCTTCAGATGGGATGCTTAAATATTGGTATAGAACAGGGAATTATGATGTAACAGCTTTTGAGCAGGAATATCTGGAAATGATAAATCATTGGGAAATGGTTTATGGAAAGGAAACGGAAAATGACAGAAAACAGTTATAAGACACCTAGTGGCTGCATCCATTATTTTGTAAATATAGTAGATAAGCAGAAAATTACGTTAGTGTTTTTGCCGGGACTTACAGCAGATCACAGGCTTTTCGAGAAGCAGACAGAATATTTTGAGAAGAAACAGAATGTGTTTGTATGGGATGCACCATCACATGCATTATCCAGACCATTTACGGATAATTACAGTCTGTCTGACATGGCAGAATGGCTTGATAAAATCTTAGCAAAAGAAGAAATATATAATCCGATCATTATTGGTCAGTCTATGGGTGGATATCTGGCTCAAATGTATATGGAATTATATCCAGATAAGATAAAGGGGTTTATCTCCATTGATTCTGCACCGCTTCAAAAGTCTTATATGACTGCAATGGAAATATGGCTTCTTGAAAGAGCAGAGCCATTATATAAGATATATCCATGGAAAGCACTTCTTAGGGCTGGTTCAAGAGGGTGCGCAGAGACGGAATATGGACAGAAGCTTATGCGAAAGATGATGATGTCCTATGATTCAGAGCCTAAAGAATATGCAAGGCTTGCCGGCTTCGGGTACAGAATGCTTGCTGAGGCAATCAAAGCGGATCTGCCATATCGTATCAGTTGTCCGGCACTTCTTATCTGTGGCGAAAAGGATAAAGCGGGCTCAGCAAAAAGCTACAATAAAAAATGGCATCAGAGAGAAGGTTTACCGCTTAAATGGATAAAGAATGCCGGTCACAATTCCAATACGGACCAGCCGGATGAAGTCAACAGACTGATAGAAAAATTTATCAGAGGGGTAGAATGTATATGAAAGTGTTATTGTTTTGCTGTAAAGGTTTTGAAATGATGGAGTTTTCTTCTTTTTACGATGTTTGCGGGTGGGCGAAAAGTGAATATGGATTTGATATGCAAGTAGATGTTTGTGGGTTTACTAAGGTAGTACACAGTGCTTTTTGGAGAAATGAGCTTAAAGTTGATAGATTGATAGAAGAAATCAGTGCGGATGAGTATGATGCCATTGCCATTCCGGGTGGAGATTATGTATATGGCTTTTTTGAGGAAGCATATGATGAACGATTCTTACAATTAATCTGTGAGTTTGACAAGCAAAGAAAGATTATTGCAAGTGTTTGTGTAGCTGCATTGCCGATTGGAAAAGCTGGAGTTCTGGAAGGCAGAAATGCTACTACCTATCATTTGAATGATGCATATCGTCAGAAAGAACTTGCTGAGTTTGGAGTTAACGTTATGAATGAGCCTATTGTAGTGGATAAAAATATAATTACTTCGTATTCCCCGCAAACTGCCAATGATGTTGCATTTATAATGTTAGAACGATTGCTTGGAAAAGAGAAAACTGATAGGGTTAGAAAAGGAATGGGTTGGTAGAATATATTCAAAAAGTCAGCTCCCAAAAGCAGATATGATTATAGCAAGTTTATTAGCGGGGTAGATAGGAGTGTCCGGATGAAATTAAATATACAGTGGAAAAAAGTATTATATGGAATTATATTGATAGTTATCGGTATAATATTGGCTGCTCTTCATTTTATTGTGGCTGGAGATGGTATCAGAGATTTCATTTCTGGTATTATTGCAGTTATATCGGTATTGGTAATATTAGTAGGAACTTATATAACGTCAAGTGGAATCAAAAACTGTAAATGAAAAATTTTAAAGTATTGTGAATGTTCTGCTGGTTGGTATATGCGATTGTTCTCTGAGGTTTTTGAAAAGAGTGTAACAGTTACAAGCAATGAATCAGATGATGAAAGGACAATTAAATCAATATGAGGTACAATCTGCTATGATACTTGGGATCGCAGGTGGTAATGGTTTGGAGCACGTTGATACAGAAAAATTAAACAAGGTTTATGGTGTGGATATAAATCAGGAATACCGAACACTATAATGGTCTCATAAATTAAGACACTTTTTCGGGCAGATGGTGCAGCATATGGAAAACGAAAGAAAATACAACAAATTAGGACTGTGTTTTTCTCCATTCGCAAATAGAAGTAGAAATAGTGCAATTTTTGCATAATATTATACAAGAAATGTGAGAAAATATATCGTATTATTGATAATATATGTTATATTAGTATTTAGGGAGGAAAACATGGAAGGTGAAAGAAAAACATTGGCACAACTGTCCGTGCCAATATGCTTAGAAACTTTATTTTATATGCTTTCAGGTATGGTCGATACACTTATGTTATCATCTGTAAGTGACCATGCTGTGGGGGCTGTCGGAACAGCAAATACATATATAGGTGTTTTTATCATTATGTTCGGGGTAATATCATCCGGTATGGTAGCGGTTATGTCACAAAATATCGGAGCCGGAAGACCCGGAATTGCATATCAGGCGAGACAGCTTGGACTTGTTTTTAATGCACTGACAGGTATCCTGATGTCTGTTATTCTTGCTGTCTTTTCTGGAGAAGTACTGAGGATTGTAAGTATTGCCCCAGCTTTGCTTGAGCCAGCTGAAACATACCTTAAAATTGTTGGAGGTGCAAGTTTTTTAAATGCACTTATTCCTATTTTTTCCAGTTATTTAAGAGTGTTTGGATATACAAAACATTCCTTAATAGGGACGGTTATTGGTAATGCAATTAATATTATACTGAATTCGGTATTTCTGTTTGTGTTTCACTGGGGAGTAATGGGAGTTGCTGTTGCAACAGTTATTTCAAAGGTTGTGAATCTTATTATTGTAGCGGCAATGGGGGCTGTACTTATAAAAGCAAAGCAGAGCCCTGAGCGTGCACAGCCACGAAAGATACTTGCACAGATTGTTAAAATCGGTTTTCCTTCTGCATTTGAAACAGCACTTTATAATGTGGCAATGACATTTATAGTGCGTTTTATGAACCGGATGGATGCGGACGGAATGAATGTTACAGCTCGTTCGTATGCTATGCAGATAGCCAATTTCTCATATTGTGTAGGAGCTGCACTTGCACAGGCTAATGCTATTATGACTGGTTGGAGAATTGGGGCAAAGAAGTATGAGGAATGTGACAGGGGTACGCGAAAAGCTGTGATATATGGTCTTATAACAGCGACGTGCTTCTCTGTGGCATTTGCAATGTCCGGGCATTTTATCGTTCACATATTTACGGATGATACACAGATGATCAATCTTGTGGTAAAATTGTTGATAGTAGATATATTCCTTGAATTTGGAAGAGTGACAAATCTTGTATATGGTCAGGCATTAAAAACAAGTGGAGATGCTATTTTTCCGGTTATAATGGGTGCAATATTTATGTATCTGTTTGCGGTTGGTGGAACATATTTTCTTGGAATACATATGGGGCTTCTGGCGGTAGGAGCATATATTGCTATGGCAGGCGATGAGTGTGCGAGAGCAGTTGGAATGGTGCTTAGATGGAAGAGTGGAAAATGGAAAAGTAAGAGTCTTGTAGAATTGTAGGAGAGATTATGTACTTTGAATTAAAGGAAAATAAACCACATGGTACAAAGGACGATCCATTTAGTACATATCACATAGAGAATGCAGGTCGGTCATTTCAGATACCGGTGCATTGGCATGATGAGCTTGAAATTATATATGTAAAAAGCGGTTTCCTGACGGTAAGTATATCAGGAGAGAGCTATATTGGAAACCCCGGGGATGCGTTTGTTGTGTCGCCGGGAAATCTGCATCTCATGGGTTCAGATACCGGTGCGGTGGATTATTATACATTCCTTTTTCCATTAAAGAATCTATCTTTTCGTGCGGATGACCTGTTAGAGGATAAATTGCTTGAACCATTAAATAGCGGTCATTTGATGATAAATCCAAGAATAAATGATACGGCAAAAGAACTGTGTGAGCAGTTGATCGAAGTCTATGAGGCAAAAAATGATGAAAGTGAGTCACAATTAACCGCACAGATAAAGACAAAAATCATTCTTTTACAATTTATTCTTGAAATGTGGAAGAAAGGATTTATTATAGAAAATGATACAAGCGGAAGAAACACGGTAGAAAAAGAAATGGTTTCATATATACAGCAGAATTATACAGGAAAGATATCGTTAAAAGAATTTGGGGAACAGTTCCATCTTTCGGAAAAATATATATCGCGGTATTTTAAGGAACATTTTCATATTACGCTATCGCAATATGTAACATATTTACGGTTGGAGCATGCAAAACAGCTGTTACAGGACACCGATATTCCGGTTACCGAGGTAGCTATGCAGAGCGGGTATCAGAATGTAAGCTATTTTATAAGAAGCTTTAAAAAAACATATGAGATCTCACCACTGAAATACAGGAACAATATGTTGAATGAAATATAGCAATTTACATAAACAGCTTAGTCAGTATGCTTAAAAACAAGACTTATCCAAATTTTCCCTGCATCTCTATTAACTTTTGGTGCAACTTTTATCCGGCTACTGTGAAATCTTAAAGAAACATCTTTAATCTATTTTGAATTTTCTGGGGATGATATCAATTTTGTTATGTACTTTTACACGAATTTTATTATTGGAACAACGCTCAGATAGATGTAGAATGGAATGCAAGGGTCATAGGAGCAGCTAATTCATAGATTATCTTTAGCATATCAGGCTACAATTAAACCTCTTATATCAGAATTATATGGAAGGTGTAAAAAAGAACTTTGGATTTGGGGTGTATGCGACGTCCGATGCAAGGAGAAGAAGTAAAAACATGTTGGAATTCCCTTCCATGATAAGGCAGAAGTGTTAGCGGAAATTTTGAAGGAATATCCACAGGTAGAAGTAGTTCAGATTCAGTTTAACTATCTTGATTATGAAGACCCTGCTATAGAAAGTCGTAAATGTTATGAAGTATATTGCAAATACAATAAACCGGTGATTGTTATGGAGCCGGTAAAAGGGGGAAGTCTGGTAAATCTGCCGGAAGAAGCCAAGAAAGTATTAGAAGATTTGCATGGTGGAAGTCCCACAAGCTACGCAATTCGTTTTGCCGCAGGATTTCCGGGGATTGAAATGGTTCTTTCCAGAATGAGCAATTTAGAACAGATGAAAGATAACGAAAGTGTGAAAAAGCCTGTCCACAGCATTTGCAAATCAGAAAACTTTTAAAAGAAGTGACAAAGGAATTTGAACAAAAATAAGAAGTATTGTTAGAGGACCCACTTGCAACTACCTCAACGGAAGAACTATTGCACCTTGCCATTTTACAACCTGAAAATGTCAAAGATACATTACATGCTTATCTATTTCTATGGTTCATTAAAACCGGAAAAATAAAAGAAATTATAAATAGAAAAATATAAAAAAATTGAATATTAGAAATTTGGATTTAGCTGTTTCAATAATAGAAATCATATGGTATAATATAAGGCTGTATTAAGTTATTAAAAGGGTCTTGAAAATTATATAAATATGAGTAGAAACAGAAAGGCAGAAATCCATATAAACCAAGGATATCTGAGTAGGTGTAGGATAAAATGAAATTAGGAATCGTAATATCAGTACCGATTTCATGTATCTTTTTATATCTCCATAAATACCTATAAAGCCTTATATTATCAGCATTTGAGCAATTTGTAAGTAGCATATATCTCTATGCAAATTTATGTATTTTAATGGTAAAATTGTGTAGTGATTGTGTAGTAACTGTGTACGTTGAGTTTGATACAAAATAGAATATTAGGACATCTAAATAAGTCCATATACTTGTATTTATTATGAGTATGTGGGCTTATTTTAGTGCCTTAAAATCACAGACACAGAAATACTCATAAATGGCTTTAAAACGCTTATATGAGCCACAGAGAGCGTCAGAGTGCCATTATATGACCTAAATTTGAAATGGGAATTTCATTAGAAGAAAACAACAGGAGGATAATGAATGTTTGGAACAGTAACACGATACTTTGATGACAAAGGATATGGATTTATCCGTGGAGAAGATGGAAAGTCTTACTTCATCCACAAGTCTAAGCTGAATGGCGAATACATTGAAAAAGGCTATTATGTATTCTTCAGACCATTTGTAAGTGATAGGAGCGACTATAACGCAGCGGATATATCTGTAATTGATGCACCAGAAAGGAACAGACAACATGGCAAAGGTAATAAATAATATGGACGACTTGGCTATTGCATTACAACCGACATTAAAGAAAATGGTTGACGGCATGGCACAACGAGTATATGAAACTTTGAACTTCTTTCTGCAAAGATATTATGATTCATACGATCCAGTATTTTACCGCAGACAATATGATTTTCTAAGGTCTGCTTTTAAGGTAGATGCAAAAATTGTCAGAGGTAAAGCGGTAGCATCGGTGTATATTGATACAGATTACATGAACAATTATTATGGTGTATCTGGTGAACAGGTTGCAACATGGGCGAACGAAGGTCTGCATGGTGGAAAAAATCTTGGAACTAATACACCTCATGTATGGGATGAAACAATGGCAAACACAGTAGACAATGGAGCATTGGTAAGAGATGCAGTTGCTTATTTGAGAAGTCAAGGATTTACAGTCAGAGTGTAGGAAAGGAGGGGTAAATGATTTTATACAAGAAAGATGTAATAGACAAGCTATCTGAAAAGACAGGCTTATACAAAAAGGATATTAAAGCAATGCTTATTGCATTGAATGAATTGGTATATGAGGAAATGGATAACGATAATGCCATTATTCTGAATAATCTTTTGAAGATTGAGCAAGTAACAATACCACCTAGAAATAGATATGACATTGTGCGTGATAAAGTGTATCAGCATGAGGCATATCAAGTTGTGAAGATTACACCGAGTAACAATCTTAGAGATAGATACAGAAAACAGAATACAGAAAATGAGGATGAATGATGGCGAAAGTATTACATATTAAAGATGCTTATTTTGAGTTACCAGATAAGCACAATGATGATATAGGGTGCATGGTTACATTACTTGGACTGCACTTACAACAGAATAAGGATGTATCAGAAGATGATACGTGTAACATTGACTATGAATTGATTGAAAAATAAAGGACGTAAAGCATGAATGATATACCAGATTGCAGTAGATGTGAACGCTGTAAAAATATGGAATATTTATTTGATGATTTTTATTGTTGCGAAGAAAACGAACCATCACAAGTATATGGATTGCTTGGGGCATATTGCCCACCAGAAGTCAGTCCTATGTGGTGTCCAAAGAGAGTAAAGGAGAAATAAGATTATGACAAACAAAATTACAACTACAAAACAGAATATTAAGGAAATGATTCTGAAAGATTCGGAAATTACAAAGATTTTATTAAATGGCAAGGAAAATAATTATGAGAATGTGAAAGGACTGGTAGGAAGAAAGATATTTAATTATATCAATGATGATTGCTGTGCTACAAGTAGTTATATTCGTATTTCCTATGATGTGGATTATATACCTTCTAAATATGAGGAAATGGCAACAAGAGGCACAATAATTGTTCAAGTAGTAGGATTTTGTAATCCTTGCGAAGATAATTATAACAGCTATATTGATATATTATCAGAGAAAATTTTAGAGGATGTTTTAAAGACATTTAAGCCTACAGAATATAGAAATGTATCTGAACCGATTGAATGTAACAGTATCAGAAGAAAGATAATATTCACAATCGAATAATCGGCAGACATACACCGATACAAAATAAAATGTATGGATATTTCCCAACAGGCAGGAAGTAAAAGAAAGTCTGTATCAGAGATCAAGAATATCTTATGTGCGATTCTGCACAATTTCCAATAGTGAAAAATAGTGAAAATGCGACTGCTGCATATAGCAGTTTATTAAGGTGCGTCAAATTTGTCGTAGCTTTATTTCTTGACCTCTGATTTATAGCAAAGGAGGATCATGTATAGTGAAAATAGAATTAAATGTATGTACTTCAATAACCGATTCAAGGAGAAACCACAAGGAAAACAATGTGGATGGGTACAGAAAAGTCTAACAGAGACAGATATTACAATAGAAGAATTGGCAGATGCTTTATGTCATGGAGCATCATTTAAGCCTGGAGTTTTACAAGGCGGTATGAAAGCTGGTAACTGGGTACAGCAACAGTTATTTGGTTTGGATTTTGATAATGGAATGTGCATTGATGAAGCATATAATAAGGTCATTTCTCTTGGAATTGTACCTTGCTTTATGTACACGACATTCTCACACAAAGAAGAACATCATAAATTCCGTATGATTTTCTGCAATGATACTGTTATTACAGATGGCAATGTCAGAGATAGACTACAAGCTACTCTTATGGGTGCTGTAGGTGGAATTGATGAAGTATGTTTCAATAGAGACAGATTGTTTTTCGGTGGTAAAGGTGGAGAGGTATTATATCCATCTTATGACAGTAGAATCAATGCGGATGGAGTTATTGAAAAATACTGGAAAGATGAATATGAGCAATACATATCAAATGCACAGCCTAAATCCAAAAAGAAGCCTTCTGCCAGTAAAAAAACAAAAGATAAAAGTGATGCAGACAAAGAATATCACTCATACGAAAACTTAAATGTCAAAGCAATCAAGGAACATGATGTTGAATATTTGCGTACAGTATTAGCACATGAACCGATTGAGTTTGACACAAAAAATGAATTTTGGGATTATATCTATTCAGAACTGGATATTGCAGAACTGATAGATATTGACGATTCGAGGTCTTTTTGCTGTATTTTGCATGAAGACCATAACCCTTCTGCCAACATCTTTACTACAAAAAATGGAGTACAGAAGTATAGGTGTTGTTCTGAAAATCTTACTCTTAACATAAAACAGTTGATTGAAATGTTGGGAGATTTCAAATCTGAATTTAAAGCAATTCAATTCATAATGGATGTTTATAATCTGTCTATAAAGGAATCTCAATGGAGCATTGAACAGCGAGAAAACATAGATATGATGATAAATAACATCACTCTGAATAAATTTCAAGAACTATGTCCACAGGCTGATAAAAATATCAAATATGCGAAAGATACATTCCTTATGATGTTATCTATTGCAAGAAACAATATTTATAGCGAGAAGTTTTCTAATGACGATGGAGAAATAGTCTTTTATGTTACCAATAAAAAGTTGGCTGAATATATGGGAAAAGGTAATAGTCAGAAGAAAATTGACAAGATCAATAAGTATGTGAAAATGCTAATCTACCATGATTTGATACGGATATTAGATAATGACCAGATACCAAAGGAATTATTGAAAAACGCATTAAAATATACGAATGGTAATAAGAATCGTGTCAATTTCTATGCTATTCCATCATGGGTAGTACAGCAGTTGAAAACAATAGAAGATAATGGAATCCGTTGGAAAGATAAAGGCTATAGAATTGGCGGTGTATCGTTTGATATGTTCTATCGTTCTGAAGGTTTTGAGGTAGCCGCCTCATTATATCCACAATATAAGAAAAAGAAAAATGAATATGGTGAGATTGTCAACAGGACTACTACAAAGGCTAGTGACGAGCGTACATTGAAGATTTCAGAAGTGATTTTACATTGTATTCAAAGAAAAGGATATTGTACTGAAAAAGAGGTTGTATATATTCTTGGGAATGAATACAGATATGAGGTCACAGAAACACAGATTAAGCGGTGTTTGAATGAGATTATGGATTGCTATGGATTGAAGAAAGTCAAGGCTAATAAGGTATTAAAAGAGCAATTTGACATTAAATCAGATGGTTATCCCTACATAATAATTGAAGATGAGATATAAGGGTAGGTAAAAGGGTAGGGTTGTAACTAAGATATATATATGTTACTACCCACCCCTTTTACCCCCTATTCGATATTGATTGACTGAAAGACAGTATGATTTGATTCTGCTGTCTTATTTTTATGCAAAGAATAAGGAGTAAAAGGATAATGGACGAAACAAAAATATGTAAGAAATGTGGTAGAATATTACCGATACAAAACTTTAGATTAGCAACAGGACAGTTTGGAAATCCGTATTATAGAGGAAGCTGTAAAGAATGTGAAGCTAAGTATGACAAGGAATACAAGAAGAAAAAGACGGAGAAGGAATTTACATTCTCTGATAACTTGGAAATATTAGTTGATCGCCAGTATAAAGAAATCAGTCCTAAAAGAATACTTGATATATCTGCATTGGATATTGATATTACTCTTCTAGGGACAGATGAAATATTTGTAAAGCTAATGGATTATAAAGATACATGGATGTCAAACTATGGTCAATGTATTACAATGGCTTGGGGAAAATATAATCTGTTGCAAGGATCATATATCAATGGTGAATTGAGATATAGTCTAAAAAAGAATGTATTTATTGATGGTAAGTGGACATATAAGCGTGATTATGTATATGCACCTAAAATGGTTGTTGAAACATTTATTGTTAATGAAGATAAGGCTAACAATGTATATGTTTGGCATAGTGGACATGATAAGGAAGACTGCTATTACAGAAACTTATATCCATTAAATCAAGAGCAATTCCGTATTGTAAATAATCATTTCCAGAAAACAGGTGATGATTCGGAGCAGTTTATATTAAATGTTATGAATGATATTCGATATAAGCCTGATAATTGGAGTAAACAGACTGCAAAGCGTGTTATGTATGGTGTAGGGTATCATGGAATATTATATACCAACAGCAATGAGGAATCCTATAAGAGATGGCATTGGATAATGAATCGTTGTTATAGTAATGCAGTACACGAATTATATCCAGAATATAAGGGTTGTACTATATGTGAGGAATGGAAGAATTATAGTAATTTCAAGCTATGGTATGAACAGCATATTATCGAGATACGAATGTTTGATGAAGCATTTGAGTTAGACAAGGACATTTTGATTAAAGGAAATACAGTTTATAGTCCTGAGACAGTCTGCTTTGTTCCTAAGATGGTAAATTCATTATTCACTAATGGCAAAAAGAACCGAGGCGATTATCCGCTTGGTGTATATTTTGATAAGGATAAGAAGAAATATGTTGCGAATATGTCATTTGCAGGAAAAAATATAAAGCTGGGAGCGTATGAGACAGTAGAAGCAGCTTTTACAAGATACAAGGAATATAAGGAAGATTTTATTAAGGATATAGCAGAACAGCATAAGGACAAGATACCAGACAAGATTTATCAAGCTATGATGAATTGGCAGATTGAGATTACTGATTGATACACAGGGCATATTGGATATTAGGTTATCTGATATGCCTATTTTTTTACCTTTTTGTAGGTGAATATGGTAGAATGGAGAAAGATATTGTAGATAACTGTATGATTATTGGAGGGCGAAAATGAAATTGACGGATGAACAGCGTAAAATAGGAATCAAGTACAATATAATGCAACTCTTATCAACAGATATACGGAATAAAAGATATAATGAGTTACAGAAGATATATGAGAGCCTTAATTTGAGAAATAATGATAAACTTGTCGCAAAATTAAGCGAAGAAAGAACATTAGGGGCATTATTTACCAGTATTGTATATACAGATATATTATTTGTAATTGCTGATTATATCAACGATAGACAGGAAATTGCAGACTTAGTTGATTTGTTATATGCAAAAAGATGTCCTAAAATTAAAAAGATGTTTATTGATTGGGAAACACAATATGCTTCTATGAGTGCTATAAAAAGTGTTCCTAAATTTAAAATGACATATACAGAAAATTACTATCTTCATTTTTTGTTTTACAGATCAGATGTATTTACTGAACCAGACAAAGTATTAAAAGGTTTTGATTATGAAGAAGATAGATATATGCTGAATTACAGTTTTTATATGACTGATAAAAACACATTTGACAATGCTTTTATCTTTTGTGCGGATGAGGAAGAAGCAAGAGAATATTTGTCTAATGGCGGTGCAAATAGGGCAGATAAAGAATTTGTTTTACGGTCAAAATTTTTTGATAGATACCTTTTAAAAAGGAGAAGTGAATTAGCTGATTATTTGCATATAGATGAAAATAAGCTGGCTGAGTATATTCATAATGAAATGAAGTCACATAGTATAAATGGAGAAATGCCAAGTAGATCCGGAATTGTTGGACAGATAGAAATATTTACAAGAGACATTATTGCAAATCAGAATGGCGGTACTTCATGGTACAATGCTATGACTACGACAGGTAATGAAAAATGGTATGGTGAATCTGTATTATATGTTCCTGATGTAGATGGATTGATTAGAAACTATTTCAAATCATACGTGGCTACGAGATATATTGAGCAAGTTATGGAGAAAAAACAAGGCTTTAATAAAATTACCTTATCAAAAGATTGCATACCAGAAAATTATGCGATAGTATATCAGACCATTTTATGTATGTATGAGATGGATGTATTGTATAAGATGTTTGCACTTATGCAGAAGCAGTATTATAAGGACTTCTCATGGGAGAAAATTACAAATCAAGATATTGCAACACGCTATGAGGATATTATCTCTGACTTGGAACAGACAATTACAGATAAAGAAAATAGGATAAAGAGTTTGATACAGAAAAATAGTACATTGTCTTTGCAAATTACAGCAGATAATTCTAAACAAACAGCACCATTGGTAGCCGAAAATAATAAATTGTTAAAGGTTATCGAGGATAAGGATTCTGAGATTGCAGATTTGAAAAGAAGGTTAGAATATCAAGAATTGTTTATCTCTGAATTAAATAAACCAGAAGTTGAGGAAATAAACAATACATATGATTTAGAACTGCTGCAATCTAAGAGATATTTGTTTGCAGGGCATATATCGGATGCATTACCAGATTTGAAATACAAATTCCCGAACAGTATATTTATGGAATCGGAAACAGCTAATATATCCAATATAGAAGTGGATGCTGTGGTAATGCTGATTAAATGGATGTCACACAGTATGTTTTATAAGGTTAAGGCAACAGGAGCATTGACAAACAAGAAGATTATAATGTGCAATACGAAAAATATAGATACTGTTTTGCAGAAAATGTATAATGAGATTTTATAATGGCTGATCGGTATCAGATGGAATATATCTGACAATATCGCAAATATCACAATCAAGAATCCGACACAGATCATTAAGTGTCTTAGTAGATACATCTTTATTATGTTTCAATCGGTGGAGTGTGCTATGTGACATATGATGTTTACTTGTAAGTGTGTACCAGTTTTCGCTTGAATTTTCAAGTGTATTCCAGAATGGGGAATAATCAATCATCGTAGCACCTCCGTTTCATTAGTTTATGAAACAAGTGTACTTTGTATTCTTTGAATTGAATATCTTCGATAAAAGGGATATAATGTTGGTAAATGTAAAGGGAGGATGAATTATGGCTGATATATGTACTTGTTGTGGAAAGAAGATACCATTTTTAGATATTGATTATGATATGCTGAACATTGATAATCAAGAATACAGATTATGTGCTAAATGTCGTGGTAAAATAAATTCTTATATAGAAGGAAATATCTCTATTGATGAAGTGATTTCCGATGCTACGGATAAAAATGTTGCAGCATATTTAAGAAATGTAAAGACGGAAGAAGATATTATTCTGGAGCAACAGGAAAAAGAGCGAATAGAAAATAAGATTACAGCACAGAAAAATGATCCATTATATGATGATATACACCAGATAGCAGGAGATTTGAGGTTTATTAAAAATCTTATTATCATTGGTCTTGTATGTGGATTTATTCTTGGAATAATTGGAATATTTGGATTATTGTAATAGAACAGGGAAGAGAGGTAGATATTATGTCAGATATGTATTGTCCTAAATGTAAAACTTTATTAAATAATGATGAGAAAGCATCTGGAAAGTGTTTTAATTGCGGTGCATCCTTCAGTAGTGTGCTGCCAGAAGAAAAGAAAGCAAGCAAGTAGTGCAAATGATGTTGTTGGCAATGAAAATACCATTGGTGGAATTTTAAAGGCTATTGGGATTTTGATTCTGATTGCTGGTACAATAGGAAGTCTTGTTATTGCTGGTGGAGATGGATATAGATATGAGTTTTCATTTTTGAGATTTATTCTGCCAGAAATAGGAACGATTATTAGTGGTATGATGTTTCTTGGATTTTCAGAAATCATACAGTTATTACAGGATATTAAGAATAAGTTGAAATAGGAGAGTAGGTGAATGTATGGCACTTATAAAATGTCCTGAATGCGGACAAGAAGTATCTGATACTGCAAAAAGCTGTCCTCATTGTGGGTATAGAATAAAAATATCAATGAATCCAGAAAAGATTGCAAAATATAAAAAGATTACATCTATACTATTATGTATAGGAATATTACTTGTTGCGATTGGTCTTGGATGGAGTATTTCGACAGCAGATAAAAGTTTGCAATTACGAGCTGGTTATTATTTTGGTACATCTGTTACAAAGTCAGAATGGGAAGCACATCAAAGAATAGTTGATATACAAAACTTTATTTGTAATAGCGGAATAGTTCTGTTTGTCGTTGGAGTGATTGGAAAAATAGTTTTGAAAATAAAGGGGCGGTAGAGCATGAAGAATAAGAGAATAATTATACCAATAATCATTGGAATAGCAGTTATTATCTTTCTTGTTATCTGCTTTATATTTAAGAATAAATCCATTGATGGAACATGGATTGTGGATTATTACATAACAGATAGCGGAAATATTAAACAGGAAGATATAGGGGAATATTATGGAACGGATTTTCAGAAGATGTATAGTACATTTTCGGTAGAGTTCAAAAATGGTAAAGCCATAATAAATCTGCCTTCTACTTCTGGTAGCAAGGAAGAAAGAAATTGTGATTATGAAGTGAAGGGCAAAGAGATATATCTTACTGCTGAAGGAGAAACAATCAAAGCATTTGAGATTAAGGGCGATTCTCTGATCGTATATAGCATTGCTAATCTTGATGGAAATGCTGCACTGAAGAAAAAATAATTTTCTGAAATTTTAGGGTACGACTGCTGCTGTATGGTATTTAATATGGTGTGGTTTTTGTGTACCCCCGATAGAGGAGATAATTTATGGATAAGAAGAAAATAAAAATTAGTGTTGGGATTATTGGAATACTGGTTGTTTTGTTAATAATATTTGCGGTGTATGATAATATATGTGAATTTGGAGGGTGTGACAACTTTAAATCAAAAGGAAGTAACTATTGCGAAGACCATAAATGTATAGCCGATGGATGTACAGCTAAGAAAAGTCCTGGGAGTAATTACTGCTATTATCATGTAGAAGAGAATGCAAAAAAATATGAGGAAGAAGATAGATTAGAATTATCCGATTCTCAGATTGAAGAAATAAAGCGAGCAATAAAAGAATATACCGATAACTTAATGGAGAAACAAGATAATATTCTTGCAGTTAATTTACTTGGCGATGTGCCTAGTAGTGCTTATAAAACAGGAATCACATTTAATTGCAATGTTGTAAGAACTGATTCAGATACAAACCTTGCAACTATTTATATTGTAATGAATAGTGATGGAAGTTTTAAGGTACAGTCGCTTATGTATGATAACCAATGAGAGGTGCAATGTTATGGACAAAGAATTATATCAAAATCTTGTAAATCAATTTGCTATGTATGAAGAGAGTGAAGTATTAGAGATATTAAATAATCCAGATTCTTCAGATGAAGCTATTGCGGCATGTAAATATGTGCTTTCGGGAAAGTCAAAAGAAGTTGAACAATATAATCAGAAAATATCAAAAAACAATGAATTACTACAAAAGAAACAAGATAATATTATATCCGATCCGTCATATGAATACACAAAACAAATGGCAGGAGATATAAGATTTATGAGAAATATAGTTATTATTGGAATTATATTTGAATTCATTAGTATAATTGTCTCTTTCGTTAGATAATATAAGAATCAATAATTGCATATATACTGGTATATATAAGGTACTTAATTTCCACAGGTTTAAGAGTACCCCCACCTATGGTATATATGCTTGCTTAAATCAATGATTTTGAGGTCAATTTGGCTTTGTATATTCATAGGCTATCAAGTTTACATATGATGGATTTTGAAGCGGATTTGGGTTGATTTATGTTGATTTATTCAAAGGATATGGGGTGCATATATTAAACAAAAAGAGGTGAATAGTTATGGATAAATTATCAAAAAATATAAAATTTATTTGTCTTTTATTGGCGTATTACTGGTTATAGGAATTGGATTTGCATTATATTGTTCAAACCAAGAAAGAAAAGAACAGGAACAAAAACAAGAAATTGAAAAATACATTGACTCAATGATTGAATCAAATAATAACATCAACACTAAAGTAAATTTAATAAAAAACGGAACGATGGCTACACTTGGGGATTATTCTTATGTGGAAGAACAAATAAAAAATATAAGCAATTATAATATCTATTTGTATAATTACCAACATAACAAAAATGAATATTTAGATGAATATACAAAATCACAAACGAACTATAACACTTATATAGATTATTATAATTATTTGGATGGCAAATACGATCTTAATAACTATAAAAGCTATAATAAGACTGCTCGAAAACTTATTGATTCAGCTAAATCAGAATGAGAAAACTGAAAAATATCGTAGTGCAAAATTTTTCAAGTCCGTGTCGAGAAGAACCAACTACAGGGCGGCAGAGAAAAACAATTCCCTTTTTTCGTTTTTGATACCCCCGAACCATACAATCCCTACTAAACAAGTAGGATATAAGAACATAAAAAATATCAATAGAGCATATAAAAATAGGGTGTAACTTTATCGGTTACACCCTTTAATATTTCTATCGGTATTCTGTTATTGAATTGACTTCTTAACTCTTTTCTTAACTACTCTATACGGATATTGCGGAGCATTTTCTATATATTCCCTTTTGCGGTCTGCTATTTCTTTCTTTGTTTCTTCTGTTAGAATACACTCCCAACCATAACCATAGTTACAAAGTAATCTATATTCGTCTATTGTTTTTCTGATATATGCCATAATATACAACCTCTTTTCTATGTATCGGGTGCAGGCTTGCAAGTCCTACACCCTTATTTTTTACGCTTCTTTTAATCTCTTTGTTGTTTCTGTCTGTACTTCTGTACTTCCATAGTAGTTTCTTATATCGTCCATAGATAATTTTTTGTGGCTTCTTTTTCTGAATGATTCTGTATGAAAATACCACTTCTTTTTTTCTCTTGCCCATTTAAACCCTAGAGCCTTTAAATTGTCTTTATGTTCGTATGTGTTACCATCTACCCATATCCAACAACCGACTATTTCAATATTGATATTCTGTAATGTGATAATACTTTGTAAAACTTCTCTTAACTTTTCATCTTCTGAAAAATCATACTTCATATTATCATAGCTCTTTTTGTCAGTGTCGCTTGCTTGCTCTGTCTTGTGTTCGTGTCTGTCTTTTAACACTTTGAAAAGGTTGTCATATTCTGCATTGACTTCTTGCGTTGCTTCTGTAGATCCGTTTGGGTTGTCTGGATGATACTTCTTTAATAGCTCTTTATACTGTTTTCTTAATTCTTCCAGTGTTTCTACATTCTTAAAATATTTCATATAGAAAAACCTCCTTTAAAAATATATGTTGATTGATTTGATACCATTATAATACACTAACGAGTGTACAATATCAATATACAAATTCACTAAAGAGTGTACAGCGATCTTGTGCAATATGTACACTAAGTAGTGAACTTGTACAATGAAAACAACACTAACAAGTGTACATTTTGTATATTTCGTCAATAGACTTTGCACACTAACAAGTGTACAATACAGTTACAAGGTCAAACAAAACAGACCTACACAAAATCAATCAAACATATTTAAGGAGGTAGTCATTATGTGTATGACAGCTAAAGAAATGAATGAAGCAATGGAGCAGATTCAAGAGTGGAAAAGAATCAAGGAAGAAGCAGAGGACAATATTACAGCTTTAAATTCAAAAGTTATGGAGTTCCTTAATGAAACAGAAGGATGTGAGGCGGTAGATAAAAAGGGTAAGCCTATTCGTAGATTTATCGGTAATGTTTTCAAGGCTACACTTTCAAAGCGTGAGCGTGAAACAGTCAACAAAGAGGAAGTAAAAAAATTACTTAGTGAAGATGATTATGCAAAAGTAAGTAAAGTAAGTTCTTACCCAGTATTAAGAATCGACTAATAACAAGCAATCAGCAGTTGGCAAGGGTGGAGCAATTCCACCCAATACCATCCAGGCAAGCGGTCAAGCCGTGGTATTCAATTACAACTTGCCTATCGGCTCAATAGTAGCCGTACAAATTCAATCAATCAAAATACATATTTTAGGAGGTAGCATTATGACAGAAAAAACATGGAGAAGAGGACAGAAAGCAGATTACACCGACAGACCTTTAACAGCAGAAGAAAGAGTGTTTGCAGAAGAACATCACGACTATTTATATCAGTTTATGAGATGGAATCATTTACCAGTAGAAGATTGGTATGACGAATTAGTTATTCCTTATCTTAATGCAGTAAAGAAGTATTGCAGCAGAGAGGAATTACATATTTATCCGTTTCATGCGGTTGCTGAAAAAGTTCTTTCTCGTGCAGTTTATGGCAAGCATAGAGCAGATCACACACAAAAGCGTATGCCAGAGGGCGGTTTTGTTAGTCTTGATTATGAATTAGAGGGTGATAATCCTTTTTCAGCACATCCATTAGAAGTGTACTGGATTGATAAAACCAAAAATGTTGAAGCTTATGTAATTGAAAAAGAATTTTTGCGTGATTTATTTGCTAATGTTAGCAGATATGCAGAACCAGAACTTCTTGAAATGGTTCTCGATATGAGAATACAGGGTTATACAGATACAGAGATTGCAAGACAGGCAAGGCTTGAATTAGACGAGTATAGAGAGTGGACACTTGCAGAGATAAAAGAGCTTATTAGACTTTTAACACTTAGAAGAACAGGAAATTGTGCTATGGCAAGATTATTCAATGATACAAAGTATTTTGGAAACATTGATGAATACCACAAATGGAGAAATTTGCTTGATATGTAAATATGGGTTGGGCGGTGTGTCAGAAATGGCACACTTGCCACCAATAGAAAGAAGGTTATCGCATGGAAAATAAAGAGCAATTAAAACCACTAACACCCATAGAAAGACAGTATGTAGAAGAAAATTATCATCTAATCATGGACTTTATGAAGAAATCAAGACTGGATGCAGAAGAATTTTTCGACATTGTAATATTTGATTTTCTGTTATCGGTAGAAAAGTATCTGAATGATACGCAACTACAAGCAAAATGTAATTTTGAAGCAGTTTCTTATATGTATATGAAAAGGGCGGTACATAGTCATTTTCGGAAACAGAAAGCACAAAAGAGAAGTACAGAAGCTGGGGCAGATATTAGCTTTGATACAAATGTCCTAGATTTATTCACACCAGATTCATTCAAAGATCATCTCACAATGGAAAATACTTCATCCCTTGAATATAGGGAAATGGTAGAGCAGATAGAAAAAGAATTGACAGAGGAACAACGCAAAATATTTTCGGATAAAGTAGACGGCTATTCACTAAAGGAAATAGCAGAAAATCACGGAATCAAGCAGAAGCGAGTATATAAGCAGTTTGACAAGGTAAAGCGAATTGTAGCCGATGTAATGGAAGTATAGGAAGGACGGAAAGCGAAATGTTTAATTTTAGAATTATTGATACAGCAGACGGAAATCAGATTATAGATAGAAACCTTAAAACACCATACAGCAGTTTAACACCTTTGCAGATGGTGGAATATACGGAAATGGATAACAGGCTTCTAATCATGGATAGGATGGAACGCAAAGAGAGACAGAAAGCAGAACATATGCGGAAAATTGCAAAGAATCCATTTTATAGAATGGCTTGCATGGTTGGGTTGATATAAGAGAAAGAGAGGTAAAGCAAAATGATAACATCAAAATTTTTCAATATGGGACGGATAGTAGTAACAAGATCAATCAATGATTTAATGGCTGCGGAACAGAAATTTGCAGTTGAAGTCACTATTGCCTTACAGAGATATGCGGTTAAAGACTGGGGAAATCTGGATGATGAAGATAAAAAGACAAATGAAGAAGCGTTGAATTATCCAGATGATTTGTACCTTTTAGGTGCTTATGATACTTCAAAAGGGAAAATCTGGATCATCACCAATAGAATTTCCGAAAAGGCAGGAGACAATGCTACTACAGTTTGTTTCCCGGATGAACGATAAACGGAAACAATGCAGATTAAAGGGACAGCCTAAAAATGGCTGTCCTGTAATGGAAAGAAGGAATTATTATGGCTATTGTAATTACAAACGGAGAGTATTATATACAGAACACAAAGACAGGAAAGGTAAAAAAGACAAAAGACATAAACGAGGCTACACAGTTTTATCATGTAAATAAGGCAATGCGGAAAATATTAAGCAAGCCAGCACAATGCAAAGGATATTATTTATTTGATACAGAAGATACATATTCAAGACGGAAACAGAACAGAAAGCATTATTCACAAGATGTACGAAAAATTCTATATGATAAAGCAAACGGAAAATGTGCGATTTGTGGGAAATCACTATTGTTTTCAGATATTACCTTAGATCACATAATTCCCTTGATTCAAAATGGAAAAGATGAGGTGGAAAATTTACAGGTATGTTGCTACGAATGTAATCAAATGAAAGGTTCGATATTACCGATAGATCTGTATCAAAAAGTAACAGAAATATTTATGTACCAGACGGAGAAAAATACAAAGTGCAAGTTAAAATGGAAAATCGCACATAGACTGTTATTATCATGTATCAAGTGAAATTTTGCTGACCTTGAAAAAATATGGAAAATCAAGTATAATTGGAAGTGAACATAAAATGAAAGGTTTGATTGATATGTCAGCAACGACAGTAATTAAGGATATATTAGAAGCAAAGGGAAAATCTCAGATAGAGCTTGCAGAGGAAATAAATGTTACTAGGCAGAATTTAAGCAATAAAATGAGCAGAGACAAATTTTCTTCCCTTGAATTGGTGGAAATTGCGGATGCTCTGGAAATGAATCTTATTTTAAAAGATAAAGCAGACGGAACAGAATATGTTATTGATTATCCAGAAGATGAAAAAGGAAAATCAAAGCGAAATATGACAGAGGAAGAGAAGAAGGCTGCACAGAAGAAGTCAGAAGAAACAAAGGCTAGGAACGCAAAGAAGCAAGCAGAATCACAGGACAATTAAAAAGGGCACTTGATTTCTCAAGCACCCCATTGTATAATCTACTTAGAAAGCGAATCGGATGCAATATCCGATTTTGCCCTCAGTTGAATACTAAATTTGAAATAGCATCTAACTTTGGTCGGTTGGGATGCTATTTCTTTTTATCGTTATGATTATCTATGTAAGATAGAGCCGCAAAAATTACTAGCACTAAAGTTAAAACTTCAAGCGTGTTCATAGGGCATTACCCTCCTTTGTAAACTAGAGGGCATCTAATAATCGGAAAATCACATCCTACTTTCGTTTCAATTACACAATAACAGTATAACATAAAGGGAACAGATGTTCAAACAAAAAAGAGGTAAATCTACTATATTATATATAGAAGAAAGACCTCTTATTTTTATGACTGCTGCTTTTGGTGGATATTATCAACAGCCTTTTCAAGTTCGATTGTCTGCCAGCGTTTGCGGATCACATCACTTTTCAGTTGTGCAAGTCGTTTGTTGGTGTATTTCTCAAACCAACGCATAAGGGATTTTGGAATGAATTTATCTGGTGTGTGTTGTAGAATGGAAAACAATATATCTTCCACTTTAGAATGAATCTTATGTAATAAATCTTTGAAGCGGTTCGGCTTCTGTATCTCAATGTAAATATAAATCAACTCCTTCCATATATAGTATAAGGTAAGAACAGGATATATACAAGGAATAAGGCAAAAATGACCTCAATTATTTTTTCAATATAAGGGGAATATTACTGAATTTTTGTGTATTAGTTTATAGAGAGGGAAATATATTTTCAATATAATTTCTGAAAATATGCAAAATAATAATTCAATAAAATTTCTAGGAGGTGTGCGCTTATGGATGAACTGATAAGGAATTTTGAAAACAAGATGCACTTAGAGGGAAAATCCGAAAAGACAATCAAAATATATGTTGCATCGGTAAAGGAATTTTTCAGATGGTTTAATGATAGCTTCGGGGATGTAGAATTTAAGAAGCTGTATAGGGAAAATATTCTGGAATACAAAAGTTATTTGAAGAACGTGAAAACTTGTAAAAGGACAGGACAGAATCTAAATGCAAAGTCCATCAATGCAAAGTTATCTGCACTTATTAAATATAATGAGCTGATGCAACCAGATAACATTGTAATAAGCAAAGCAGACTTGATAAAGGTACAAGCGGAAATAATCAGTCCTACCAATATCACGAAAAAGGAAGTTGAAGAGTTCAGACAAAGAGTGTTGCAATCTGAAGGATGTTCCGCAAAACGGAATTATGCAATAGTCACCATTATGGCTTATGCAGGATTAAGAATATCAGAAGTATTGCATTTGAAAAAGGTAGATGTAAACACTGCTGCAAGCCAAATCAGAGTAGCAGACGGAAAAGGCGAAAAACAAAGAATTGTTATTATCAATTCAAAGGTTATCTCTGCTATAAGGGAATATCAGAGATCAGATAATGTGGAATCAGATTATTTATTCCATAACAGCAAAGGGAAGATTTTGAATCCGTCCACTATCAATAAAGTATTTGATGAATTTAGTGTTGATGGCTACCATATCCATCCGCATATGCTTAGACATTTCTTTTGTTATAACGCATTAGAGAGTGGAGCATATAGCATCAATGAGGTATCAAATCAAGCAGGACATACCAGTATTAAGACCACATTGAAATACTTAAACCCTAACTTGGAACAAATCAAGAAAAAGAGCGAATTATTATAAATTCTCTGGTAGGGTGGGGAAAAGCGTTTACAAAAAGTGTATTAGATATATGTAAGGAACTAAAGGAAGGAGAGGTTGAGTGAACAGAGAACCGAAACCAATAACAAAGGAAACTGTATTACAAATAATCATAGGAAGTATCATTGCAGTATTGCTAATAATTTACACATAAAACGGAGGTATGAGAATGGATAAGACATTATTAGAATTATTGAAGGAAACAAAAGCAAAGGAAGAAAAGAAGATGAACGGATCACAGGAGCAGAAAGCAGAAGATAGACAGCAGATTTTTAATGCAGGTTTTCAAGCTGGTATTCAGTATATGATGGATAAGATTGAGCGACAGTACCAGTTAGGAAAGCCGATTCTTGCAAACGATCATCTGTACTGGTTAAAGGGAGAAATGGAAAATCTGCATGATATTATGGATGATATTGAATCAGAATACAATGCAGAAATGAATAAACAGGAATAAAAGCGTTATCGTACACTATATCGAACATAGAGAAAATGCTTGATATTACTATACAAAATTGTTTAGTATTTACGATAACCTACCAAAATAGTAGGAATTAAATAAAATCGAGAATCATTCCTATGCAGTAGGTAATATTGAAAATGTGTACACTAATAAGTGCATTAACATACGACATTGAAAAAGCCTACTATATAGGGCATAAACAAGGAATTAAGTCGAAAAATAGCTTATCGTATATGGAAAATGATTTTTGGATGTAACAAGTATTATTACAACAAAACAATAAGGAAAGAGAGGTAACACAATGAAGATTAACATGGAAACAAAATTTGAAGTAGGGCAGGAAGTCTTTCTTATTAAGAAGGAGAGAAAGGTAATTGAGAATAGAAAAAAATGTGAAATATGTAATGGTACAGGACATATTTTATTTAAAGGATATACAATGAGGTGTCCTGAATGTGAGGGAAGCAAGTATATTTGTGTAAATTCAAACATTGTGGATAAATACTTTACAGATAAAAAGCCACATGCAATTACAAGCATTGGAATAAAAATTACTGCAAAGAGCAGTAAATTGACATATATGATTGACGGAAATTTATATGAGAGAAAAAAGGTTAGCGAAGACGAATTATTTGCCACACAGGAAGAAGCCGAAGCACGATGCAGAGAATTAAATAAGGAGGTCACAGCCGATGGCAACAGATAGACAGACACCATGCTTATATTATGTATGTGCAGGATTGTGTACAAAAGGCAGAAAAGCGGATCATGCTCATTACTGCCAGCATTGTAACAAATATAAACCAAGAGCAAAGGTAAGATATAAAAATCAGAAGAAGGAAAAGCTAGAGAAGATCAGGAAGAACGAGAGGTATTAGAATGAAGAGAAAATTGAAATTTTTTACATATGGATTCTATATAGGAGCAGTCTTGTGGGCGTGCGGTTTGGTCGCATCTATGATTGTAGAAAATGTAACAATGAAAATCCTTTTGATTCTCATACCATTAGCAATATATTGGTTTTTCATAATAGGTAAAAGTATCATTGAAGAAAAAATTAAAAAAAATTTCTCAACACAGGGAAAACGTAATCTAAAATGTGCATTATATAAGTGAAGAGGTAATGAAGCATGGCTATAACAATGGAAGATATTATTGAAAGCAACAGAGTAAAAGCAGAAGCGTGGAATGACTACAAAGAGAGTTTGAAAGATAAATTCACATCGGAGCAGTTGGAAAAAATAAAGGATGCTTTTTACACTGCTGCACAAGGCTACATTTTTAGGAGAAAGGAACATTAAGCTATGGACACAAATAATTTTATATTGAATGACATTTTTAAGGAGAACGCAAAGACATATCAGACTAAGCCAGTTAGAGCAACAAAGTATAAACCAGGAATGGAGACAGGCTGGGTTGTATATATGAGCAATGAGCCAGAAAACGACTTAGAAAATAATCTGCATGAGGGCATGAAGTTCTTTGATACGGAACAGGAAGCATGGGATTATATCAACGCAGACAATAAGCAGTATATCAATAAGGATGGCGAAACTGTAGAAGTAGCAGTTGTGTATGAAAAGCCTATGCCCGTGCTACATAGAAAAGAAACAAATCCTAGTAAGAAAGTAGGATATATAAATTGTTTTGAAGGAAAATATGCGTTACTATCCAACGAAACAGAAATGTATGATTTCTTCATTCTTAAATATAGCCATGATACACCCGATGAATGGATCATACAGGATGCAGATGGAAATATTAGAGTATGGAATCCAGATTGTCGTGATTGTTGCGGTGAAGAGTTTTTTGGTAGAGATGATAACTATATCTGTGAAAAGACCGCAGATGATACATATATAGAAGTGGCAATTTGATTTTACATATGGAAAATAAGTTAGATTGATAGTATAATATATTGGTATTTAGAGAACCTTCTAAATATATTGATTGATTGAGACGGAAAAGGTCATAGTTTATGCTATGGCTTTTTCTAATGCACAAAAATAAGCATACTATCCGTAAAATGTACCAGATTTAGTATGCTTATCATAAAAACTACAATATATAGTGCTTTGCAGAATGGAAATATACAATATATTGTAGTTTTTGACACTCTATTTGAAACAACGGTTTCATTTGGAAATTACTCTTCCTTTTCCTTTTGAGGAACATATTTTAATAATAATTCCTTATAATCATTCCAAAACTCTTCCTTTTTATCAGAATCTATTTTATGAATAGGTGCGGACATTACAGCTATAGCCAGTCCGAGGTCATATTTCATATTTTTTAACAATTCTTCTAAGCGTTCACATGTGTATAAAATATTTTTATCTCTAAGAGCATTAAATCCACCTGTAATATCATGCTTGAGCTTTTCATACTTTTTATCATAGTCTGTTGGTTGAACATCATAAAAAGTGAAATCTTCATTATTAGAAGTCTTTTCTTTTATACTATCTTGAATCAACTTATTTCTTTTTTGGATAGTATAAAATTTGTTCTGATCCAGAATAGCATCAGATTTTTTGTGAGCTTCTTGTGGTGTGCAACCTTCTGATATAAAGATATTATATAAAATGCCTTGCATATTTACATAATTTATACTTGTCATTTTTTTATTTAAAATCTTATCTATGAAGTCAGATGGTAAATCAAATTTAATTGATGTGAATACACCCCATGATCCATTACCAGTATCAATAATATCAATATATAATTTATTTGGCTCTTCTATATTTGCACCCTCAAGTCCACGATTAGTATTTATAATAGAAACAAACTCTTCTGGTGTACAATGAAGTTCTGCTAATTTATCATGGATAAATGTAACTAATTCGTTTGTTATAGGATATTTTCTTATTTCGTAATTGAATTGATGCATCCATTTTTCATATTGTAATTCCTCATTGGTCATATGAGAAGCAGCAGTATCTAATAAATTTTTGATAAATTCATTATACTGTACATCTGACAAATCGGTTATCTTATGAAAAATTTGATCCAATAAATCAAAATCTATTTCTTTTATCTTACCATTTTCAATCTGGGAAATGTAAGAAGCACCTTTTCCGAGTTCCTTTGACAGTTCATCTCCACGCTTCTTTTTCTTTTTCCGTAAATCTCTAATGGTACTACGCAGGTTTTCGGTTAGTTCAATATTAGGCATGATGCCACCTCCTTGATGATTATTTTATCATAGCAAAACAATAATTTCAACATGATTATTAAATGATAATTATACTGTTATTATTACAAAACGGAAATAAAACATAATAATTTTTAAGAAATTATCATAAAGTTATTGACAAGTTATTATGCGAGTGGTATAGTAAGACCATGCAAGAGAGGTACAAAGTCATGTAAGAGTTAGTGAATAGTACCACAAAAGCAAACGTACATTAAAACGATATAAAAGTGATTGGTACATAAAAGAAAAAGCCAATAGCGATAATCTGGATGCTGGTAACATCCAACGCTAAAGGCTCATGGTAATTGTTGTGACAAGTCTGGTAAACTTGACGCACTTATAACTGAAATCAATATTATCATGGAAAATTCTTTTAGTCAAGCATTAGCGGTCTGCTAATTGCTTATTTCCCAAACACATTTATATAGAAGAAACACATAAATAAAGCACATTGAAAACGGAATATGGAGAAATTGCATGATTAACAAAGACAAGATTGTTTTTAACACGAAGACTTATTACACCTGTGCATGGAATGGAGTAATAGGAGTTAAGATTTTGAAAGTGTACGATGGTAAACGTGTTCTAGTACAAGCTGGTAAAGATCCTTTCATCAGACCAATTCAGTATGTTTATAACGAATATGAACACGCAAGAAGAGGTAGAAGAGATTGGGAGCATTTTGAGCGACAGAGAAAAAAGAAAAAGAAATCTGCAAAGAAAAAGGGGAAAACCGACACTAAATAGTGTATTAGTTATTAGAATAGGTTAGAGAGTGGCTACAAAGTCACTCTCCAGATAGGAGGAATCAAAAGTGAGAATTATGTATTCTATTTTGAATATTCTATACTCCAACAAAGCTAACAGTCAGTTATATGCTTTGACACAGAAAGCAATCAGTGAAGCTATGGTTGCTGATGGCGAAAAGTGGAGTGATAGGACTATTTATGACAAAATAGCAGCGTTGATAAAGAAAGGCTTTATTGACAGAGGTTTAAGAGAAGGAAACTCAAACACATATTACATAACTTCTGAAGGTATTAACTGGATGAAGGAAGTGGAAGGAGATACAGATAATGAATAAGACGATCAACGAACGATTGAAGGTAACAGTTATCGGGTGCGGACAGGCAGGCGGTTCGATCACAGCAAAGATTGAGGAATTTGTAAATGATTTAGGCGGTAACAAAGCCAATACATCATTTGTGGGAATCAATACAAGTACAGAAGATTTAGCATCCGTACAGTTATCACATAAGATCCACATGAACAATTCCAAAGGTGCAGCGTGTAACCGAGAGAACGGAGTACAGGACTTAGCAGAAAACATTGATACCATTTTGGAAGAATTGCAGAGTTACATAATCGAAGATTCGATTGTATTCATTGCAACTTCATTAGGTGGAGGGACAGGATCAGCGATTGCACCACAGTTAGCCGAGATTCTTCTTGATGAAGGATATAAAGTAGGAATGATTGTGGTACTTCCAGCCGACAATGAATCTTTGAAAATTAGAGATAATGCAAGACAGACATTTTATGAGATTGAGGAATTGAAGCCGAGAATGGGAAGCATTTACATCCTGGATAACAATGCAACCGACAAGATGAAGATTAACAACACATTTGCTTCATTATTTTCAAGTGTTCTCTGCATCAACAACAAGTCACAGGATGGAAATATGGACTTAGCCGAGATCGAAGCGTGTCTTTTAACTCCATCATTTTCAGTGATTACAAGGGCAAATAAGAACAACGGAACGACAGCAAACATCATTGATGTACTTAGTCGTGACAGTAATATCTTCGCAAAGAGGGAAGATAAGACCATTACAACAATGGGTATATCCGAGGCGGTATCTGCAAAGGAAAGCAAAATTGATATGACAGACCTTAGAAAAGAAATCGGAACGGCACCAACAGAATTTCATGGCTATCTGTCAGAATCGGAGGAGAATGTAATTATCCTTAGTGGTTTGACAATGCCATATAGCAGAGTTGACGCAATGACCGAGAGTATTCAGAAGGAAGCCGATATTATCAAAAATTCAAGGAAAGCCACAACAGAGGTTAGAAGTGGAAAGAACATTGATATTTTCGCCACACCGACTGTAGAACAGACAACCACGATCAAGGATAAGCCAAAGGGATTAACAGCTTTAGAGAAATTGAGAGCAAAGAAGATCAGCAGATAACAAGTCAATCATGGTGGGTAGGTTCAAAATCCTACTCACCTAACATAAGAAAAGGAAGGTAAAAATTTATGAGTAAAGCAGTAGAAAACGTATTAAACAACAAGGATGCAAAAGCAACAGATTATTTTGAACTGGTAAATATCTATGAGTATTCGGATTTATCGGTACACAAAGACGGAAATACAATTCTTTCTATGAGCATTAACCAGTTTAATGAGGTTTGCGATGGATATGAATTTAGTCAGAAGTGCAGTACATCACATTTTACCATTGAGGAAAGCGATGTTGAATCTGTAACAGGGAAAATGCTTGATGGTATGGACACCTGCTTAATTGAAATCAATATGAAAGATGGAAGCCGAGTTAGTGTTTGTATCTATCATACAGATACCAATGCAAAGAGAGAAGTTAGAGAAAGATTTTATGAATCAGATGTATTCTCATTGATGGATTATCTGAATGATGATACGCACAAAGTAATGCTTGTAAATATCCATGATGCGTTTGGTCTGGAAATCAAACTGAATGATATTAAAAATTGCAGCTTGGTAGAAACGGAAGAAGCCTACGAAATGGAGATTGATTCAATGACATTCCCACTTGTAGATGATAGCTGTAATGAGATTTATATTAAAGAAAATTCATCATGTGATACCATTCTGATTCGTCCATATGGACAGCCATTCTTAGAAATTTCAATCTTTGTATCAAAGAAAAACAGCAACTAATCATAACTGAACAGAGAACAATATAGTGTGGGTGGTGAAATTCCACCCATGAACCAAAGAAAGGACTTTGCTATATGGGAAAATCAAAAGTAATACAGATGAAGAAAGCAGATAAATCACAGGAAGCAAGACAGATATTAAAGAATGGCATTCTTGACATGAGCATTGAAAGACTTATCCAGATGACCAGATATGGACTTGGTGGAAATATAAACTATATGGTTGGTACTTGCGGTTCAAGTCACTATTTTAATCATATGGAGTATGTTAAGGCAGACAATGAGGAAGAAGGTTCTATTATAAATTATTCTTTTATGATAGAAAAGGAAGAAATTGCTGCATCCACGACAATCAGCATAGAGCAGATTGCAGCAATTTTTGGTTGTGTCAATGAAGATAATCCAGACAATGTGCTTGATATTAACATTGTTATGACAGATGGTTCAGGAATCACGATCAACATAATCTATTAGGAGAATATACATTATGAGGAAAACAACAGCAAACAGATTATTTAAAGCAATCACAGATAATCTTGTATCCGTTACAAGTGCAGTAGTGAATTACGATGAACGTGGAAAAGAACCAATATCAGTTGAAAAATTCAAAGAAGACTTAGAGTTCTACACCAATTCGGGCATATTTGCCGATACGATTGATTTTTCGTATGAAAAAATTGCAGAAAATAAACTGCATATTGCGATCGGAAAAGCAAGTTGTTACTGCTATGACGATATAGACGTAACATTACAACTTAGTGATGGTGTGGATATGGAAACTGTCACAAAACAGTTTTATGAAGATTTTAGCGAAAGATTGTCAGCATAAAGAGAGGAAACAGAAGATATGGCAAAAGGATTAACCAGATGTAATGTGTGTGGAAAAACGGCAGAGCAAGTATTTGAAGGTCAGATGGTCATTAGTATCCATGATCGTATCGGCTATGGAAGTAACCATGACGGAAGTATGCTTGATTTAGATATTTGTTCAGATTGTTTTGATAAGCTGATTGATGGCTTTGCAGAAAAGTGTGCTATCAATCCAATTAAAGAAAATTTTTAGAATACGGAGGAATACAGTATATGAATGGAAGCGTTTTACTTTTTGACAATCAAAAGGGATGGGGATTTATAAGAGGTTCGGATAATAAAGACTATTTTGTGCATTACAGCAATATTGAAACTGATAGAAAAAGGAATTTATCAGAAGAAGATATTGTGTCTTTTGAGGTGGGAATTGGAACTAATGGCAAAAAACAGGCACTTCATGTACAGCCAATTCTTACATACAAGATGGTAAAGAAAGCATTAAAGGATGAAGGCTACCATATCAAGCCAATTAAAGACCAGTATAATATCAATAAGTATATTGTCGTAAATTCAGATAATGTAGTACAGACAGATGAACACGGAATGTCGTTTGCAGAATTAGTTGCATATGCTGGTTTGCATTATCCGATGTAAAATCAATCTCCGAGTGGAGAATATATAAGTAACAGAGATATATTTGCGGTGAGAGTAGCAAGTCTGCCAATGAATGAGATTGGTTATAATGTCATCTAATGTAGATGCACATAATTCCCCTTTTTATTAAAACAAAATAATTATCAGTGAAGATGCTGATTACATATTGAACGGAATAGACAGGCACATTATCTATTATTGGTGGTGTGCCTACATTAAATTAGAATTGGAGGAATGAATTATTAGTACAGAAGAAAGAACAGACTATATGGATTATCTGAATCCATGTAACAAAAATCAAACAGCGAAGGTATTGGAGAGATTCTTTTATGTTTCAAATGGGAGAGATTACATATCTGTTATACCAGATGAAGCAGAAAGAATAACAAAATTACCAACACTTGACGAAGTGAAGGAAGATACAAATAGAGTAGTCACATATGCAAAAGAGATTATCCTGAATGCTGATAAATATAAGGATAGGGATATAGAAGAAAGTGTCTTAAAACAGTATGCGTGCGACATAGATCCTTTGCTTGATAAGATTATTGCTATAAATATTGCTGATATTTTAAGCCAAAACAACAAGCCTCAGAATAAGGAACAGTTAAAAAATGTATGGGTTGGTTCTCTTGAAGAATTAAAAAAGGATTTTATACAAGGATTTGAAGAGGATGATAGCTTATTACTACCGCAAAATTCTGTAGGCGGTATTGATATATTGAAACTTGAAATTGGTATGACTGTTAAAAACTATAAAATGCTATGTGAATTGCTAGGGCAGGAAGTTAAAAGCGGTAAATCAAAAAAATATCAATTAGAAGATTTTGCACGTTACTTTGAATGGGAAAAGTCCGGACAGAAATTTATTATTTCAGATATATATGATACTCCATTAACAAAAGAAGATAAGCGCAAACTGGGTAATAATTCAATTTATGTGCAGTGTATAGAAGTGATTTTATTACAGTACCTATCAAAACAGGAAGGCTATACAAGAACATTTACGAAACGCAATTGGTGGGAAATGTTAGGCATGGCAAGTCATAAATATGGAAGAACACCAGAAAATAAATTAAAAAATCTCGATTATAGAATTACCTCATGGGAAGTTAGACACTTTTATCAAAGATGTAATAAAAAATTAGAGCAGATTCTTTTTTCTGCATTAAATAGTTTGAAAAATAGAAAACTAATTACTTATGAAATTCAGACAGTTATTGTCACAAAAGATAAAAGAGGTAAAGAACAGTATTTTGAAGCTACTGATCTTCAGAAAAAGCAAATTCTTGAAGTCGAAAGACACATCTTACATAACGTTATGGGATATGAAAAAATGTTCCAAGTCTTTATCAGATTCCAACAAGCAGATTTTTATCAACAAGTGAATGATTTATTGTATCAGCAGTACGGATGGAATCACTATTTTAAGCAGATAAAAGTGATTTATACATTTGATGGAGTTAAAGAGGCATTACCAGAATTGGAAATGAAGCTACAAAAGGAATTATTAAATAAGAAAGTAGTCGATTATCTAAATTCAAATGCTAAAGACCTGTATGAAAAAAAATAAAGCAGAATATCAACAGCAGATGAAAAATCTGATTGAAGAATATTGGGGTGATACTCCAAGAATTGAATCACATAAAAAGAAAATGTGGAACCCACCAGATACATATTTAGATGCACAGAGCATTTTGACTGATGAACTAATAAGGATAGGTCATAAGGATAGAACATTTGTAATGGAAGAATTTCTGGAAAGTAATTCAGATATTGATGAATTATTTGTATTTGACCAGTGATTATAAAAAGTTGGCACTTTAAAACGGGATATATAAACAATCCTTTATATGGCATTATAAAGTGCCAATTTTTGAAAACATATAAAAATCATACGAGAATCAATGATTTTGTGTAGTGACGCAAGGAACGGAACAAATATCATTTGTGGCTGCCACGCAGACACCCATTAAGGAGATAAGACATGGATAGAAGTTATAGATTAAAAATGGAAGATAAATTAAATACAAATACTCTTACAAAAGAGTACATATTAAATTGCATAGCAAAACATGAGAAGAAAATCAATGACCTTGCTTATAAGGAAAAGCGGTACAGAGCATCCAATTATAACAATCATAAGTTGGAAATGGATAAGCTGATAGAATACAGACAACCTTTTGTTGATGTTCTTATGAAAGAATACAGAATGTCATTGGATGGTATTAAAACGGCATTGCAGAGTGTAAAGGATAAAAATATTCCTACTAATGCTGTGTGTGACCAGATAAGAGGGATTATTATGAATGGATGTTACTTCCTTGAATAGTGGGTGCTTTACAGCACAAAAAGATTTGTTCCGCTATGGCTACACAAATCTTTCAACGAAAGAATATATCTAATAGAAACTTAATTTGAGCGTACCTTAGATGGTTCAAAATATGAATTAAACATTATCATTCATACGATAAAGAGAGAGTATATCGGCTGCCTAGCGGCATCCGAAATAAGCACCCTCTATTTATCTGAATAATAAGTTTACAATTTTTCACTTGATGGAAGGAGACTTTATAATGGCAAATAAAAATAACGAATTTTGTTGTATGTGTGGAAGCAAAAAAGATGAAGTAGACAAGCTGATTAGAGGTAAATATGGATATATCTGTGATAGCTGTATCAATATAACAAGTGACCTACTCAATGATGAAGAAGAGGAAAATATCACGAACAATATGCAGTTGGCTACACCTTCACAGATTAAAGCACACTTAGATCAATATGTTATCGGACAGGATGAAGCAAAGAGAACACTTGCAGTTGCGGTATATAACCACTATAAGCGACTAAAGCAGAATAAAAAATCTGATGTTGAGATACAGAAGTCTAACATTTTAATGATTGGAAGTACAGGAAGTGGTAAGACATATTTGGCACAAAGTTTAGCAAAATTCTTAGGTGTGCCGTTTGCTATTGCTGATGCTACAACACTTACTGAAGCTGGTTATGTTGGTGACGATGTAGAGGTCATGTTAAGAACACTCTTACAGAATGCGGACTATGATATTGAATCAGCACAAAGAGGAATCATCTATATTGACGAGATAGATAAGATTAGTCGTAAAGGCGAAAATATGTCAATCACAAGGGATGTATCTGGTGAGGGAGTACAGCAAGCACTTCTTAAAATTATTGAGGGTACAGTATCAGAAGTACCAGTAACAGGAAGTAGGAAACATCCACAGGGCGAGACAGTGAAAATTGATACATCTAACATACTTTTTATTTGTGGTGGAGCTTTTGACGGAATTGATAAGATTATCGGCAAAGAAGAGACGCATAATGCTATTGGATTTGGTGCTAATGTTTCCGATAAGAAAGAATCAGTTGCCGATTTGTCAAAGGTTGAACAGCACGATCTTGTAAAGTATGGACTTATGCCAGAACTTATAGGCAGACTTCCTATTATTACAGCACTCAATCCGTTATCGGAGGACGATTTAGTTCGTATTCTTACAGATCCTAAGAACGCTATCACAAAGCAGTACCAGGAGTTATTGTCAATGGATGGTGTGAAGCTGGAATTTGAGGATGAAGCATTGAGAAAGATTGCAGAGTTGGCTATTAAAAAGAAAACAGGGGCGAGAGGTCTTAGAAGTATCATTGAATCCGCTATGCAGAAAGTCATGTTTGATGTTCCCGATATGGCAAGTGCAAAGAAAGTTGTTGTAACTGTTGATTGTGTAGAAGGAAAAGCGGATGCGCTGGTTTATGGTGCAAGGAATAAGAAGATTGCGTAAATGGTAACATTACCATTTGGTGAGAAAGGAATATTGAAATATGAAGAATGGTAACATTACCACAGAAATGAAAACTAAAAAAGAGTTAGCTGCTGATTTGCAGATAAATGTAAAAACAATGAGAAATGCTTGTAGATATGTAGAATATCGTGAAGCCATTGAAAACAATATTGGTAAGGAAAAAGCGGAGATATTTGAAGAGATTGTTAATCGCTTAGAACTTAACAAAAAGGAAAAAATAAGTGCAGAACAAATATATCAATTAAGTAAGGTGTCAGATAAAGAGCAGAACAGGATTATAGATCTTATAATTAAACATCCGCAAAATGCAAAACGTATTATCAATAATGCAATTCCATATTGCAAAGTAAGAACAACGGTAACATTACCATCGTTTATAAGCGACTGGTTAGAAGGAGAAGCAAGTGATTTGAATATGTCCAAAGGAAAATATGTAGAAACATTGCTTATGGAGTTATGGAAGAAAGATCATGAGATCAAAGGAGAGAAATGACAATATGGATAAATTTACAGTTGAAACAGGAAACAAAGACACTGTCGAACTGAATAGACTTACAAGGGTGATTGCTTTACATGATATGTGGAATAGGCAGTATTATAGTACAGTTAGCATTATGTTTCAAAAGCACAAGAGCATAGATGAATGGTCGCAGGATGAATTGATGAAAGTTGCTTTATGCGGTGTGAAGTATATAAATTCTGCGATTGAAATTGATGCTATAAATCATAGATTAGACAGCACATATCAGACATCATTTGAGGTCAAGCAAAATTCCTTTAATCTGATAGATGGTTTATTCGGTATTATTGGTCGTATCAAGTTAGGTAATCTGATTAAGATATTCCCGATAGATAAAACCTATGATGGCGATAAATGGGGTAGCAAGGATTATTTCTTCACAATGGATGTTCTGAAGGAAAAAGGTCTTGACAATGCGGTTGGTCATGATGGTGTATTCGATCTTATGTGGGATTATGAGAATCGAGAGTTAAGAAAGTTGACAGTATTCTATATGAGTTGCATGAGTGCTATGTATCAGCGTCAAACTGGTATGACATTTATGGATAAATTCTGTGAAGATAATAACATAGATTCATATAGTGTGGATCGTGAAAATGGCATTGTGATTGATAATCAGACTGGAAAGATTGCAAAAATGAGCAATAAGCCTAGTTTTATGCAGATTGTGAAGTAAAATTGCATTTTCTGAAAAAGTGACCTTCAATATCATGCCTATGTAGGCAACATTTTTTCTTGAAAAAAGCAATGAAATCTATATTTCTTGTCAAGCATTTTCATAGGTCGTTACATGAGTTTTCATAGCTTATGTAATGACTTTTCATGCGTTATTCACGCAGTTTTCAAAAGTGATAGTAATAACTGAATATGGAACACAAAAAATCAAAAAAGTTTCTTCCTAAGTGGAGAATATATTAAGTAGAAGGTGTATTTATTTATGAAGAGTTCAAACATCTTTACAGATAAAGCACGTTCTGTAGTTGGCATAATAAAAAAATTAGTACGATTGGAGAAATTTATATGAAACAGAAAGAAGAAGGATTTGTACCAGTTCAATATAAAATATTGAAGCTGAGTTCAAGAATGATAACTAATTCACCCAAAGAGTATGAGAAGAAAGAAAAGGGTAGTGGAGAGATTGAATTTTATCATATTAAAGAAACCCCGTTGATTGATTGGCTGACTAAATCATATGGAGATAGTGGACTTGTTACCATTGGAGATAATATTCTTTTTCAAAAAATCAGAGAGATTGTAAGTCCTGAAACAACCATAGATGAAAATGGAGAAGAGATTACACCGAATGAACAACAATACAGAGCATATCTGAAATTAAAAGAGATGCGAAAAGAGATTAAGAAGCTGAAACGAAAAGCAAATGAACATCCGACAGAGGGTAGAATCAACGCTATCAATGATAAGATAATGGAAATGGAGAACTTTTTATTTTTCCCATATGTTATCAGCATAGAAACGAATAAGACAGGCTATGACAAGTTTTCCCAAAAAGGATTCTATTACAATGGCAAAAAGTATGTCAGAAGAAGTGCTAGTAGCGGAAATCTGAAACAGAATACAGTTTTATTCATACAAGAAGATATTCTTGATAAGGTGTTACCAAAAATCAGAGTAGGTTTTCAGATTGATGTAAAAACATCTGAAATATTACCACCTTCTAAGTTTGGAGCATATGAAGGACTTACCACAACAGGCTGTATATTTGTCAGAAAGCCTAGAGTTGTGGTTATTCCCGATTTTGAATATATAACCTTTAAGGATAAGAACAATAAAAATCATTTGGTCTACTTTGTGAAAAAGAATAAGGATGAAAATTCTGATAATTTCAGTTATGACATTGATACAAGACCATTCTTTGAAACAAAGTGGGAAGAAGATGAAAATGGGAATATTATTCATACAGCATATCTTAATTCCTTTGATGGTATGGGATTGATTACACCGACTTTTGCGGAGAAATGGGCGAAAGATTTACACATTAACTATACCCCATCTGCCTTTAATGCTAGAAGCATTGGTGTAAAAGGATTGCTTGTAACATTTCCTATTATGGAGTATGCAAAAGCAAAGGGATTTCAAACAATCGTAGATGTCAGATACAAGGGCATGAGCGAAGATGAAATAGAATATACACCACTTTGGGATAAGGATGGAAAAGAATGTGTAGATGTTATTCTGACAGAATCACAATGGAAGTATAAGAAACTGTATAAATCTGATGGTATGGGTTACAATTTTGACCTTTATAATGGCAATCCAGAAGCTATATGGGGAGTACAGAGAGTTGCACCTAATCCAAAGGACGAAAAGGATTGTGTGCGTCAGAATTACCAGCTCACAACGACAAGCAATGTTCGTAAAGATGAAGATATTGACAAACTGATTGCACCTACAGAGAACTATTTGAGATTGCTTGCTGAAGGTAAGCCTGAATATATATTATATGCACTTGCAAAAGATGTAAAAGACTTGTCGGACACAGAAGATGAAGAAGATATGGACGATGAAGAATCAGACATTGATTGCGAGGAAGATAATGGGGCAGATAATGAGGATGTGGATGCAGAAGAAGAGTTGAAAACTACCACATTGAATAATGCCCTATTGAGAAATCCAGACTTGATAAAAGATAAATATATAGGCGGTCAGATTCAGAAAATCATCAAAAGTTACTTGAATCGTGCAAAGGCAGGAAAGTTATATCCAGATGGGAACAGTAACTATCAGTTTATGATTAGTGATCCATATGCTTTATGCCAATGGGCTTTTAATTGGTATTACTGGATGGATGAAAATGGGGATATTCCTAGTTCTCATAAACATAGAGCAACACAGGTTGCAAGAGATATTGAAGCGAATGGAATTGGTCTTATTCCGCCTAATGCAGTATATAGTCAGTATTGGCAGAAGAAAAATGTTGAAACGATAGACGCTTGTAGAAGTCCTATGACGGATATTGCGGAACATAATATTTTGACAGTCTGTAATAAAGACAATATTTATAAGGTCGGCATTACACCAGAAATCTTTGACGAAATGGAGAGATATTATAAGTACATCAAAAGCGGTATCATTTACAGTCTGCATGACTTATCTACTGTAAAGCATTCAGATAGTGATTTTGATAGTGATATGGTCTGCACATTCAATTCAGAGGTTTATATAAATAATGCGTGGGATGTTTACCCTACTACTTATGAAAAGGGTGTAGACAACATGAAGCCGAAAAAATATGACATAAACGAAGCTACAGAATCGGATAAACAGGGATTTGGAAATAAAGTTGGTGTATATTCAAACATGAGTACAAGCCTATTTGCTATGATGCCTTTATATCCAGTTGATGAAGAAAAAGCAGAGATTACAGTAGATGCAAATGGAAATAAGATTGCAAAGCATCCAGAATATCTACACCATACTGATCCGAACTATCCAGAGTATGATTGCAGCGTAGGACAGCTTGAATTATTCAAGACCATTAAGAAGGACAGATACTTAATCGGAGAAGAGATTGATTCTACAAAGACAGGTGTAAAACCTAGTTTGTCACAGGAATTTTTACAGATTGGATGGAAAGATTCACAGAATGAACTAAGGCGATATACGCAGGAAGAAAAAGAAGAATTTGCAAGGAAATTACAGGAGAGTAACAAGTATATTCCTAGTTATTTACCGTACTTCTTCATCAATGTAAAAAGCAACTATAAGGATAAATACACACAGTATCAAACACGCATGAGAGATATTTGTAAAATGTACACATTTGAATCTATTGATACATTTGTCAAAGGTGTTTTGCATGGCGAAAGAGAATTAGTTACAGAGGATGAAAAATATTTCTGGGAGTATTACAGAGATAATTGTCCGTTACTTCTCACAGATTGCCTTATGAATAAGATTTGTTGGAAACTGGAAATCTTTGAGGAAGAATTAAATGCCATTATGAAAGATAAATGGAGTGGATCAGACAGCTATATCCTTATGGGATATGCAAAGGAAGTCAAGGTTACTCCATCCACAAAGAAGTTTATCAAGGCTACTTATGAAGAGTTTGTATCTAAACTGATGCAGATTTACAGTAAAAAGAATCGAAAAGATACAGAGGAAAAGACAAAGACATTTACAGTCAGTAAATTGGATGCGTTGATATTTGATACAAGGACAAAGTTACTCAAAGAGTTAAAGGTTGGATTTACTGAAATCTTTGATATGTTGGTAACTGTTCTGAAGGAATATCCAAAGGACAAATATACCAGTATCAATAATTTTCTGTGGAAAGTCATGGGCGATGATATTTTAGATGTAATCCCATACAGCAAAAAGAAAATTGACTGGGATATTCCAGAAAAAGCAAAGAAATATACGGATAATGAGCCTATAACAATTCTTGGAAAAGATATTGTATTCTGGGAAGAGGATAGGAATGTTGAGGAGGAAGAAGATGATTAGAAGCAATATTTTTTCAGATGAATATAAATGTAAAAGTATTATGGAAACATACGATTATGGCAAGGATAACCTTGCTGTAATCCATGATGTGATAGAAGATTATGACAGCTTGGAAGAGGAAGAACAGCAGAAACAAATACTGCTGCACTTTGAACATATTAAAAGATTCTTGCATTTGACGGATAAACAGCTATTAGATAAGGTGCTTGGGGATAAAATCAATGTCAGAGAGTATGAGTATATCCGCAAAATACCTACATATAGAGATAGCACAATAGAACTAATGATAAAACATGACATTGTAGGAATGACAGGCAAGATAGACTGGACGATTGATGATATTGCAGAGGTTTTCCGTACCAGAAAAGATGATATTATGGAGCGACTGTATTTATATACGGACGAATACTATATTGAAAAGAAAGAGGAACGCAAGCGTAGCATAAAAATATTCAAATCACTATATGAAGATGCCGAGTGTGACAAGGAAGGAAATCTAAAACAGAGTGAAGCTCTAGTGAATTTTATCAATGAATATCTTGAATCCGATAAAGAGTATGACTGCAAGGTGTTCTTTAATGACAAGCCGATTGTAATATATAAGAGTGAGATTCAGAAGATAAAAGAAATCAGTAAGAAATATCGCACAAATGAAAAGGACGGAAGAAGGATTGTGCGGTTGGCTTGTCTGCTATTGGCATGGCAGAAAGCGGATCAGAATCAGTATTATAATCATAGGGATTATGCAGAGTATATCTTAGAACGACTGCTTGAATATAATCCGATTGTAGAGGTTGAGGGAAGAAGTGACAGTAAGGCTATGATTCAAGACTATAAGAAGTTACAGGATGATAAATACTTTGAAAAAACATTACCAGGAGTGGCAGTACCGAGAGAGATTAAACCTACAATGTACTATCGTATGACATTTTGTGTTGATAGGGATAATACAGAGAATGAAGAAGTTGCTCTTACAATTACAGATTTTGAAAATATATGGGAACAGATATTTGTAGTTGCATTTGGTGAATTTGATGTATTGGAACAACCGAAGGAAAAGGACATAAAAAAAGGTATCATAAAATCATATGATACAAGGTCTAAAACTGGAAAGGTCTATATTGAAGATAAGGGGCGAGATTATCCGTTCTCTGTAAATGGTAGATATAAGGAAGGACAGGAAGTAAAGGTATTTATCATTGACAGTAAGAAGAACAAAGTACAAGTGCTGAAAAAAGACAATGAGCGTGTGTATATGAAGTATAAGGCGGTGAAAAGATGTTTCTCATGTGGGAAGATGTTCTATGCAAAGCAGATGGGGGATGGAACTGGTAAGTGTGATAAGTGTAACAGACGATAAAGAACATTTGTTTTGTGAAAAGTGAACATATTTTCGCAAGTTGAACTGTTACAAATGGCTAAAATAAAGGATTTTTTGAGAGTAATTATTTCCACTTATATATGGAAAGACATATAAATTGGACTTGCGGTGAGTTTGACACCAATAGTTAGAAGTGTGTACTTCAAGATTACATAAGTCCTCAAACAGCTTATGCGTATCTTACAAATAGTATCATATTCAAAACAATGGACAGTTTTCACATGGAAAACAATTTATATGACACCCCATAAAGAGGTCAGGCGGTTCTGTCGTACTAGCTGCTTGACCTTTTTATTATGCCAAAAAAATTTGTTGGCAGAAAGGAGAACTATGTGAGTTTACAACAGGAACTTAATGAGTACATTAAAAAGAACGGATTGAAAAAATCCTTTGTTGCAGACGAAATCGGTATGAGTGGTTCAAAACTAAGTAATTTTCTACATGGGAAACTTCTTATGACAGATGAAGTTGAAAACAGGATTAGAAATTATTTAGACCAGAAAAAATAATCCTTCAGATATTTACGCTTCTATGCGTTTATATAATAAATATCAATTCTATTTTTCTATGATAATTCAATCAGAAATTCCAATTATGTGTGAGTGTTTATCTCACAACCTTTTATTTTTTATGCAGCAAAATCGTAAAATAAACAATTTGATTATATCAGATAGAAAATGGGATTGTCAATAGCAAAAATTCAAAAAGGAGGAAAAAAGATGCAACAAAATTTTCTACTAAATCTGATTGCTGGACTTAACAAATCACAAAGTAAGCGACAGATTAAAGCAGACACGAAAAGTCTTGGGGATTTATATGTCAAGCTGATTGGTAATCTTGATATGCCTAAGACAAGGAAAGCTATTAAGGCACAGTTAAAGGGATTAAATAATATGACCTTTAACATCACACCGAATGTAAATACAAAAGGTGTGCAGACAGCAACCAGACAGGCAATAAACAATGCACAGAGGGTTGCAAATAGTAATAAGGTTCATCTGAATTTTGACACGAACAAACAGCAGTTGATTAACCAGATTAAGATACTGGGAAGGAATAATAACAAGCTATTTAGCGATCAGAATATGACAGCTAAGTACAATCAGTTGTTAAATTCTGCTAGTGTGGCAAAGAGTACAGGTGAATTAAAAACTCTTAGAGGTGAGTTATCAGCATTTAAGACGGAGCTTGTAGCAACGAATAAAGGTGGAATGACAGCTATTAGTAAATTCCAACAGTCTATGAGCAGTTATGCGAAGTTCTTTAGTGGTGCAAGTTTTATCTATGCTCTTACTAATCAGGTTAGAAATGCGGCTACAGAAGCAAAAACAATGGATGATAGCCTTGTAGATTTACAGAAGGTTACAGACGAAATCGCAGACAGAGATGCTTTATACAAGTATTTTGATAAATCCATGAATAAAGCACAGGAACTGAATGTAAAAGTAGGTTCATTGATTGATGCGGTAACGGAATTTAAGAAGTTAGGTTGGTCATTAGATGATGCTGAACTTGGTGCGAAGTGGGCGAATATCCTTAGTAATGTTGGAGATGTAGATATCGACACAGCTATTGGCTCAATTAAGACTTCCATTGCTTCATTTGATGAAATTGGTGGTTATACAGATGACCAGATGGACAAGAAACTTGAAGCCTATACAGACCTCATCAATAATATGTCGAACAAATATAGTATTGACGCAGAGGGATTGGCAGAGAGTATCAGATTAAGTGCTGGTACATTGACAGAAGCACATACAAGTATTGAACAGGCAGCTACAATGTTTGCTACTGCAAATAAATACTACAATGATCCTTCATATCTTGGAAATACAGCTAAGATCGGTTCATTAAGAATGAGAGCTTCTTCTGGTGACACAGACGCTATCGAAGAATTACAGGAAATGGGCGAAGAGGTTGACGATTTAGCAACAGCCACAAGTAATTTGCGTGAAAAACTCATGGCATTAACAGGTGTTGATATTATGGTTGATGACCATACATTCAAGTCTTATTATGACCAATTATATGAGATTTCACAGGTTATGGATCAGTTAGACGATACAAGCCGTGCAAATGTTCTTGAAACTCTTTTCGGTAAATCAAGAAGTGCAGCAGGAGCCGCAATATTATCTGGAATGAAGGAATCTGCATCAGCATATGAAGATGCAATCAATAGTGCAGGAAGTGCAACAGAAGAGTATCAGACTTGGATGACCAGTGCAGATGCAGCGTGTCAGAGATTTTCCAATACGCTCACACAGACATATCAGAGCATTATCAATGGTAATACAGTTCGTGACCTTGCAAATCTTGGTTCGGCAGTATTAGAGTTTGCTAATAATTGGGGAATTGTTGAAGGTACATTAAAAGGTGTACTTGCACTTGGTATTGGTAAATTCCTTACAACAAGCACAATGGCACTTATTACAGCCACAAAGCAAGTAGAACAGTATGGACAAGCCTTACAAATGGCAAGTAATGTTCCGAATGGAAATTTATCTGCTAGATTCCAGACATTGAAGAGTATTGCAGATGCAACGAGTTCATTAACCACAGAGCAGTTAAGAAATGTATTAGCGACACAAACACTCACTCAGGCTGATCGTGTCCGTATTTTACAGATGCAAGGCATGACTAAGGAAATGGCATTACAGAAACTTGCTGAAATGAATTTAACGCAAGCGACAAATGCACAGACCGCAGCTAATACAGCTAGTACAGCAAGCACATTTTCACTTAAAGCTGCTATGACAGGACTTGGAGCTACATTAAAGAGTGTATTTCTTAGCAATCCAGTAGGAATTGTACTTATGGGTATTAGCCTTGGAGTTAGTGCAGTAACATCCGCAGTATCTAAGCATAATCAAGCTGTAGAGGAAGCACGACAGAAAGCTAAAGAAGCAGCAGACACAGCCAATACATTAGGTGATGAGATTGCTACATTAGCAAACAAATACATCCAGTTATCGGATGCAGTAAAAACAGATGCAAGTGCAAAAGAAGATTTAATGACTACACAGGCAGAGTTATTAAAGAAACTTGGACTTGAAGGAGAAAGCATTGATGATTTGATTGCGAAATATGGTTCATTATCAAATGCCATTAAACAAGCAAGCATTGATTCATTAAAAGACCAACAGATTGATTTAGTTGCTGGTGTAAATGCGGCTAAAGAAGATTTGATGAAGGTTGCAAAGGATAACTTCTGGGGTACAAATAATATTATTAGTGGCACAGGAGATGATGCAGTAAAAGCATTCAAGGAGCTTGAAAAAGCTGGTGTAATTGATAGTGGCTCATATGGTACTGGTGGTGGTCAGTTAGTTCTAATTGGCAATGACACAGTAGATGGAGCATTAGAAAATTATAAGAGGCTTGAAGATGCGTTACAGGCATTAAGAGATTCAGAAGCATTTACAGCGGAAGAATTGTCAGATAATTCATTGTATCAGTCTATTTATAGCAGATATAGTGAAATGAAAGAATCAGTAGAATCATATAACTCTTCTATTGATAATTTGAATGAAAATTTAGCACAACAGACAATGTTGACTGCTTTACAAGGTAGTGAAATACCTAAGACAGAAGAAGATTTTGACACATTTAAGCAAGAGCTGATTGATACAGCAGTTGCAAGTAAACAATTTATTGGAAACGAAAAGGAGATTACAGATGCGATCAATAATTATTTATCGACTGTTCCTGAGTTTGAAGGCTATTACAGCATTCCTCTGGAAAACGAACTTGATAAAGTAGACGCATTGTTGGGTCAAGAGGACTTTTCAAAAACAGACTACATAATTTGTACTAAGCAATTTATATTGCATTTATCTGAATTGACATATTTTTTTATCAAAAAATTTTGCGAATACGAATACAACAGCACTAAGCTGATTTATATATAAATTTTAGGAAAGGCGGTAACTACATGGATAAAATCTTGGATGAAGATTTGTGGGGATTAAATGAGCAGAAGTACAAAAAGTACAATGTTGCTTATAACACTTCCACAGACAAGAAGATATATAACTCAAAAGAATATCACGCATGGTCTTATATGCTAAGACTTGTTTATGATAATAGCGAAAAATACATTAAAAAGCGAAAGGGTCAGGAGATTACAGTATGTAAAGAATGGCTTGATTTTGCTAATTTTAATGACTGGTTCGGTGAAAACTATTACACAGTTGACAATGAACAGATGGATTTGTGTAGGAATATCTTGGATCAAGATAATAATGAGTTCTGTCCTGATATGTGTATATTTGTTCCCAGACGGATTATGCAACTTATCACACCAAAGAATTTATCTAAAACAGATTTGCCTAGAGGTGTAGGATTCAGAGAAACAACAGGTACATATTATTCTACTTGCTATATGCAGATAGACGGAAAGAATACCACAAAAAGAAGGTCTGGATTTGCTACACCAGAAGAAGCATTTGCAAGCTATAAAGATGATAAGGAGCGTTATATTAAAAGGGTTGCTAAAGAATATGCGACTAAAATACCACGTTCCCTATACAGAGCATTATTGCATTATGAGGTGAGAGAATGAGCGAGATAAATTATTCATTATGGGAACTTCCACCAAAGCCACAGAAAAAGATTCAAGGTATAGGATATAGCAGTACATATGTTACAAGTGATGAAAAGAAAGAACTGTCATATAAAATATGGCGTAAAATGATAAATCGTTGTTATAGCCCATCTGATAAAGTCAGAGAAAAACAGAATGGTAATTTTGTGACTTGCTGTAATAGTTGGCTTGATTATAGGAAATTTCAAAAGTGGTTCAATGCTAATTACATGGGTGTGCAAGATACTTCAATAACGATTACAAGGTCATTGATAAGTAATTCTAACCTTGTGTATAATCCAAACAATAGTGCTATCGTTCCCACAGAGATTGATAAGTATTTAAAACGTGATACAAGGGATGCTGATAAGTTGAAAAGTCTTGCTGAAAAGTACAAGTCATGTATCACAGAAGATGTTTATGAAATATTAACGGAGGATTTATATGGAGACTGAAAACAAAACCAAAGAAGAGGAAAATAAGAAGAAGTTGGAACAGGTGAAAGCCATGAGAGAAGAACTTGCTAGGAGCATGGGAGCAAGCAATTATTTCTTTTATCTGGAAGCTAATATTAAATCAAAAGCGACAAGGGGGATATAAATGGAAGAAGTCAATTTATTAAGAGATATATCCCTACGAAGGAAAGAGATACTTCAAAAGGTATCAGACCCAAATAGGGAGTATGCAGAATCCTATCTGAAGCATATCAATGTATCTGCATACGAAAGAGTAACAATCAGTGCAAAAATTCAAATGCTGCTACAATATCTGGAATATGTAGCGGATCATCTTAACAACAAATCTATTGTAGATATAACAGTAGCGGAAATGGAAGATTATCTATTGTATCTTGGAAATGAATGTCACTTAGAACCACCCAGCGTAGGGAAGAAAATGAGTGATATTTCAACATTCTATAAGTTTCTTATCAGTAAAGGTGTATGTACCTTTAATCCAATTTATTATATCCCAAAGCCACACAAACTAAAGACAGAAGAACACAGGCACTTTCTGACCGATGAACAGATTGCAACCTTGAAGGAAAAACTGGAAGAAAATGGAGATAGGACATTACAAGTATATGCGTTCTTTTCATTGTCCACAGGGGCGAGAGTTACAGCGGTATCATCTATCAGATGGGAGCAGATTGACTTTGAAAAGCGTTGTGTAAACCATGTAAAGGAAAAATTTTCAAACTATTGTACTCTGCATTTTAGCGAATATGTAAAAGAATTGTTGCTGAAATTGAGAGCCGAGAGAGAAGCCAATAGGATAAATGATGGTGGATGGGTTTTCTATTCAACAACAACTTTTTATAAAGATAATGCAATAGAAATTCGTCATGTAACATCTGGTACATTGGGAACATGGGCGCATAAAGTAGGTGCTATGTGTGGTGTGCCTGGATTAAAACCACATGATTTCAGATATACTTGCTGTAATCATCTGTTACAAAAAGGTGGAGATATTGCTATTACTTCATTGATTTTACATCATAAAAATATTGCTACAACCTTACACCATTATTGCGATAAGAACGATGTGGAATTTATGCGACAGTACAAGGATCAGTTTGGAATTTAGGAGGATTTATGAAAGCAAAGAATGGTGTAGATTGGAGTGAGTGGGGATTTGAAGTTAAAGGTGATTGCCCTAAATATAGAGGTATAAGGTCACGGACTACCAGAAAAAGCAATAAGCATATTTCCAGTACCACTTCATATAAAAAGTGGCAAAGGTTACTTGCACTTGATAGAGGACAGGAATGTGACAAAGAGGCTGTATTATGTGATGAATGGAAAGAATACGGGAATTTCTTGAAATGGTACAACGAAAATATATATGAAATTGATGGAGAAGAAGTAAGTTTATCATACAGAGTATTTGATATGAATAATCACTATATTTCACCAGATACATATATTTTCGCACCAAAGCGAATTGTAGATTTATGTAATGGTAAAGGAAAGATTGATAGAAGAACTGAAAAACATAAACAAGCAATCGAGATTGTAAAAAATGAATATAAAGATAAAATACCTAAAGCGTTATATGACAGAATTATACAGATTGTAAAGAAAGAAGGTGTTGAATGAGCAATCAGGTGTATTATAATGATATGAATGTTGGCAGGAGAGATATTCTTGAAATAGTAAATAAGAAAAATGTGTATTATTGGCAACTCTATATAAAACATATGTATGAGAGATTTCAGACAGAAAAACATCAAAAGAGTTTTGTCTATGAAGAATCATTATGTGTTTCTAAATTTCTTGCGTATATCTATGAAAATCTGAATGATGTCGAAATTACCCAGATAACAGGAAAAGATTTAGATGAATATGCTTATTATTTGAGCAGTAAATTTGGTGCAGCTTATGTCACTATATATCGTGATATTGTGTCTTTTGTGCGGTGTTATAAGTATTTGTTTGGTATTGGCGAAGTGCCGAAAAGTGATGTGTTGAGTTATAGCATGAAGCGAAACAGCAGAGAGATTGTAACTAATCATATTACAGAAGAACAGATTGAAATGGCATCTGAAAAATTACCAGATAATTTGAAAATGTATATGATGTTTTCCTTATCTACAGGAATCCGCATAGAAGATTTGCTTATTCTTAAATGGAATCAGATTGATATTGATAAACGTGTAGTCTACATAGATGATAAAACTTTATTCTTTAATGAAGATGTGGCACAAATGCTACAGACAGAGAAACAGAACAGGATGGATAATGAATACAATGATTATGGGTATGTATTCAGAGGGCAGAAACAAAATAACAAACCTATCTCAAAAGCTATGGTTAGTCGTTGGTGTGGCGAGATAGGAGAAATAATCGGAGTAAAAAATCTCAGACAACTTGATTTCAGACATACAGCAATCAGACGACTTATGAAAGCAAGCGGAAGCGTTGGAATGACAAGCCTTATAATGGATTGCCCTAATCTAAAATCACAGGCACGATACATGATTGATGAAGAAATGAATAATGAGTTGCTACAGAAATACAAAGACATTTGTGAAATTTAAGAAAATTGGAGGAAAAACAGAATGACAAAAAAGATGGAAAAACTTGTTAGAAATTATTGGAATATTAGTAAGATTGTGGCGGTACTGCTTACAATCTGGAATTATGCAATGTGGACAGAACCTTTTAACTTTGCAAAGGCTATTGTAATGATTATTGGTGGATCAGTTGTTACATTCCTTGCAATCAATCTGTTAGACATGATTGTAGGTCTTATTGTGCGTGTATGTAAGAAGATTCACAGACATTTCTATGACAAAAGACTGTTAAAGGGATTTTTAGAACAGAAAGAAGATGAAGTATAGGGGGATAAAGAGAATGAATAATATTAAAGCAAAGAGTTATATTGAATTTACAAAGGATGGTATCACAGAAAAGTTTTATGAAGGCGACAAGGTAATATGTCGAACTGCTGATAAGGAATACACAGGAAAGATAACTTGTGTCGGAGATTTCAAAGAAAATGAGGATGTAGAACCAGTAACAGTAATTTGCATTGATACTTCTAAATCAGTATGGAGTTATTCAAGTGAGATAATTAAGTTTGATGATATTGAGTTTATGTGCAAGGATTTAATAGCAGATACCAATATTGATAATGATATGACGGATGAAGAGTTACAGAAAAATACATACATTGGCTTATTTGTCGGTATGGGATATGACAGAGGAAAGGTAGAAAATACATGGAATAACGTGTATAGCTTGATGAAACAGTTTGATATTCCATTCGAGAAGGCTATGGGATGTATGATGTACGCATTCAAATATGATTGTAATGTGGCGATCCCATTAAAGAACATTTGTGGTATTGATGTATCTGGTATTGAAAAATCAATGCCTATCTATCAGAAAGAAGCTACAAAATGTTTGTGCGGTGCGTTGGTAAGCGGTCTTGTTTACTTGCTTGCTGATAAACTGGAAAAGGAATTAGAAAAATAATAGTGATGATTGTAGGGCAGAGGTCGTAATGGCTTCTGTCCTTTTATAAAAATGGAGGAATGAATTATATGATATTTAATGAAACAATAAAGGCTTTATCAGACTATGAAAATCTTCTGAAAAATAAACCAAAATCAAAGGAAGAGGAATACAAAATTGAGTGTGCTGCATTAGATATATCAAAGGCATTTGTTTATGATTTAGGTTACAAAGAGGCTTGTAAATTTGCAAGGGGTATTATTGCATTAGGTCAGTTACATTCCCTTAGATAATTTTATGATGCTAATAACTAAGGCTGCTATTGATATTATTAAGGAAAGAGAAGAAATGATAATTGGAATGTAAGTTTTAATCCAGTCTCTTTTATTAGCAATTTTAACTTGCTTTTTATTGTTGAAGTATTCTAAACATTCAGATTTAATAGTAATTTCCCAGTATAAACTAAAATCTTTATGTGGTGATCTTGGCTTGGCAATAATCAGACCATCTTCATGTAAAGTATTAAGTATTTTGATGATTTCCTTTTCTGGAATTTGCAAAACACCTATATCATTTTTGTCTATCTGTATTGGATTGGAATTACTGTTGTTATATTCATCTATAAGTAGTTGAATGACTTTTTCTTTATTATCCATGATTGAATCCCCTTAAACATTTTTATTCATTATAACACATATTAGCATAAAGGAGTGTGATTTTTTATAAGTATGACAGACAGTAAGACTTTAGAAATGCCATTTTGGTTAAAATTAAATATGACAATAAAAGAGGCGGCAGCCTATTCAAATATAGGAATTAACAGAATAGAAGAACTTTTGAAACAACCGAAGTGCAACTTTGTACTTTATGTAGGAAATAAAAAATTAGTAAAGAGAAAAGAGTTTGAACAGTATATATCAAAGAGCATTGAGCTATAAAAATTTTGTGGTTTCAAAATTGCAGGACTTATGATATAATATTAGGCTGTATCAAACTCTTTATGCTTACACAGCAGAAAGGAGTTGATTTTACGGGCAAAGATTTAAAAGGAAGAGAGCTTGGTGTAGGAATATGCCAAAGAAAAGACGGATTGTACACGGCAAGATTTGTCAGCAAGCGTACAGGAAAGTCCGTTCAAAGATATTTTCCGAAACTTCAAGAATGCCGTAATTGGTACGCAGACGCTAGGTTCGAGGATGAACATGGTGGAATCAATGCTTGTGGTGATATGACAGTCACAGCATGGTTTGAGTATTGGCTTGAAAATATAAAGGGGGATAGTATTAGACCTAACACAATAAGAAATTACAGAGAAAGGTTTGAACACAACATTAAAGGTTGCATAGGCAATATGATTTTGTCAGATGTAAAACCTATGCATTGTCAAAATGTTCTTAATCAGATGAAGGACAAATATAGAACTACTACAATATATCAGACAAGAATTGCTTTGTATTGTATGTTTTCAGATGCAGTTGAGAATGATGTGATATTAAAGAACCCAGTAACAAAAGCAGTCAAGTACAATATAGGAAAAGAACCGAAGAAAATACGAGCATTGACAGTAGAAGAACAGAAGAAATTCTTGGAAGTAGCGAAAGACTGTAGCAATTACAATCAATTTGCATTTATACTACAGACTGGACTAAGAACAGGAGAAATGATTGGGCTTAAATGGTCTGACATTGATTTTGAGAAGAAAGTAGTACATATTCAACGATCAATGGAGTATCGGCATTCTGTAGGAGAGTGGAGAATAGGCGAACCGAAAAGCCAGTCTGGATATAGGGATGTACCCTTGACAGAAGAAGCAATTAGGATATTGAAAGCACAGAAAGAAAAGTTGAAAACATTGAAGGTTATCAATATGGATTTTTCTGAATTTGTGTTTTTGAATCGAAAAGGAGAACCGACAAAAAACTCTGCATATGATACAACACTATTTAAGTTGTGTGATAAAGCTGGTATTCGTAGATTTTCAATGCATGTATTAAGGCACACAATGGCTACAAGGTGTATTGAAGGAAATATGCGTCCTAAAACTTTGCAAGTAATATTAGGGCATTCTAATGTAGGAATTACCATGAATCTGTATGTCCATGTGACAGAAGATGAAAAGGTAAAAGAAGTAGAAAAGATAGAGAAAGCCTTAAAAATTGTGTAGTAATTTGTGTAGTAAAATAACATAGAAAGGCGAAAATCCCTTTAAATCAAGGATTTTCGGACAGGTAAAGTACATTATGAAATTAGGAATCGTAGGATTACCAAATGTAGGAAAAAGTACATTATTCAACTCATTAACAAAGGCAGGAGCAGAATCAGCGAACTATCCATTCTGTACCATCGATCCAAACGTGGGAATTGTAACCGTTCCGGATGAACGTTTGAAACTGCTTGGAGATTTATATCATTCCAAGAAGGTAACACCGGCTGTTATTGAATTTGTTGATATTGCAGGATTAGTAAAAGGCGCAAGTAAAGGAGAAGGTCTGGGAAACCAGTTCTTATCTAACATTCGTGAAGTAGATGCGATTGTGCATGTAGTACGTTGTTTTGAAGATACCAATATTGTGCATGTAGACGGAAGTATTGATCCGGTTCGTGATATAGAGACCATTAACTTAGAATTAGTTTTCTCTGATATTGAAATTTTGGAGCGTAGAATTGCAAAAACAGCTAAGGCTGCCAGAATGGACAAGACACTTGCAAAAGAATTAAAATTGTTAGAGAGAGTAAAAGCACATCTGGAAGATGGAAAACTGGCAAAAACATTTGAATTAGAAGATGAGGATGAAGAAGAGTGGTTTAAGGGATATAACCTGTTGACTGCAAAGCCGGTAATCTATGCTGCAAACGTATCAGAAGACGATTTGGCAGATGATGGAGCAAATAATAAGTTTGTTCAGGAAGTGCGCGAAAATGCAAAAGAAGAAGGCTGTGAAGTATTTGTTATCTGTGCCCAGATTGAACAGGAAATTGCAGAATTAGATGATGAAGAAAAAGCAATGTTCTTAGAGGAACTGGGATTAAAAGAATCCGGACTTGAGAAGTTAATAAAGGCAAGTTATAGTCTTCTTGGTTTAATCAGTTATCTGACAGCAGGAGAGGACGAGACAAGAGCATGGACAATCAAGAAAGGAACAAAGGCACCACAGGCGGCAGGTAAGATTCACTCTGACTTTGAGCGTGGATTTATCCGTGCGGAAGTAGTAAACTATCAGGATTTATTAGATTGTGGTTCCCTTTCCGCAGCAAAAGAAAAAGGTTTAGTCGGACTGGAAGGAAAAGAATATGTAGTAAAAGACGGAGATGTAATTTTGTTCCGTTTTAACGTATAAGCGACTTAGAGAAAAGGCAGAATCAATCATACTGATTGGTTCTGCCTTTATTATATAAGTAAAAGCCAATCCATACAGCCAGAACTGTAATAGGTAGCATGAGATAAAAGCTCATGTAGAAGCTAGGAAGCAAGGTGCCCCATGCATTAAACAACATATGAAATAAAATGGAAAGATAGATGCTGCCGCCACGGTTGCATACATATCCGCAGAACAGACCGACTACAAAAGCATAAGTTCCTTGTACGACATTTCCATGAAAGGCACCGAAGAGAAATGCCTGAAGAATATTAGCAACCCAAAACGGCATAATCCGTTTAGCATAATGCATGGTAACACCACGGAAAATAAGCTCTTCGCTAATTGGTGCGATAATTACAGAGTATACAGCAAGTAAAGGAGAAATATCACTGAATCCGGCTGTTTCCATAATAGAAGTATAGGTATCATACCAGGCAGGATGAATAAGGTTAATCAAAACTACCAAATAAGAAGCAACATACTGCATACCAACAATAAGAAATAAAAGACCGAAAAATGTTTTCAAATTAATAATTTCAGAAAATTTTCGTTTTGGAACCTTTTTCGGAACAAACTTTTTCCAGTACCAGAAACACATAATCAATCCTGCAATTACAGCATAAATAACAGAGATTAAAATAGAAAAGTCACCGGAAACTGCATTTGTAATGGCAGATTGAAAGCTATCTAAGTCAGAAAAATATTCCGGGTGTTTTGCTAATAAAGAAGCAGATTTTAGCATAACTGCAGGAATTGAAACTGCCAATTGAATACCAAATGCTAACAAAACTGGAAGCAGACAAAATAAAACACTACCTATTTTTTTTAATACTTTTTTCATCATAAAATATCCTTTCCGAGTTATTTTTATCCACAAAAGAGTGTATAAAAAAGTTATCTATTGTATTAGTCTAGCAGTACAATCTAAGAAAATCAATAGAGTTTTTATGAAAAAATAATTTTTATATTGACAATTTAAAAAACAGGTATTATTATTGCTTTAACCTAAAATCAGATACGAACTCAATGGAGAGTTTTGCAATGGCAAAATTCTCTATTTTTTTATATCTGGAGTAGAACATTTCTGATTTACATAATCTTAAATAAGTAGAAAAAATAGAAAAGAGGAAGTAAATAAGTAAAAATAATACTTCAAATAGTTGAAATTTTAGGGAATCTGTTATAATATACACGAGCGTGTATATTTATACAGTAAAAACCCCAAAGGGAAGAGATACCATCAGGAGGAATATTTTATGAAAAAAAGAATGAGAATTGCTACAGTATTGTTAGCAGGAGCAATGGCAATGTCAGTAGTTGGATGTGGAGTAAAGAAAAATGAAGTGTTTTCTGTTGACGATATGGCAGGGAAAACAATTGGGGTACAGCTTGGAACTACAGGAGATATCTATGTAACAGACGATTACAAAGGTGATGATGCTGGAACTAAAATAGAACGTTATAAAAAGGGCGCAGATGCAGTACAGTCTTTAAAACAGGGAAAGATTGACTGTGTTGTTATCGATTCAGAGCCGGCAGAAGCATTTGTAGAAAAAAATAAGGACTTAAAGATTCTGGATGCAGAATATGCGGATGAAGACTATGCTATTGCAATTGCAAAAAATAATACAGAATTAAAAGAGAAAATTAATGCTGCTTTGGCAGAGTTAAAAGAAGATGGAACTTTGGACAAAATTATTGCTAATTACATCGGAGATGACACAAAGGGAACAACTCCATACGAATCACCGGAAGGAGTAGAACGCTCCAATGGGAAACTGGTAATGGCAACCAATGCGGCATTTGAGCCATATGAGTATTATCAGGATGGAAAAATTGTAGGAATTGATGCAGATATGGCACAGGCAATTGCAGATAAGTTAGGAATGGAACTTGAAATTGTAGATATGGATTTTGATGCAATTATCAATGCGGTACAGTCTGGAAAGGCAGATATTGGCGTAGCAGGAATGACTGTAACAGAAGATAGACTTCAGAACATTGACTTTACGGATACCTATGCAAAGGCAAAACAGGTAATCATCGTAAGAGCAAAGTAAGTGGGATGGAGGAAAAATTTTGCAAGCATTTATAGAAGATTTTAGGCTTAATTTTATAGAAGATGGTCGATATAAATATATTTTACAGGGATTAGGAAATACTCTGATTATTTCATTGTTGGCAGTACTTGTAGGTATTGCAATTGGATTTTTGGTAGCAATTATTCGTTCCAACCATGATAAAACCGGACATATGAAAGTTGCCAATGCATTGTGTAAAATATATTTGACGGTAATGCGTGGAACACCAACCATGATACAGCTTTTGATTATTTACTATGTTATTTTTGCAACTGTAAATGTACCAAAGATAGTAGTAGCATTTGTAGCATTTGGACTAAATTCCGGTGCATATGTGGCTGAGATCGTTCGTTCCGGAATTATGGCAGTAGACCAGGGACAATTTGAAGCAGGAAGAAGCCTTGGATTAAACTATAAGCAGACCATGCGCTACATAGTAATGCCACAGGCATTTAAAAATGTTCTGCCGGCTCTCGGAAATGAATTTATTGTCTTGTTAAAAGAGACTTCTATCAGTGGATATATCGGATTAACTGATTTAACTCACGGAGGAGATATTATTCGTGGAATTACTTATTCTCCATTGTTGCCGTTGTTAGCAGTTGCTGTTATTTATCTGATTTTAGTAATGGGACTTTCCTATTGCATGGGAAGACTGGAAAGGAGACTGAGAGCAAATGAACGGTGATACATTGATAGAAGTAAAAGATTTGCATAAGTATTATGGCAAACATGAGGTCTTAAAGGGAATCAGTACAGAGATTTGTCAAGGTGAAGTGGTGGCTATTATAGGTCCTTCCGGATGTGGAAAATCAACATTTCTTCGTTCCTTAAATTTGTTGGAGGCACCAACAAAGGGAAATATTATTTTTGAGGGAAAAGACATTACCGCATCGGGAACAGATGTAGATAAGATTCGTCAGAAAATAGGTATGGTATTTCAGCAGTTTAATTTGTTTGCAAATATGAATATTCGAGATAATATTACACTGGCTCCGGTAAAGCTTGGAATCATGACAAAAGAAGAGGCAGAGAAAAAAGCTTTAGAGTTATTGGAACGAGTAGGACTTCCGGATAAGGCAGAGGCTTACCCGGCAATGCTTTCCGGTGGACAAAAACAGCGAATTGCAATTGCAAGAGCACTTGCTATGAATCCGGATGTTATGCTGTTTGATGAACCTACCTCAGCATTAGACCCGGAAATGGTAGGAGAAGTACTGGGAATCATGAAAGAACTTGCCTGCGATGGGATGACAATGGTAGTAGTTACCCATGAAATGGGCTTTGCAAGAGAAGTGGCTTCCAGAGTAATGTTTATTGATGAAGGGGTGATTCGTGAAGAAAATACACCACAGGAATTTTTTGCACACCCCAAGAATGCAAGATTACAGGAATTTTTGTCAAAGGTGTTATAGAACTTGTTGTTATAGAATTTTTTTAGACACAACCATATTTGAGAAGAAAAATCTCAAATATGGTTGTTTGTGTGATATACAGAAAAATCCCCCTTAATTACTTAAGGGGAATCATATCAGCTTTAGTATTCTATTTGGTAAATTATATTTCAAAATCAGTTCTTTTCAGATTCTTTCTCTTTTTCTTTTTTACTTTCCTTATTCTTGGACTTGGAATCTGTTTCAGCTTCCTTTTTTTCACGTTCAGCAACTTTTAAATCAATTAACTTTTCAATTAACTGTTTTTTTACATATACATCAAAACTCAACATACAGATAAAAGCAAATTGCTGTAAATCTTCTCTGTCTTCTTCAGAGACATCGGCAAATGTCTGATGGCTGGTATTGTATTTCTTAGTAATATCTTTTTGCAGGCTTAAAACTTCAGACTTTTCTAAACGAAAGACTTCGGAATAAATATCTTCCAGGTTGAAGTTTAAGTCAGAAGCAAAATATTTGTCTGTAATGGGATTTAAAATCTCCTGAATATCACCGATACTTAAAATATTTTTAAAGTAATAAATAAAAATGAGAGCAAGTAAATGCTCCTTGGAGTATTTCTTTTTTACCGGTGGTGGTAGCAGATTATTTTTCGCATAGTTGTTAATCATGGTCTTGGTAAGAACCTTGTCCTCAGGATGACGCTTTGATACGGCAAGCTGAGAGTCCATGAAAGTAGTCACTTGATCCATGTATAAATCTATATTGGGAAGGTCTTCCGGTTTTACATAGTCGATTCGGGAAAGACTTTCTAATATGCTATTTAATAAATCTTTTGCATCTATTGTCATTTGTTTCACCTCAGTCTCTATTATATAGTATTGAAAACTATATGACAAGTGTTTTATGGCTTTTTCCAAAAACGGTTGAAATCTCCCACAATATCCTTTATAATAAACATATGTTTGATTTGAGAAACTCGTCTATCGGGTTTCTCTAGTTTTTTGAGAGGATAAGATTATGAGTATGTACGACACATTAAATTCCATGCAGCAGGAGGCTGTATTTCATACAGAAGGTCCGGTTCTGATTTTAGCTGGTGCAGGTTCCGGTAAGACGCGTGTGCTTACCCACAGAACCGTATATTTAATAGAGGAAAAAAAGGTAAATCCTTATAATATCATGGCGATTACTTTTACCAATAAGGCAGCAGGAGAAATGCGGGAACGTATTGATGATTTGGTCGGATTTGGTTCAGAAAGCATCTGGGTATCAACCTTCCACTCTACCTGCGTAAGAATTTTAAGACGTCATATTGACCGCTTGGATTATGACACGAATTTTACCATTTATGATACCGATGATCAGAAGACACTGATGAAGGATATTTGTAAAAGATTGCAGATTGACACCAAGATATATAAGGAAAAGAGTTTTATGGCAGTAATTTCTTCTGCCAAGGATGAATTGATTTCTCCGGAAGCATTTACACTAAGTGCAGCAGGGGATTTTGCTAAGGAAAAACAGGCGGCAGTTTATCGGGAATATCAGGCAGAGCTTCGCAAGAACAATGCACTGGATTTTGATGATTTGATTGTAAAAACCGTAGAGTTATTCCAAAACGATGCAGAAGTGTTAGATTATTATCAGGAACGTTTTAAATACATTATGGTGGATGAGTATCAGGATACCAATACCGCACAGTTCCAGCTGATTAAGTTACTGGCAGGAAAATATCAGAACCTTTGTGTGGTTGGTGATGATGACCAGTCTATTTATAAGTTCCGTGGTGCAAATATCAAAAATATTTTGAATTTTGAAGAAGTGTATCCAAATGCAAAAGTAATCAAGTTGGAGCAGAATTATCGTTCTACCCAGAATATTTTGAATGCAGCGAATGGTGTGATTTCCAACAATGTAGGCAGAAAGTCCAAGGTGCTTTGGACAGACAATGCAGAGGGTGAGAAGATTAACTTCCAGCAGTTTGATACAGCTTACGAAGAGGCGGATTATGTGATTCGGGATATTCAAAAGAAGGTAAAAGAGGGTACTTACAATTATGGAGATTGTGCGATCCTTTATCGTACCAATGCCCAGTCTCGTTTGTTTGAAGAACGATTTGTGGTAAATAATACACCATATAAGATTGTAGGTGGTGTAAACTTCTATGCCAGAAAGGAAATCAAGGATTTACTGGCATATTTAAAGACCATTGATAATGGTAGAGATGACCTTGCAGTACGAAGAATTATCAATGTACCAAAGCGTGGAATCGGAGCAACTACATTATCCAGAGTCCAGACCTATGCACAGGAAAACGATTTGAGCTTTTATAATGCGTTGAAGCTTGCAGATGATATTCCATCCATTGGAAAGGCAGGAGCAAAGATTAAGCCGTTTGTTACGTTTATTCAGTCGATGCGTAGTAAAGTGGAGTACTTAAGTCCGTCACAGTTATTGCAGGATATTATCGAAGAAACAGGATATGTGGCAGAATTAGAGGCAGAAAATACCGAAGAAGCACAGGCGCGTATCGAAAACATTGATGAATTGATTAGTAAAATTGTTGCCTACGAAGAGGGAGAAGAAAATCCAACCTTAAGTGGATTTTTAGAGGAAGTTGCATTAGTAGCAGATATTGATGATCTTCAGGAAGGGAATGATTATGTAGTGTTGATGACATTGCATAGTGCAAAAGGTTTGGAATTTCCAAATGTTTACTTAGTAGGTATGGAGGATGGAATCTTCCCAAGCTATATGACAATCACAGCGGATGATCCATCTGAAATCGAAGAGGAACGTCGTTTGTGTTATGTGGGAATTACCCGTGCCATGAAAGATTTAACAATTACTTGTGCGAAACAACGTATGATTCGTGGAGAAACACAATATAATAAAGTGTCAAGGTTTGTAAAAGAGGTTCCAAGGAATCTTCTGACAGGAGCAGTACGCAATCCTTCTGTAACAAAGACATTATCAGAAGCACCCAGTCAGTCTTTCCGTCAGGCGAATTCCAAAGTGAATCCGATTTTCAGTACCAGAAATACCTATGAAACCAAGCCATATCAGAGTGCAACTTTTTCCAGTAATGCCACCAGCAAAATTTCACTGGATTATACAAATGGTGACAGAGTAAGACATATGAAGTTTGGAGAAGGAACAGTTACTCAGATAGTAGAAGGAGGACGTGATTATGAGGTAACAGTAGACTTTGACAAGGTAGGAACAAAGAAAATGTTTGCTTCTTTTGCAAAACTAAAAAAAGTATAAAATTTGTAAAAATTGGTATGCTAACAGGCAAAGATGTGGTATACTAAAAGCAACTTAAAAGTTGAGATTATCAACAAATAGAAACGGAGAAGGAGCGGTAATTATGAATAAAGAAAAATTTGATGAATTATTAAGCACAGTGAAATTGAATGACTTACTGCACAAACAGGAAAAGGAAGAGAAGAAGTCTAAGGCACTTTGGATATTTGCTATTATTGGTGGAGTAGCAGCAGTAGCAGCTATTGCATACGGTGTATACCGTTTCTTTACACCGGATTATTTAGAAGATTTCGAAGATGACTTTGATGACGACTTCGAAGATGATTTCTTCGATGACGAAGATGACACTGAGGAAGAATAAGAAGAATTATAGAAATATGTGACTAGTAAGAAGCTCCCGTATTAGCTGATGCGGGAGCTTTTTCTGCAAACGGAGGCATTATGAAAAAAGGACAGATTTGTGAAGGAATTGTAGAACGTGTAGCATTTCCAAATAAGGGAATTGTGCATGTGGAAGAGGGAAAAACAGTAGTAGTAAAAAATGTAATTCCCGGACAAAAAATATCTTTTTCTATCAATAAGGTAAGAAAAGGAAAGGGAGAAGGAAGACTGTTAGAGGTACTGGAAAAATCTCCATTAGAAATGAGACAAGCTCCATGCGAACATTTTGGTATTTGCGGTGGTTGTACATTTTTAAGCCTTGGCTATGACAAGCAGTTAGAGCTAAAGGAAAAACAGGTAAAAGAATTGCTAGAGCCAGTCTGTAGCCCTTATTATGATATTAATGATGGAATCTTTGAGGGAATAAAGGCAAGTCCAAGGCAACAGGCTTATCGCAATAAGATGGAATTTTCCTTTGGCGATATGGTAAAGGATGGACCGTTGTCCTTAGGAATGCATAAGCGGGGAAGTTTCCATGATATTGTAACTGTAACAGGGTGTAAGATTGTAGACGAGGATTACTCTAAGATTTTATCGGCAGTGCTGTCCTTTTTTCAAGAGAAACAGACACCATATTATCACAAGATGCGCCACGAGGGATATTTGCGTCACCTCTTGGTGCGTAAGGCAGTAAAAACAGGTGAGATACTGGTGGATTTGGTGACAACAACCCAGATAACAGGGGCAGAAGAACAGGAATTATTGCAAGGATTTGTCGCATGTTTACAGGCGTTGCAACTGGATGGAAGTATCGTAGGAATTTTAAATACACATAATGATAGTTTGGCAGATGCAGTCATTAATGAAGGAACAGACATCTTATATGGACAAGACTATTTTTATGAAGAATTGCTGGGACTTCGGTTCCGTATTTCTCCGTTTTCTTTTTTCCAGACCAATTCTCTTGGAGCGGAAGTGTTGTATGAAACAGCAAGAGAGTATGTAGCAGATGCAGGAAATGGCAAAACCGTTTATGACTTATATAGCGGAACAGGAACGATTGCACAGATTTTAGCCCCGGTTGCAAAAAAGGTAATTGGCGTAGAGATTGTGGAAGAAGCAGTAGAGGCAGCAAAGGAAAATGCAGAACTTAATGGACTGCATAACTGTGAATTTTTGGCAGGAGACGTGTTGAAAGTCTTAGATGAAATAGAAGAAAAACCGGACTTTATTGTGTTAGACCCACCAAGAGACGGTATTCACCCAAAAGCTTTGGAGAAAATCATTGCTTATGGTGTGGATAGATTAGTATACATTTCCTGTAAGCCAACCAGCCTTGCAAGAGACTTAGAAGTGTTGCAGGCGAGAGGATATCGTGCAGAACGAATTTGTTGTGTGGATATGTTCCCGGCTACAGCGAATGTGGAGACGGTTGTCTTACTTTCCAAGGGCGCTAAAGGTCCGGTGGACCTTTGTCTAGCGTGGACCGAAGCGGAGCGGAGACAAGCAACTTATGAGCAAATAAAAGCATATGTATTGAAAATATAGTGAAATATGGGAAAAAGGACATTCCAGAACTGTAGAGTTTACAGGTCAGGGGATGTCCTTTTTGCTGATATGGAAGTGTTCAATGGACAAGGTAATGATACTGAGAGATATTAAGACTGATAGGAATGATATCTATCTTATCTAGTGTTACTTGTTCTGGTTTCTCCATTCCCGCGGAGAAACACCATAAATATTTTTAAAAGCACGGGAAAAATGAAGCTGATTTTCGTATCCGACAGCAGAGCCGACATCTGCAATGGATAAGGAAGTCAGCTTTAACAATTCGGTAGCCTTTACCATGCGGTAGTTCATAAGAAATTCCTGCGGAGAGCGGCCGATCGAGTCGCGAAAGATTTTCCCAAAATAACTCCGGTTGATGCCGCATACCGCAGCGATATCTTCAATCGAAATATTATTCTGAAAATTCTGTTCCATATAATTGATTGCTTCTTTTATATAATAATCACTCATGCGTCCACTGGAAACCAGCTTAGTAGATTTTGCAGACTGCAGCAGATAATCCATAAATAAATACAGATGCCCGATGAGATGGAAGGAGGATTCCTGCGGATGATTGACGATATAAAGCATTTCATCGGCAAGTTTTTCCCGCAATTCTTTGGAGTGGGAATGATAAACGGGCGCGTCTTTGCACAAATCTGTGACGCTTAAAGCCTCTTTTACACGTAAGCCGTCAAATTCGATCCACATATATTCCCATGGAAGCTGTTCATCGGCAATGTAAGTATTGATCTGCCCCGGGAAAATCATAAATCCCTGTCCGCTTTTTACGGAATAGGTCTGTGTATCCCCGTTTGCATTGTCTGCCATGAGAGTTCCGGTTCCGGAAAGAATGTAGTGAAACAGGTAGTGGTTGCGTGTTGCAGGTCCGAAAGAATGACCGGGATCACACTGTTCGTATCCAAACTGATACATGCACAGATCAATAAAATTTTCATTTGGAAAAATATTAAAAAATGTATTACTCATAAAACACTCCGTATATACCAAAATGCGATATTAGTATCTATTATAGCACAAAATATTGCATTTGGGTATAAAATTAAAAAAATATAGGTATTTAAGGACGCATAAAGGTATGTTATAATTAGATTATCAAAAAGGCAAGCGGATATATTTAAGAAAAGGAGAGAGGAATATGGCAAAAAGGAATATTTTCCGTGGTCTTGCGGCTGTGCTTGCACTTGGTATGTGTATGACAGGACTTGCTGGATGCGGAAGCGAAAAAAGGGCGGATGGAAAAACGGAGATTGAAGTGGTTTCCTACAAACCAGAAGCAGTTAAGGCATTTGAAAAAATTGAAAAGCGGTTCAATGAAACACATGATGACATCCATCTGACGATTTCATCTCCAAACGAAGCAATGACTATTTTAAAGACACGTTTTATCCGGGAGGATTATCCGGATATCATCGCAATCGGAGGAGACAGCAACTATTCCAACTTTTTAGATGCAGATTTGTTTGATGATATTTCCAATCTGGATGAAGTCCAGACCGTAAAACAGGCATATCTGGATATGGATAAGGAACTGGAGTTTATTCCAAAGGATGGCACGTATGCACTTCCATATGCGGCAAACGCGGCAGGAATTTTATATAACAAAGATCTGTTTGAGGAAAATGGCTGGAAAGTTCCGACCACCTGGCAGGAATTTACCACACTGTGTGATGAAATAAAACAGAGCGGAACACTTCCGCTGTATCTGGGCTTTAAAGATACCTGGACCTGTCTGGCTCCGTGGAATGCGCTGGCAGTCGGACTTACCGATTCGGATACATACAATCAGGTAAATATGGGAAATACCACATTTTCCGATACGTATGGACCGGTAGCAGAAAAGATGCGTGCGCTTTTGGATTACGCCGAAAAAAATCCGTATGCATATGGTTACAACGATGCATGTACAGCATTTGCCCGCGGGGAATCTGCCATGTATCCGATCGGAAGCTATGCGATCCCACAGATCAAATCGGTCAATCCGGACATGAATATTGGCTCTTTTACATTTCCTGCAAATGATAACGAATCAGACAATGTATTAAATTCAGGAATTGATCTGCAGTTTTCCATAATGAAAGCATGCAAAAATAAAGAGGCTGCATATGAAGTTTTAAAATATCTGTATGAAGATGAGACCATTCAGATTTATCTGGATGAACAGGGCGGAATTGCCTGCAAAGACGGGGATTTTGCAATTCCGGAAACACTCGAGGATATGCGTCCTTACATTGAAAACAACCGCATGGCAGATTATCAGGATCACCATTATCCGAGTGAGATGGGTGTGGATGCCATGATCCAGACGTTCCTGCTGGATACAAGCGACAATGCACAGGAAAAGTTTTTGACAAAATTTGATTCCGACTGGAAGCGCTATAACCGGGATCTGATTCGGAAAGTACAGGATTATCAGAAAGAACAGGAGGATGCACAATGAAAAAGAAAATGTCAAACAGGGACAAAACATTCTGGGCGGTTATCATACCAGTTGTGATCTTATTTTTTGCATTCAATACACTTCCAATGATCAAAGGTGTGATTTACAGCTTTACCAATTATAAAGGATACGGAACGTACGATTATGTCGGATTCCGGAACTATGCAGATTTGTTTACGGATTCCCGCGTGGGAAAAAGCTATTTGTTTACGTTTAAATATGCACTGGCGGGAACTGTACTGGTAAATGTGCTGAGCATGATCATGGCAGTTGGATTAAACAGTGCAATCCGTTTTAAAAGTGCACTGCGCGGTATTTACTTTGTGCCAAATATTTTAGGCGGACTTGTCATCGGTTATATTTTCAGCTTTATTTTTACTTACATTCTCCCAACTGTGGGAAATGTGTTCCACATTGGATTTTTACAGAACAGTATTCTTGCAAGTGAAAAATACGCATGGATTGGTGTGCTGATCGTCGGTGTATGGCAGGCAGTTGCCATGAATACCATTATTTATATTTCCGGTCTGCAGACTGTCCCGGAGGACGTTTATGAGGCGAGTATGCTTGATGGAGCCAGTAAATGGAAGCAGTTCTGGAAAGTAACATTTCCACTGGTGATACCGTTTGTAACAATCAATCTGGTATTGAGCACAAAGAATTTCCTCATGGTATTCGACCAGATCATGTCATTGACCAAGGGTGGTCCGGCACAGAGCACCGAATCCATCTCTTACCTGATTTATAAAAATGGTATGGATGGCGGACAGTTTGGATTCCAGAGTGCAAATGCAGTCATTTTCTTTATTGTGATTGTGGCGATTTCACTTTTCCAGATGACAGTCATGAATAAGAAGGAGGAGCAGTTATGATGAAAGAAAAACTGAAAACAAACTGGGTACTTACGATTGTTCTGATTTTGGGGACGGTTACGGTATTTTTCCCGCTGTATATGGCAGTGATTATTGCATTTAAGAAACCGAGTGAGATGACAAACGATGTGGCGGGTGCACTTTCTTTCCCCAAACAGTGGAGTTTTGAAAATTTCCGTCAGGCAATGGAAGTGACCGATTTCTGGCACTCTCTTGGAAACAGTTTACTGATCACACTGGTAACGATCGTACTGGCAATCCTGATCCACTCAATTGCAGGCTACGTGATTGGACGCGGCATGGCAAGAAGAAAAAGTTTCCGATTTATCTATCTGTATATTGTCAGCGGAATGTTTGTTCCGTTTTCCATCTTAATGATGCCTCTGGTAAAGCAGACGGCGCATATGGGACTTGGAAACCGCGCGGGTGTCATTCTGTTGTATCTGGTATTTTATATGCCAATGAACGTCCTTCTTTACAGTGGGTACTTAAAAAATATTCCGATAGCGCTGGAAGAGGCGGCAGATATTGACGGAGCAAGCACATGGACTACTTACTGGAAAGTGGTCTTTCCAATGATGACGCCAATGCATGCAACAGTTGCAATCCTGACAGCTCTTGGAACGTGGAATGATGTTATGACACCGCTTGTGATCATGTCTGGAACCGGACAGAATACGCTGCCGCTTGCACAGCTTAATTTCCAGACACAGTTTGGAACCAATTACAATCTGGCGTTTGCCTCCTATATTCTGGCGCTGATCCCAATCCTGATTTTTTATGTGATCTGCCAGAAACAAATTTTAAATGGTGTGGCAAACGGTGCAGTCAAAGGATAAAGAATAAACGAGGTGACTTTTATGGCAATTATATACAATCCAAATAAAAAAATATTTACCCTGCATACGGCGCATACAACTTATCAGATGCAGGTTGATCCACTGGGATATCTGCTTCATTTGTACTACGGAGAAAAAACAAACAGTTCCATGGACTATGTCCTAACCTATGCAGACCGCGGATTTTCCGGAAATCCTTATGCAGCCGGTATGGACCGCACCTATTCGCTGGATGCGCTGCCACAGGAGTATCCGTCCCTTGGCACCGGGGATTACCGCAATATTGCACTGAATATCAAAAATGAAAAAGGGGTGGAAAGTGCAGATCTACTTTTTAAAAGTTATGAGATCCGAAGCGGCAAATACCAGTTACAGGGACTTCCGGCTGTCTGGGCAGAGGAAAAGGAAGCGCAGACACTGGAAATTGTCCTTGCAGATGAAAACGCACAGGTTGAAGTACATTTGCTGTACGGTGTTTTGGAAGAAAACGATGTCATTACAAGAAGTGTCCGGATTAAAAATACAGGAACCGGGCAGATTACGATCGAAAAGGCAGCGGCAGCCTGTCTGGATTTTGTACAGGGAGATTTTGATGTCCTGCGGTTTTATGGAAAACATGCCATGGAGCGCAATCTGGAGCGTACGCCGCTGGGACATGGAACCATTGCGTTTGGCAGCCGCAGGGGAACATCCAGCCATCAGTATAATCCTGCCGTGATTCTGGCAGAAAAAGGGACAACGGAGACCGCAGGCAGCTGCTATGGAATGCTGTTTGTATACAGCGGGAATTTCTCCTGTGAGGCGGAAAAAGACCAGTTCAACCAGACGCGCCTGCTTCTTGGATTAAATGAAGAACTGTTTTCCTATCCGCTTGCGTCGGGAGAAACCTTTACGGTGCCGGAAGTTATTTTATCTTATTCGGCAGAGGGATTGTCGGCATTGTCACAGCAGTATCATAACTGCATCCGCAACCATGTGTGCCGCAGCAAATATGTCCATATGCAGCGCCCAGTACTGATCAACAGCTGGGAGGCAGCCTATTTTGATTTTACGGGAGATACGATTGTGGATCTGGCAAAAGAAGCCGCTTCCCTTGGAATTGATATGGTAGTAATGGATGATGGCTGGTTCGGGAAAAGAAACGATGATAATTCTTCCCTTGGGGACTGGCAGGTCAATGAAAAGAAACTGGGGGGCAGTCTGGCAGAACTTATTGCCCGTGTGCATGAGCAGGGCGTGAAATTTGGCATCTGGATTGAGCCGGAGATGGTCAATGAAGACAGTGATCTGTACCGGGCGCATCCGGACTGGGCAATCCAGATTCCGGGGAAAAAGCCGGTGCGCTCGAGAAACCAGTTACTGCTTGATTTTTCCAGAAAAGAAGTGCGCGACTGTGTATTTGATCAGATTTGTGCCGTGCTCGATCAGGGAAAAATTGATTATGTCAAGTGGGATATGAACCGCAGCATGGCAGATGTTTATGCCGGAAATCTTTCCTATGATTATGTGCTTGGTGTCTATGATTTCATGGAGCGTTTGTGCAGCCGCTATCCGGATCTTCTGCTGGAGGGATGCAGCGGTGGCGGCGGCAGGTTTGACGCAGGAATGCTTTATTATTCCCCACAGATCTGGTGCAGCGACAATACCGATGCGATCAACCGCACAAGAATCCAGTACGGAACTTCGTTTTTCTATCCGGTTTCCGCGATGGGGGCGCATGTTTCGGCGGTGCCGAATCACCAGACCGGACGGGTGACAAGTTTTCACACCCGCGGGGTGACGGCGATGGCTGGAACCTTCGGTTACGAATTAAACCCGGCGCTTTTATCGGATGAGGAAAAGCAGCAGATCCGGGAGCAGATCAAAACGTATAAGAAGTATGAAACGCTCATTAACGAGGGAACGTACTGGCGGCTGTCTGATCCGTTTACAGATGAAATTGCGGCATGGATGTCGGTATCAGAGGAACAGGATCATGCACTGGTAAGTGTGGTGCGTCTTATGACTGAGGCAAATCAGGCGACCGTTTATGTCCGCCTGCGTGGGTTAAAACCGGATGCTGTGTATCTGGGAGAACAAAGCGGCAGACAGTATTCCGGTGCGGCACTGATGCATGCGGGAATTCCGCTTCCGCCGTTTACCGGGGAATATGAGGCGTATCAGTTTGCCTTTACCGAATTGAAAGAGGCGGAAAGATTATATGAAAAAGTGCAGAAATGGTGTGACGGGAATGTCGAAAACCGGGTGGTCATCAGCATTTACGGTGGCTCCGGTTCCGGAAAAACAACGCTTGCAACGGCATTGCAGCAGTACTTTTTAAATGACGGAACGGGTTGTTATCTGCTCTCGGGCGATGATTATCCACACCGGATTCCAAAACGCAACGATGAAGAACGGATGCGTGTGTATAAAGAGGCAGGGGAAGACGGACTGCGTGGATATCTCGGAACAAAGAAAGAGATTGACTTCGACCGGATCAATGAAGTGCTTGCGGCATTTCATGAGGGAAAAGATACGATCACATTGCGGCATATGGGACGGGAAGATGGCGAGATTTCATCGGAAGAAACCGATTTTTCCGGAATATCCGTATTGCTTCTGGAGTGGACACACGGAGGCAGTGACGAGTTACACGGTGTGGATCTGCCCGTCTTTCTGGAAAGTTCCCCGGAGGAGACAAAGGAGCGGCGCATCCGCAGAAACCGCGATGAGAATGCCGCAAGCCCGTTTATCTGCCGCGTGGTAGAGCTGGAACAGGAAAAACTTGAAGTGCAGCGCAAAAATGCAGGATTAATCGTGGGAAAGGACGGAAGAGTTTATGAACCATAAACCGATGCTCAATGCATATCCCGACAGTCTTGGAGGAAATCTGGGAGATATTGTAACATTGCTAAAAACTGAGGCAATGCAGGATGTATTTTCTTCCTTTTACATTCTGCCGAGCCTGTATCATTCCGATCTCGACCGGGGATTTTCCGTGATCGATTATGACCTGAATGAGCAGCTTGCCAACCGGGAAGACCTTGACCAGTTAAAGAATATGGGGATTGACCTGAAACTGGATTTTATTTTAAACCATGCTTCCGCACAGTCCCCACAGTTTCAGGATCTTGTGGAAAAAGGGGAGGCTTCTGTGTACCGCGATTTTTTCATCGACTGGAACCGCTTCTGGGAAGGGCATGGAACCATGACGGAGGAAGGCTATATCCAGCCGGAGGAAAGCTGCCTGAAGCAGATGTTTTTCCGCAAACCTGGGCTGCCGATCCTGATGGTGGAATTTCCGGATGGGAAAAAGGTGCCGTACTGGAATACCTTTTATCAGGAAGTGCATGGCAGACACTATCTTGGACAGATGGATGTAAACATCCAGTCGCCAAAGGTGTGGGAGTTTTATCGTGAAACACTGGAGAAAATAGCTTCTTACGGAGCGGCGATCGTGCGGCTGGATGCCTTTGCCTATGCGCCGAAAGCACCGGGAAAGAAAAACTTTCTCAATGATCCGGAGACATGGGAACTTCTACAGAAGATTCATGCGCTGGCAGAACCTTTGGGACTTACGCTTTTGCCAGAGATCCACGCAGCGTATGACGAAAAAATATACCAGACGCTTGCAGAAAAAGGCTATGCGACCTACGACTTTTTCCTGCCGGGACTGGTCATTGATGCGATTGAGAACAGGCGCGGAACATACCTTGCGGCATGGGCGAAGGAAATTGTGGAAAAGAAGATCTCCACGGTCAACATGCTTGGCTGTCACGACGGCATCCCGCTTCTGGATTTAAAGGGACTGCTTCCAAAAGAGGAGATCCAGTCGTTAATTGACCGGATTGTATCCCGCGGAGGCATGGTCAAAAATTTACATGGACAAAAGAATCTGTATTATCAGGTAAATGCCACGTACTACAGTGCATTGGGAGAGTCGGATGAAAAAATGCTTCTGGCGCGGGCCATCCAGATGTTTATGCCGGGCAAACCGCAGATCTGGTATCTGGATCTGTTTGCCGGAAAAAATGACCATGAAGCGGTGCAGCGTGCAGGGGAATCCGGACATAAGGAAATCAACCGGACAAATCTTTCTACTGATCAGATCACGGAAGGGTTGAAAAAAGATGTGGTTCAAAAACAGCTTGCGTTAATCCGCATGCGAAATACCCATAAGGCATTCTCGGAAGGCGCAGAGGTAGCAATCTCCGGAGGGGAGAGGTCTCTGGAAATCCAATGGGAATATAATAGTGCATTTGCAACATTATATGTAAATTTTGAATCAGGAACATATACAATAGTAGAAAGCAGATAGTTAAGTTGGGCTGTCGATTGTACATGAAACCTAAACTTTATAATGGAAATAATCATAGATGAAACAAGCCACATAGGGATAATGCTCGGTGGCTTGTTTTGAAAATGGTTAATTTAAATCTTATAATTTCGGATTTCGTATTCTCCGTTTCCTATGTTCCTTTGCCGGCTTGGAACGGGAAAATATTTCTTTTAAGGTCTGTTTTTCTTCGACAGAAAGCTGGGTGATTTTCATTTCCAAATTTTTGCAAAACAAAAGGAGCAGTCCGTTAATATAAGCATCATTAGAGGCTTCGGAAGTATCCTCTGTAGCAATCTGAGTTGGAGAAGTATCAAATATTTTTGTAAAAACATGAGTGGAGTCGCCACCGAGTTCGTTCAGTTTATATCTCATCACATCAAGAAAAGCATTTGCTATCTGAATTCCTTTATCATTAAAACCATCAATATAGATTTCCAGGTCAGTTATGAATTTGTGGAAGCTTTCATGAGAGAGTAATTCTGATAATAACTGTGGATTATATTTTTCATCAGTCAGTATTTGGACTGCATCATCATTGAGATGCAGATCGGATACTGACTTATTTGTATGTTCACGTAGTTCGGTTCGGCAAAGAAGATAAATAAAATAGTTAGGGAAATTATTCACGCAAAAGGAATTGATATTGGGATTTACACGAAAGATTTTGAAAATGAATATATTTCGTTGACAGATATTGCAAAATATAGAAATGATAATGATCCCAGATTTGTCATTCAGAACTGGATGCGAAACAGAAATACAGTTGAGTTTTTGGCTGTTTGGGAAGAACTTCATAATCCAGATTTTAACTGTGTGCAATTCGAGGCGGTTAGAAGTGGGGCAGGATTAAACAGGTTTGTTATGACACCAACCAAATGGATTGAACAGACCAATGCTATTGGAATAGTGTCAAAAGCAGGCAGATATGGCGGAGGAACTTATGCACATAGCGATATTGCTATGGCATTTGCTACATGGATTTCTCCGGAATTTCAACTGTATATTATGAAAGATTACCGTAGGTTAAAACAAGATGAAAACAGCCGACTTTCATTGGACTGGAACTTGAACAGGGCTTTGTCAAAGGTGAACTACCGTATTCACACGGATGCGGTGAAGGAAAATTTGATTCCACCAGAGCTAACACCAGAAACGTTCTCTGCTGGCAGATAAGATTACAGGGGATAACATTTACAAGTCTTATTTTTTGAGTAAACATTTCAGGACTAAGGAAGGAGCGAATAAGTTTAAATAAACTATTAGAAAAAATATATGAAAATTGCGGACGATTTTTTAACCGCAAAATGGATGGAGGGGTTCTATGGTAGAAGATAAAAAGAAAGAAATCGATGTTACAGTAATAGAAGTAACAGAAGAATATCTAAAAGAAAAACTGTATAAAATTAGGGGTAAAAGGGTATTGCTTGATGCTGATTTAGCAGAGATATATGGCTATGATACGAAGGGATTTAATAGACAGTAAAAAATAATATTGAAAAATTTGATGAAGATTTTATGTTTGAATTGACAGATGAGGAATTAGAACATTTGCGGTACAAAAATTGTACCGCAAATATAAGTTCAAAAAGTCGTTATAATCCTCATGTATTTACAGAGCAAGGATTATATATGCTGATGACTGTCTTGAAAGGACCGTTGGCTGTTAAGCAGAGCAAGGCATTAATAAGAACCTTTAAGAAAATGAAAGATTACATATTAGAAAATCGTGATTTAATAGGTCAGCGGGAAATACTTCAGTTAAGCATGGAAACTGCTAACAACAGAATAGAAATTAACAAAATCAACTCAGATATGATATCGCTGGAAAAGCAGATTTCAGATGTTGCAGAAGGACTGAAGGATGTTGTGACAAAATCTGAGTTAGCTGATATGATGAACAGCTTTGTTTCAGACGATGATGACAAGTGGCTCATGTTTAATGCAAAATTTAGTAGTGCAGATGAGGTATATGAGTCCATTTATAAACAGGCTAAGTCGTCAATATATGTCGTTGACAATTATATTGGCTTAAGAACTCTGGTACACTTTAAGAATTCTCCTACCGGAGTAGATATTATTTTATTCAGTGATAATGTTGGAAATAATAAACTTCACAACATAGAATTTACAGATTTCTGCAAGGAGTACCCAACAGTAAATTTGTCAATGAAAAAGACAGGCGGTATATTTCATGATCGATTTATAGTGTTGGATTATGGAACTGATGATGAAAGAGTTTTCTTATGTGGTGCTTCATCAAAGGATGCTGGGGCTAGAATAACCAGTATTGTTGAAGATTATGGAATATCTAAATATGCCCCGGTTATTGCCACGCTGTTGAAAAATCCAACTTTGATTTTACCACAGTAGAGGGGGAGTGAATGTATTGAAAAAGAAAACAAAATGCTACATATATACTCGTGTATCAACAGCAATTCAGGTTGATGGTTATAGCTTGGATGCACAGAAGGACAAGCTTAGAAAATATGCAGAATTTCAGGATATGGAGATTGTAGGAGAATATACCGATGAAGGGCATTCTTTCCAAGGAAGAACTTTAATTTGACTAAATTTGACAATGTAACACAGCCTAAGCGTACGCCAGAGAAAGAAGAAGCTATTAGGCAGGCGTTTAAACATTTGGAAATAATATAGGGAGGATAATTTAATGGTAATCAGAGAATATACAAAGAACGATGAATTGGAATGGTTGAGGTGTCGAGTTCTTTCGTTTTTGGATTGCTCATATTACAACGATGTTTTGACCCACCGGGAAATTTATGAGAATGATTCAATTTGCCTTGTGGCGGAAGAAGATGGCAAAATTATTGGCTTAATTGATGCTGAAATAGAAAAGGAAGTTGGAAGTTTGTGTGTGGCAGGCAAAAAAGTTGGAGCTGTAATCTGGCATTTGGCTGTACTGCCAGAATATCGCAGAAATCATATTGCTGCTTCTCTATGGGATGAAGTAAAAAAACAACTTATAATGAAAGGTATCAAATATTGTGAAGTATGGACACAGGAAGATGAAGCAGCTAATTACTGGTATTTGGCACAAGGATTTTACAATATCAAGGAGCAGAATTGGCTGCGTTGTTATGCACGTCCTTCTAAAGCAGATTGGTTTTTAAACCGAAAGAATGTAGGTGAAATATATGGTGTTGAAGAAATGATATTTGAGGTAAAGCCTTCGCGACGCGAGAAAATTTCTGACTATTGTTATAGAATAGATGAGGTCAGACTTTATGCAAGAGAACTATAATCGGTTTATAAATAGAATGCAGATAAAAACAGGAAGAATCCTATTAGCGGGTAGGCAGTCAGCGTGATGACTGTCTATTTTTGGTTAAGGAAAGGTTATGGTTAGAAAAGTATATTATTATAATTTATGCTTACTACATTTAACAACCCCCTTCACCACCTCCCCGATATCCCCTTCCACACAAATCGACGGCCCCATTATCTCCCCAGGCACAAAGCAAGAATCCATATTGATGCAGGCATACTTAGCATGTGGATTTTCACTGGTGTACTGCCAAAAAGGATACTTAATAATGCCGGGTGTGTTATAGCCCACACCAAGTTCCAAATAGAGAACCTTAAGTCCCTTGTGGCGGCGTATAAAGTCTTCATATCGCTGACAGGCAGTATACCAGCCTTCATCCTGTACAAAAGTATTATCACAACGCAGGTTCATAGTCATAGGTTTTCCGCAAATAGGGCAGTGAGGAATCAGTTCAGAAGGAATACGCATATCCGTCTGTTCAGCAACCATTTTTCGTACAATTTCTTCATTATCATAAGTTTTCTGGTGGCAGGGTTCACTACATTGCCATAGACCATAATCCCCCTGGGTATAGAACAAACGCTTTTTATCAAAACCTGCAAGCTGGAATTGGTGATCAACATTTGTGGTAAGTACAAAATAGTCCTTATTTTTTACTAATGTAAACAAGTCCTCATACACAGCATATGGAGCTTTCTGATAACGATTGATGAAAATGTGTCGACTCCACCATGCCCAATATTCTTCTAACGTATCAAAGGGATAAAAACCGCCGGAATACATATCAGTGATGCCATATTTCTCCTGAAAATCAGAAAAATGTTCTTTAAATCGTTTGCCCGAGTAAGTAAGACCTGCGGCGGTAGAAAGACCGGAACCGGCTCCGATAACTATGGCATCAGATTCCAGGATGGCAACGGTCAGTTGATGAATCAGCTTGGAGTAATTTTTCATAGATGTATTTGTCGGAGTCTTTGAAAACATTAAAAATCACCTTCTTTACACTAGTTTTTTTCAGCATAAATTCTTTTACAGTCTGTACCGCAATTTCCGCAGCTTTGTCATTTGGAAAATGAAATTCGCCTGTTGAAATACAACAAAAAGCAATACTTTCAAGGTTATGTTTTGCGGCCAGTTCCAAGCAGGAGCGATAACAGGAAGAAAGGGAATCACAATCTGCTTTTGTCAATGCTCCACGAATAATAGGGCCCACAGTGTGTAGGATATATTTGCAGGGCAGGTTGTAGGCAGATGTGATTTTTGCCTGTCCGGTAGGCTCCGGGGAGCCTTGTTCTTTTATTAGTTCTGCGCAAGCAAGGCGCAATTCCACACCGGCAAAGGTGTGAATACAGTTATCAATGCAACGATGATTTGGAACATAACAGCCGGTTAATCCACTGTTTGCAGCATTTACAATTCCATCACACTGCAATGTAGTAATATCACCCTGCCAGAGATATAGTCCCGGCAACATCGGCTTTAACGAGGAAAGTTTGGTAATACCTTTCGATTGGGTTCTTTCTAAGAGATACGCATCCTGTATCTGTAAAAAGGTATCATTACAGCTTTTGGGCGGACGGATATTTAATAATCCACGCAAAAGAGATTGTTGTTCCTCAGAGGCTTTGGGAATGGATAGGTCTTGGTAATCCCGGTTTTCCCGCAAAAGTTCCCGTATTAGAAATTGTCTTCGTTCGCTTTGATTCATATTCACACCTTCTTCTTATAATTAAAACTCGTATGGTGGATTACCGGAAAAATCAGCAATTACACCATGTGGATTTTCCAGATAAAATACTTCAAAAATCGGATTATCAGCAGTTTGGTACTGACTTTTAACGATCGGATTTTTGATACACATTTCTTTCGCCACCATGTTGTTTTCAAACACAGCTTTTCCATGAAGACGAATCCATGCATAGGATGGACTGGAAACAGAAATCTCGATTTCCGGATATTCCTGCATATCTTTGTATACATCCTTTTGATTATTGGTACAGAACCACAATTTTCCGTCTAACTCACCGGCAAACATAAATGGACGGCATTTTGCCTTCCCGTCACGACCGATAGTGGCTAAATACTGTACTGGATTTTCCTGTAAAAATGTAATAACTTTGTTCATGATAAATACCTCCATAATTATAATTAAGTAATGTGGGAAAAAGGATTTCCCTTGATTCGTCTTAATTGTATATCCATCATGGAACATTGAGAAGTACGCACAATATTGTGGCATAGTTACTTTCAGGTAACCATAAGCATGGGAACTTGACAATGTCTGGTAAGTTACCGTAGTATAGGAATATATAGCAAAAACGGTAAATGGAGGTACTATAATGGATGTTACAGGAAAAGAACTTCCGGCATGTCCGGTAGAAACAACTTTAACACTAATTAGTGATAAATGGAAGGTACTGATTGTGCGAGATCTCCTTACGGGAACCAAACGATTTGGAGAGTTGAAAAAGTCTGTAGGAAATGTGAGTCAGAAAGTATTGACATCACAGCTTCGACAAATGGAAGAAAGCGGACTTTTAACTCGTAAGGTATATGCAGAAGTGCCACCTCGGGTAGAATATACATTAACAGAATTGGGATATAGTTTAAAACCTGTTTTAGACGCAATGTGCAGTTGGGGCAAAAATTACAAAATGCAGGTTGCATCCGACAAGGTTTAAAATAGATTTCCGAGGATAGGGGAAAGGAGTAAAGGTATATGACAGGGCATGAAAATGACTTAGTTGGTTGTAAAATACAAGTGAAAGACAGAAAGAGCAGTCAACTTATTTCAGACACAAGAATTACTGCATACGATACAGTGCAAAAGGTTGTAAAAATCAGTGCAAGTGGTTTAAAGTATTCCGGTCAACAGGAAGTATCCGTGTTAATATTTTGTCCAAATAGATTATTAGAGTATTATGGAGTACTGGAACGACCGGTAATAGCCAATGAATTTGAGATTAGACTTCACAGCGGAAGAAATAAGGAAGACAGAAAAAAACAGCGATATGAGATGAAAGCAAAGGGACAAGTAGAAGGAATTGTAATTGAAAAACAGATGATTATATTACGAAAACCCATTGAATTTATCACACACAATATCAGTGCCAACGGAGTGCTTCTAGAGACTATGGCAGGAAGTTTTGAAAAGGGTGACAGAATACAGATTTTGCTTGAGTTAGGAGAAACTACCATACAAGGAGAGTATGAAGTAGTTCGGATACAGAATCAGAATTTATGGACAACAGAGTACGGATGCCGTTATATTGTTGGGAGAAAGCGTGGGAAAGACTATGGCAGAAGAGAAGAAAGTAAAAAAGTTAAAAAAGGTTCCAATTAGATATTTGTGGGATGGAATGGTATTATCCGATGATTTATATAATGAAAATGGAAAAGTGCTTTTTATAAAAGCCGGGGAACGAATTACAGAAAAAACAATTGAACAACTGCGCAATCTGGGAACCGTGGATGATTGTGTTATGGTCTGTGAAGAAGCTTATCAGGAAATCATGAAACAAAAGGATATGCCTGCGGAGATTCAGCAAAAAATAGTAGAAGATCGATTTGGATATACCAAACTAAAAAAAGAAGTGCAATATTTCTTAGGAATGATTGAACATGCAGCAGAAGTGGAATATGAGGGGGCAGAGGCAGTAACAGAGGAAGTAACAAAGAAAATACAAGGAATGGATTTTCAGGATTTCTTTCGATGCATAAATGTGCCAAGAAAAATTGACGAAGGATTGCAACGTCATTCACTAAATATTGCTTTTTTAAACGGAATGATGGGGTATTGGCTAAAAATGCCGGAAGAGAAAATACAAATGTTAGTTATGGCAGGTCTGCTTCATGATATCGGGAAAACCAGAATACCGGAACAGATACTTTTAGCACCAAGAAAACTTACCGAAGAAGAATACCGGATAATAAAGAAACATCCTGTTTATTCCAGTGAATTATTGGACGAGCAATACGACGAAAGTGTGCGGGATGCGGTTCGACATCACCATGAAAAATTAGACGGTTCAGGGTATCCGGATAAGCTTTGCGATGAAAAAATATCTGTTTTTGCAAGGATTACCGCTATTTGTGATGTTTATGATGCTATGGTTTCAGAACGCAGTTATAAAGAAGAACGTTTGCCCTTTGATATTTTGGCGAAAATGAAAGCCAATGAATATACCGGATTAGATGAAAAACTCACCATTGTTTTTGTAAATAATATGGTAAGACATTTTAGAAAAAGAAAAGTAATGATGTCTGATGGAAAAATCGGCATAGTTGCATATATCCCTCCAAACGATATCAATCATCCTGTTATTTTAACTCATGGAATCGCAAAACAGGTAAATAGGGAGTGGTATTGCAAAAAGGTTTTAGAAGAATAGTATAACTTTAGCTTGCTATTGCAGTAGTGTATGAAATAGGATAAAATAAAATTATATTTATAATGTATGGTTTTTACAGTTTAGGAGGAAGAGGTATGAGAAAAGGTTGGCTGAAAACTGCGATACTATCCTTAGGGATACTATTGGCAGCAGGGTGTGGTACGAAACAAGAAGTGGATGATTATGCAACGAATCAAGGGTATGAAGACAGCGTAAGCACAAAACAAACAGGAACATCGGATAAAAAGCAAACGGATAGAAAAGGAACAGGCATTGCCAAAGAAAATATCAAGGTGGGAGTGCTTCATCTTTCTGATCCGGCAGAAGGAAGCGGTTATTCTTATACACACGATTTGGGAATCCAGGGAATGCAAGAAAATCTTGGACTTTCCAATGATCAGATTATAAGAAAAATCAATGTGGATGATACAGATGAAGATGCAGTTAGAACTGCGTTACAGGAGTGTATAGAGGAAGGGTGCAATATTATATTTGCTACCAGTTGGGGATATATGGATGTAACCGCCGAAATGGCGGAAGAATACCCGGATATTTATTTTTGCCATGGAACGGGGTACAAGAGTAATGGCAAGAATTTTATAAATTATTTTGGAAGGATTTATCAGGCGCGTTATTTAAGTGGAATTGTAGCAGGAATGAATACAAAGACCAATAAGATTGGTTATGTTGCAGCACAGGATTCTTCCAACTCAGAAGTAACAGGAGGAATCGATGCATTTGCAATGGGAATCGCTTCGGTAAATCCTGATGCTGTAGTATATGTAAAAGTAACAAATAGTTGGTATGACCCGGAAGCGGAAGAAACAGCATCCAAAGAACTTTTGGATATGGGGTGCGATGTGATGGCACAGCACTGTGATACCCCATATCCACAGACAATGGCGCAAGATGCCGGGGTATATGGCATAGGTTATAATTCAGATATGCGGAAAGAAACACCGGATTCTTGTTTGTGCAGTGTTATATGGAATTGGAGTGCTTACTATACAACTGCGGTACAAAGCGTCATTGACGGAACATGGACGGGAGAAAACTATTACGGTGGTATGCAGGAAGGATTGGTAGCAATTACCGATTTAGCTGATTTTTGTGTAGACGGAACACAGGAAAAGGTAGATGAAGCAAAAGCAAAAATTTTATCTGGGGAATGCAATGTTTTTGACGGAGAAATAGAAACCAATACAGGAGAAATAATTGGAAAAACAGGTGAGACATTAGATGATGCAACAATAACAGGAAATATTAACTGGTACTATAAAAATGTACAAGTTGTGGACTAGGGAGGGAATGTTATGAAAAAGAAGATATTCTCATTAATGGTTTTACCGGTTCTGTTGTTAGGAATAGTAGTAATATTAATTTCCTTAACAGTAGTAAAAGGCGCATTGGTACAGGAAATCAAAGATGCGTTAAGAAGTGCGGCAACGGCAACATTTGCCGCATATGACCAAAATGCAGGAGAGTATTTGGAAGCGCAAAATGGTGATATTTGGAAGGGAAGTTACAATATTTCAAAATCAGACAGCATTGTAGACAGTATTAAAGAAAAGTCAGGAATGGAGGTCACATTTTTCTACGGAGATAGAAGAATTATGAGTTCTGCAGTTGATAAAAACGGAGATAGAATTCTTGGTTCACCGGCAGGGGAGATAGTAAAAAAGCAGGTTTTAGAAAAGGGAGAAGAATATTTTAGTAAAACAGTTTCTATCGATGGAACGATGTATTATGGTTATTATATGCCGGTGTGTCAGGATGAAGGAGACACACCTATAGGAATGATTTTTGTAGGTAGTAATAAGGGACAAAAAGATGCCGCAGTAAATAAAATTGTTTATGCCATAGTAGCCGTGGCAGTAGTGGTAATGGCAATATGTATTGTAGCGGCAATGATATTTACAGGTTCGCTGACAGGCTCCTTAAAGAAGAGTATTGGATTGGTACAATCTGTTGCGAAAGGTGATTTAAAGACAGAGGTTGATAAACAATTATTAAAAAGAAAAGACGAAATTGGTGATTTGTCTAGAGCAATTAAAATATTGGAAAGTGAGATGGCAAAAAGTATTGAAGCAATTGCCGATAATGCCAAGGCAGTCTGGGATGCATCTGGAGAACTGGAAAATACGGCAAGAGAAACAACAGCATCCATGAAAGAAGTGGGTAATGCAGTAAATAGTATTGCAGAAAGTGCTTCCATGCAGGCAAATATTTCCGGAAAAGCATCGGATAATGTAACAGATATGGGAGAAAAAATTGAACAGACTTCCAGAGAAATGTCAGAAATGAAGCGAAATGCCAAAGCAATGCATGAGTCAGAAGAAAAGAATGCACAAACCATTCATAAGCTGTTAGAAAGCAATCAGGAAGTAAGAGCTCTTGTAACAGAGATTTCACGACAGACAAAGCAGACCAATGAGTCAGCCCAGAAGATAAAAGAGGCAACAGACATCATTGCATCTATTGCAGACGAAACAAGCCTGTTAAGCCTGAATGCAAGCATTGAAGCTGCAAGGGCAGGAGAAAATGGTAAGGGATTTGCAGTTGTTGCAGACCAGATACAGAAGCTTGCAAGTCAGTCCAATGAATCTAGTAAACGAATAGAAGAAATTGTAGCTCAACTAATGGAAGATTCTAATATGGCGGTTATAACTATGGAAAAAGTAGCAGAGACCATTGAAAATCAGACAAATAATATGAAAGAAACAAGAAGCATGACAGATGAAGTAATGTTGAAGCTGCAAGAATCCTTAGAAAGTATGAATGTAATTGAAAATAGCGTTATTTATTTGGATACGGCACGACAGGAAATTATAAAAACAGTGGCAGAATTATCAGATATTGCAAAGCAAAATGCAGCGGTAACCCAGGAGGTAAGTGCAAATACCAATTTGGTATCAGAGAATTTCAAACAGGTAGAAGGAAGTACAGAAGGGTTAAAGTCCATTGCAGATGGTTTAGAAGAAAGCATGCAACATTTTAGTGTTTAGCAGTTTGAGGTAAAAAGTAGTGACCTATTAATACAATTTACATAAAATAATCCTGAGGGGAGAAGATTTGACAATAAAACAAAATGTTGAATCCGAAAGGCAGTGATTTCACCGGGATGCGATATTCATTTTGAAAAGCCGGAAGAAGTATGTAAATTTACCATCAGTCAGAAATTGTGCGTAGAAGTACCGGTTATTTTTGGTGCAAGAGCAGAAGCGGGCAAGGCGGCAGTTGATTGTGACTGCGAAAAGCATCCCAAAGAAGGTTGATAGATAAGTAGAAATTGATTTAAAAGGGCATGTACAGGAAAGCTGTGCATGCCCTTTGTATGTGCAAAAAACAGAGAACAGATTAATGTAAAAATATTTCATAGAAAAAGGCAGGTACCAATATACTTAAAATAGAATAAGTATAGAGGAGTACCGAATGGACACAATATTAAAAGTAGTAAAAACCATACAGGCATATTTATGGAACTTCCCAATGTTGGTAATACTGCTTGGAACACATATTTATTTTACATTTCGGTTAGGAATTATTCAAAAATGGATACCAATGGGAATTAGAAAAAGTTTTAGCAAGACAGAAGGGGAAACAGGAAATGTTTCCCCTTATTCCGCATTATCAACAGCATTGGCAGCAACCATTGGAACCGGAAATATTATCGGAATTTCAACAGCCATTGCATTAGGGGGACCGGGAGCAATATTCTGGTGCTGGATTACCGGAGTATTTGGAATTGCCACCTGTTATGCAGAAAGCTTTTTGTCTGTAAAATACCGAGTAAGAAGAAAAGACGGTTCCTTTGTGGGAGGACCCATGTATGTGTTGGAAAAGGTATTACATCAAAAGTGGGCGGCAATTTTATTTTCCATATTTGCAGTATTGGCATCTTTTGGAATCGGTAGCAGTGTACAGGCACATTCCATTTCAGCAGCAGTATGCGGTCAGACAGAAATATCCCCACATCTAATAGGAATGGGAACAGCCATGCTGGCTGGAATTGTGATTTTAGGTGGCGGAAAACAGATTGCCAAGGTCTGTGCATTTCTCGTGCCGATTATGAGCATCTTTTTTTTAGGAGGGTGCTTTTTTATTATGGGAAAAAATGTAGCTTATTTGCGAGAAACCATACAGGTAATTGTAGGTTCGGCATTTACCTCTAAGTCTTTGGCAGGAGGAATGACAGGAACACTTGTGATGACTGCTATGCGAGTAGGAATTTCTAAGGGATTGTTTACTAATGAGGCAGGGTTAGGATCTGTACCAATGGCAGCAGCAACAGCAAGAACTGTTTCACCGGTGCAGCAGGGGCTGGTATCCATGACGGGAACTTTTTGGGACACAGTGGTGATGTGTGCCATTACCGGAATTACCATTGTTAGTAGTATGATAAGAAGCCCGGAAAAATACATACAGGTATCTCAGGATAGACTGTGTTTTGTGGCTTTTTCCCAATTGCCTTTTCAGGGAGAACGAATATTATCTGTTGCATTGGTATTATTTGCCTTTGCAACCATCATCGGATGGAACTATTATGGAGAATGTGCAGTAGTATATTTGTGGGGAGAGGGTGGAATTCAAAATTATCGGATTCTGTATCTGTTTGCAGTATACTTAGGAGCAGTCATGTCGCTGGAATTAGCATGGGGAGTTTCTGATTTATTCAATTCCCTGATGGCGATTCCAAATATTGCCTGCATCTGGTGTTTGCAAAAAATAATTGCCCAGGATACCCATAAATTTTTAAGGGGAAAATAGCGGGACTTATGGAAAAATATCCGTGTATATGGTAAAATGTTACCAGCCAAAGGAGGTAGGAAAATGACGAAGGCAGAAAGAAAACGTTTTGTGGCAGGAGCTTTGCGTAAGTTATGTCGCGAAGGAAGGATGAATGAGTCTAGAGCCTTTTGTCAGCATGGCAATACATCGGTATATTGGCACAGTATTCGCGTAGCATATTATAGCTTGTGTCTTGCAGAATTTCTGCATCTTACCAGACATAAGGAAGAATTAATATACGGTGCACTGTTGCATGATTATTTTTTATATGACTGGCATGAAAAGGATAAAAGTCACAGACTGCATGGATTTCATCATCCAAGAACCGCATTGAGAAATGCAAGTGAAGATTTTACCTTGAGTGAGTTAGAGGAAAATATTATTTTGCGACATATGTTTCCGTTAATACCAGTGCCGCCCACCAGAATAGAAAGTTGGATTGTATGTTTGGTGGACAAAGGATGTTCAATTTATGAAATCATAAGATTGTAAAGGGAGACACAATCAGGAGGAAAAATCATGAACAAAATTCGTAAATACCGTATTGGGAACCCAATTCAAACAGATGCAGTAGTAGAAAAAATTGCGATTCAAAAAGGAAAAATTCCATATTTAAAAAAAGAAGAGAAGAGCTTTGTATATCAGCTTAACGCGGAAGACCGTATCTATGGATTGGGCGAAAATGTAAGAGGAATCAATAAAAGAGGCTGGATATATGAGAGTAATTGTGCAGATCAGCCAAATCATACAGAGACACAGCATTCTTTGTATGGAGCACACAACTTCTTTGTAGTTGAAGGAAAAGAACGATTTGGTGTATTTATAGATTATCCGGGAAAACTGGTATTGGATATGGGGTATACCAGAATGGATGAAATCCGTATTACCCCAGAGGATTGGAACTTAGATGTATACATCATAGAGGGAAAAGAGATTCTTGATATTATCAAAGAATTCCGTACTATGATAGGACGAAGCTACATTCCGCCAAAGTGGGCATTTGGTTATACACAGAGCCGTTGGGGATATCAGAGTGAAGAAGATATTCGTAATGTAGTAAAAGGATATCGTGAAAATGGCATTCCATTAGACAATGTGTGCATGGACATTGATTATATGGAACGCTTTAAGGATTTTACCATTAACCAAGAGACATTTCCGAAATTCCCTGAATTTGTTAAGGAAATGGAAAAGGAGCATATTCATTTAGTACCGATTATCGATGCAGGGGTAAAGATTGAAGAAGGCTATGAAACTTACGAAGAAGGCGTAGAGAAAGGGTATTTTTGTAAGGAAAAAGATGGCAGCAACTTTGTAGGTGCAGTATGGCCGGGAAGAGTACATTTTCCAGACTTTTTAAACAGTAACGCAAGAAAATGGTTTGGACATCAGTATAAGATTCTGTTAGATCAGGGAATTGAAGGCTTTTGGAATGATATGAATGAGCCTGCTATTTTCTATTCCGATAAGAATCTGGATGCTGTAATGAAAAAGATTAAGAAAATGGATAATCGTGATATGGATATGTGGGAAGTATTCGGTTTCCGAGATTTAGTAAACGGACTTGCCAATAATCCGGAAGATTATGCATCTATCTACCATAATATGGATGGAAAAAAGGTATGCCATGATAAAGTACACAATTTGTATGGCTATAACATGACAAGAGCAGCAGGTGAGGCTTTTGAAGAATTAGAACCGGAAAAGCGTGTACTTATTTACTCCAGAGCATCCTATATCGGAATGCATCGATATGGCGGAACCTGGATGGGAGACAATCAGTCCTGGTGGTCACACTTATTGATGAATCTTCAAATGTTGCCATCTATGAATATGTGTGGTTTCTTGTATACAGGGGCAGATTTAGGTGGATTCGGTGCAGATACCACAGAGGATTTGGTACTTCGTTGGATGGCACTGGGTGTATTTACCCCACTTATGCGTAATCATGCGGCAATCGGAACCAGAGAACAGGAGGCTTATCAGTTTATCCATAAGGAGGCATTTAAGAATATCATTGGAATACGTTATGGTTTAATGCCATATTTGTATAGTGAATATATGAAGGCAGCGTTGCGTAATGAAATGCTTTTCACACCATTGGCATTTGCATATCCAAAGGATGAACAGGCAGCAAAAGTAGAAGATCAGTTGCTATTGGGAGAAAGCATTATGATAGCACCTGTTTATACACAGAATGCCGAAGGAAGATATGTATATCTGCCGGAAAAAATGAAACTGGTTCGTATGAAGAGTATGACAGATATTAAGACAGAAGTCTTAGAAAAAGGTCATTACTATGTAGATATTGCATTAGATGAAGTAGTATTTTTCATTCGTCCGGAGAAAATTGTTCCATATACCGTGGGTGGACAATATATGGAAGAAGCAGAAAAACAGGAATTAAAGACATTAGATTTTGTAACCAAAACAGCAGAATATGAACTTTACGAAGATGACGGTTACGAAAAGGATTATGAGAATCCAAAACATTATAGAACAATAAAGGTAGAAGCATGAAAAGAAATTCAAGTGAAATAAAGTGGGATAAATTAGATAATACAGCGCATCTTTTTCCGGTTATCGCCGGAGAGAGTATGAGCAACGTCTATCGTATATCGGTAACACTAACAGAAGAGGTACAACCGAAACTGCTGCAAGAGGCATTAGAGCGGGTATTGCCTTGGTTTGATGTGTTCAATGTGCGTATACGTTCCGGAGTGTTCTGGTACTATTTTGAAACCAACCAGAAACCGGCACCGGAGGTAAAAGAAGAGTATCGTTATCCTTGTAGATATATTTCACCAAACCGGAACAGGAATTACCTGTTCCGGGTAAATTATTATAAAAACAGAATTAATCTTGAGGTATTCCATGTATTAACAGACGGAATGGGTGGAATTACCTTTTTAAAAGAATTAACGTATCAATATTTGAGACTTGCCCATCCTGAATTAACAGAAAAATTAGGGGATGGATTAAGCAGTGAAACTTCCTTAAATCGAGAGGACAGTTATCTGGAAAATTATAAAAAGGGGCATAAAAAGTCCTATAAGACAGAACGTGCATATATGGTAAAAGGGGAAAAATTAGACCCTTTAGAGCTAGGCATAATGCATGGCTATATGTCGGTAAAAGAGTTAAAAAAAGTAAGTGCAGGTTATGGAGTATCCATTAATGAGTATCTGGTAGCCGCTTTTTTGTGGAGTATTTATCAGGACTCTTTACATGGAGCGAAAAACAGGCATGGACGACCAATTAGCTCTTGTGTACCGGTAAACTTAAGACCGTATTTTGATTCCATTACCATGAAGAATTTTTTTGTAATTGTTTCAGCGGTATTTAAACCTGAAAAAGAAAATTATACTTTTGAAGAAGTAATAAAAATAGTAGCAGAAAGTCTGCGCAGTCAGATTACCCGTGAAAACTTAGAAAATTTGTTTGCATACAATGTTTCCAATGAGAAAAATTTTATTTTGCGTGCAGTTCCGTTATTTGTAAAAAGTCTGGCAATGAAGTATGTATATCGTACCAGTGCACTTGCCAACACTACAACGGTAACAAATATCGGAAACATTCAAGTGCGGGAAGAGTATCAGGCATATATTCAACAATTTTCCGCATTTTTATCCATGTCCAAAGGGCAAAATGTAAAAGGAACAATTTGTTCCTATAAAGACAGATTGGTATTTACCATAAGTTCCAACTTGGCAGAAACTGCCGTGCAACGAGGATTTTTCCAGCGACTTGCTCAAGATGGAATTGCCGTACAGGTAGAAACAAATGGAGTATATGAAGAATGAGACGATGTAAGAAATGTAATGTAGAAATTTTAGACGAAGCAGTGATATGTCCGTTGTGTAAAAGTGTGTTAGAACAAGAAAAGCAATTACCACAGGAAGACATAGCGGTAGGATATCCCAATGTAAAAAGTAATGTGAAAAAACTGAATTTTGTAGTTAGACTTTATAGCTTTTTAGCTATTGTAACAGAAGTCGCATTAATTATAATAAATTACCTGAACTATCATGGAACCTGGTGGTCTGCCATTACAGGAGTTAGTATTTTATATTTTTATATTACATTAAAATATTCCATTCAGCAGAATAACGGATATCGAAGCGTTATCTGGGTGCAGGTTATAGGTGCGGTATTACTTGTGATTGCAGTAGATAATATTGTGGGGTACCGTGGCTGGTCGGTAAACTACGTCATGCCGGGAGCGGTACTTTTATTGGATATGACCATTGTAATATTAATGCTGGTAAATATGACAAATTGGCAGAGTTATTTGCTGATGCAGATATGCACAGTATTAGTGTCTGGGGCATGTCTTGTTATGTGGAAAATGGATGTAATTACCAGTCCCGTTCTTTCCGTGATTGCAGCAGCAGTATCCGCCTGTTTATTGTTGGCAACCGTGATATTTGGTGACCGCAAGGCAAAGAACGAATTGAAGCGAAGATTCCATGTATAGGAGGAAAAATGGCAGAAGTCAGCACAAGAGGAAGAGTCATTCGGGAAATGATTGCACATGTTACCAATGACAACCTGATAGGAAGAAAAATTAAAACCGGAGAGTTACGAAAAAAGTTGATAGAACCCAAATGGCATTGTCCGGATTGTTTTCAAATGGAAGAGATAACCATGCCGAATTTTACCATGGAGTACTTATCGAGAAAGGAAAAACCACGCAAGGATTATGTGATTTTGCAGCTTCATGGCGGTGGATATATTGGAGCTATGCGCAATGCCTATCGTTCTTTCGCAGGTTTGTATTGCGAAGCAAGTAAAGGAATGAATGTCCTTACCATCGACTATCGCGTAGCACCGGAACATCCTTATCCGGCAGCCTTAGAAGATGCAGTTGCAGCTTTCGGATGGTTGAAAAAAGCAGGATGGCATAGCAGACAGATTATCGTAGCAGGAGATTCGGCAGGTGGAGGTTTGGCCTTAGCACTTTGTATGTATCTAAAAGATCATAATCGAAAGCTTCCAGGAGGATTGATTCTCATGTCCCCATGGGCGGACTTAACAGCCAGTGGACCATCTTACGAAGATAACTATGAACGTGACCCATTATTCGGAAATACCCGTGATAGTCTTATTTACAATAAAGACTATGTGGGGGATAATGACACGCGTCATCCATATATTTCACCTATGTTTGGAGAATATTGGGGATTTCCGCCAATGTTAATACAGGCAGGAGAAGTAGAAATGTTGTTAAGTGATTCGGTAGGAGTTGCCCATAAGGCAAAACAGCAAGGTGTGCGTGTGCGTTTCCATATTTATAAAGGAATGTTTCATGTATTTCAAATGGGAATGATGTTAATGCCGGAATCAAAAGCAGCATGGACAGAAATAAAACGGTACTTTGAAGTAGTAACAGGAAAATAAAGTACAAGAAAATAAGAACAAGTAAATATCACACTTAAGCATAAAAACAGGAAGAAATGCATTTGCACTTCTTCCTGTTTGCGTTACAAGTATTTAATATAGCTATTTTATACCAAATGTGCAACCGGAAGATATACCGGAAGACCATCTTTAAAGTCAACAACCGGTTCGCCCTGAATCAGAGGTTTCAGATAAGTCATCATTTCAGAAGTAACATCATTTCCCTCAGCATTAATATATTCCATAGGAACGCTCTTTACTTTGTTGGCAATATCTGCGATAGCAGTAGCACTATAGGAGACAGCGTAAGGAGTATTAGAGGTACGGGAAAGTGTTACCATTTTTCCGGTTTCGCCATTTCCGGCAAGTGTTACGCCAAATTCACCCTGAGCAAAGGATTCGTCTAAATCTGTCAGAGAAGCAATGTGTCCACCACATCGTTGTAAGATATTTACTTCTACGGAACGAACCTTTACATGCAGACGTTCCTGTACCAGATATTCCAAGGCTTTTCCTGCACCGCTTAACTGGCTATGTCCAAAATTATCTACCGCACCGGCAGAAGCACTGATATAATTGCCGTCTTTATCACGAATACCTTCGGAAACAGCAATAATTACATTGTCACGTTCCTGCAAAAGTCTGGAAACATCAGCTAAAAATGCCTCGGTATCAAAGTCACGTTCTGGCAGATAAATCAAATGAGGAGCAGTGGAATATTCATTTCTTGCAAGGGCAGAAGCAGCGGTAAGCCATCCTGCGTCACGTCCCATGATTTCCACAATGGTAACACTCTTTACATGATAAATCAGTGTATCATGTGAAATTTCCAAAATAGAAGATGCAACGTATTTTGCAGCAGAACCAAATCCGGGGGTATGGTCGGTAGCACATAAGTCGTTATCAATGGTTTTCGGAATACCGATGACACGAATGTCACTGCCAATAGAAGCACCATAAGCAGAAAGCTTGTCCACTGTATCCATAGAATCATTTCCGCCAATATAGAAAAAGGCACCGATATTCATTTCTGCGAATTTTTCAAAAATAAATTGATAAGGTTGAATATCGTCTTCCGGTTTTGGGAGTTTAAAGCGACAAGAACCAAGATACATGGCAGGAGTTCGCTTTAAAAGATTCAAAGTTTCTTCTTTTTGAAAAATATCGGTTAGGTCTAAGTATCTTCCTTCCAAGATACCGGTGATTCCATTTAAAGAACCATATATGCGGTCAAAATCAGAATGTTCCAATACACCTTTGATTACACCGGCGAGACTGGCATTAATTGCAGCGGTAGGACCGCCGGACTGGGCAACAAAACAGTTTTTCATCTGAGCTCTCCTTATTTAAAATTCATTTCATGTTAAGGTGGTACAGCACATCCGCTCGTACTCACCAAGTATTCATATTATACCAGAACTAAAAAAAACGCAACAAGAAAAAAACAAGTCCCGTTTTCGGTACATCTATTCTGCTAGAATAATCCCATAAGAAAGAGAGCCATATATAAATGTATAAGAAAGCGAGGATAAGCAAATGAAGAATAAAAATAAGAAAAAAGCAAACTTAGATATGGGAATGATTATTATCACAGGAATAATGTCAGTGATAGTTACCTTTTCATTATTATTAATAGCAGCCATTGTAACAGATACAGATATTGTTCTCTGGGACAAAACAAAAGCAATACCAGCCTTTTTAATTATGAACGGAGTTGTGTGGTGGTACTTTTTGAGTAGTGATGGGAAAAAAGAGTATAAAAAGCTAAAAAAAGCATAAGTTTATAAAAGTACGAGCATTTATAAGAATAAATAATAAATAAACTTGAATAAATATGCCAGACGGCAAAAAAAGGAGAAAAAGCGGGAAAGTATAAAAAATGTATGAAAAAAATAATGTGCAATTTATCACACTATCGCGTTGTTTAAATAAAGAGTTGAATAAAAATAATGAAAAAAGGCATATATATGCAAAAAAGTAGTAAAAATAACCCAAAAATACCAGTAGAAACGTATAGTACAAATAAAAACTTTATGATATACTTTAGAACATTGAAAAAAGTGTTTGCCACAGAAAGACGAATGTCCACAAAGCAAAAAACCGACAATTTCACTAGGTAAAACAGTAAAGCGGTAACACATTGACTTGTCGCTGGTTTGAAGCTGTGGTATAATGTGCCGTAACATTGTGTCGTAAAAGAGGATGGTATGAAGAAAAAGTTTGTCCAGGATTATAAGAGAAAATCAGGTGAAGATAAGTTTTCGTATGAAGGAGATTATTATATCTTCTATATGGAAGAAACAGACAAAAAGAAACGTTCTGTAATTCAATTGGTCTTTGCAGTATTGCAGATGGTTTTGATTGTTATCGCCGGTTTATTGAATAGTCCGGGAAGCTATAAGGCATACATCGTATTACCGTATCTTTGTATGATACTTCCGTTGATTTATTACACGATGGGAGCAGTAGGATTTTTTCGGATTCCGGAAAGAATGGAGAAACACCAGTATGAAATGACAATACTCCGGATGATGAAGTCGATATTGGCAATATTTTTTCTATGTATCTTTACCGTGGGTGCTGACGGAATGTTTCTTATAAGAAATAAAGAAAATACAGATACATTGTCAGAGGGAATATTTTTAGCAATAATGATAGTTCTGGCAGTAATGGATTATGTAGCACTTGTATATCACAATAAGATGTATAAGAGTGTAGTGGTAGAAGCACAGAAGCAGAAAGATACAAAATAATTTTGATATGAACGCAATTGCGTTTATATATATACCATATTTATAAGGAGGAAATATTATGAAAAAGAAATTACTTTCCCTTTTCCTCGTTGGATGCATGGCAGCAGGAATGCTTGCAGGATGCGGTAAAACTGACGATGGAAAAAAGACTTCTTCTGACAAAAAGACAGAAGCAAGTGATGGTGAAACACCATTAGTAGTGGGGTATGCACCTTTTAGCGCAAAGTTCAGTCCTTTCTTTGCAGACACACAGTACGATCAGGATGCAGCAAACATGACACAGATTCTACTTATCGGAACTGACAGAGCAGGCGGAATTATTTACAACGGTATTGAAGGACAGACAACATCTTACAACGGTACAGATTATACATACTATACCCCATCTGATGTAGATGTAAATATCGATGATGCAACTGGAGATACTACTTATACTATTAAGATGCGTGATGACCTTAAGTTCAGCGATGGAGAGCCAGTAACAGCTGACGATGTAATCTTTAATATGTATGTATTATGCGATAATGATTATGATGGAAGCAGCACATTGTATTCTCAGCCAATCAAAGGTGTGAAGGCATATCGTGCTAACTCTACAGCAGCAGATTCTGTAACAGATGAAATGGTTCAGGCTAAAATCGATGAAATGCCAGAAGATTTAGCTAACCAGATTAAAGAAACATTAATTACTCCATTACTTACATCCGAATTCGAATGGGTAAAATCAGACGTAGTTTCTGATCCTACTTCTTACGGATGCGAAGAGGGAATGACAGCAGCACAGTGTTTTGCAACATTATATGCAGTAGATGAAAATTATGATCCTGCAGATAAGGATGATGATACTGTATTAGCAGACATTATTGCACAGTACGGTTCAGATTATAAAACTTTAGCAACCAACTATGGTGATGAAAGTTATTTTGATGAAGATGTAACTAAACTTGCTGAAACTGCTGTAATCGAAGATATGAGAGCAGCTGGTGAAGGTGAAGAAGTTCCTAATATTTCCGGTATTACTCGTGTAGATGATTACACCGTACAGGTTGTAACTGATGGATATGATGCAACAACAATTTATCAGTTAGGACTTGCAGTTGCGCCAATGCATTACTATGGTGACAAGAGTCTGTATGATTATGATAACAACTCCTTTGGATTCACTCGTGGAGACTTATCTATCGTTCGTGAAAAGACAGATAAGCCAATGGGAGCTGGACCATATGTATTTGATAAATACGAAAACAAGACTATTTACTATACAGCAAATGAGAATTACTTCTTAGGTGCTCCAAAGACAAAGAATGTACAGTTCAAAGAAACTGCAGAAACAGAAAAAGTTACTGCAGTAGAGCAGGGAACAGTTGACTTAACAGATCCATCCGGAAGCAAAGAGACATTCGAGCAGATCGCTGGTATCAACAGCAATGGTGAGACTAGCGGAGATAAGCTTATCACAGATACAGTTGATAATCTTGGATATGGATACCTTGGTTGTAACGCAGATACTGTAAACGTTGGTGGAGATCCAAGTAGCGATGCTTCTAAAGATTTAAGAAAAGCAATGATGACAATCTTCTCCGTATATAGAGATGTTAATATTGACTCTTACTATGGCGATGCAGCAAGCATTATTAATTACCCAATTTCTAATACTTCTTGGGCTGCACCACAGAAATCTGATGCAGATTATGAAGTAGCTTACTCTAAGGATGTAAATGGTAACCCAATTTACACAGATGGAATGAGCGCAGATGAAAAATATGAAGCAGCAAAACAGGCAGCTTTAGGATATTTTGAAGCAGCTGGTTATACTGTAGAAAACGGTAAAGTAACAGCAGCACCAGAAGGTGCAAGCATGGAATATGAAGTAATTATTCCAGCAGAAGGTAGCTCAGACCATCCGGCATTTGGTATTTTAACAGATGCGAAAGAAGCTTTTGAGTCTATCGGTATTACATTAACAATCAATAACCCAAGTGATTCTAACGTTCTTTGGGATAAGTTAGATGCAGGAGAACAAAACTTCTGGACAGCAGCTTGGGGAGCAACCATTGACCCGGATATGTATCAGGTATACTACAGCACAAATGTTGTAGGACAGGGTGGAACAAACTCTAACCATTATCACATTGCAGATCCAGAATTAGACTCTTTAATTATGGAAGCTCGTACAAGTGATGATCAGGCATTCCGTAAGGCAGAGTATAAACAGTGCTTGGATATTATCTTAGACTGGGCAGTAGAACTTCCTACTTACCAGAGAGAAAACTGTGTAATCTACAGTCCAGAACGTATCAATGAGGATACAATGACAAAAGATGTTACACCATTCTACGGATGGTTAAACGAAGTTCAGAATGTAGAAATGAAATAATAGAATCAAATAAGATTCAAAATTGGCTTTGAGCCCGCATCCTGTGGGCTCAAAGTTATTGTTAAGAGGTAGCGCATTCTTATGGGGCAGAAATGAAAGCGCAGAACAATATTAAGGTAGAAAATAATATACTTTTTTGGGAGCGAGTAAAGTATTTTAATATAGAAGAGATAAGGAAAGAGAGATAGGAGAGTGGAACGATGAAAAAGTTCATAGCAAAGCGTTTAGGAATAAGCATTGTAATCCTGTTCTTCGTAACATTAATTATTTATTCTATCATGAGATGTATGCCAACATCCTATGTAGAAAATAAGGCGAGAGAAATGTCTTCTAAGCCAGGTGCAAAATCATACGAAGAGTGGTTAGATCAGTTAAATGAGTCTTATGGATTAAATGTTAACATTCCACAGGGATATGTGGTCTGGATGGGACATGTTTTTCAAGGTGATTTTGGAGATTCCTGGCAGTGGAATGTACCTGTAATTGAAAAATTTAAAGATGTTATTTGGTATTCCTTTGCGTTAGGAGCGGTTTCATTTATATTAGAAATAGTAATAGCGATACCTTTGGGAATATTAGCGGCAAGGAAACAGTATTCGAGAACCGATTATGCAGTTACAGTTATTGCATTGATTGGTATTTCATTACCAAGCTTTTTCTTTGCAACGGTATTAAAAATGATATTTTCTGTAAAATTAGGCTGGTTAGACTTATATGGAATTGTAGGTCGTATGCATGAACAGTTAAGTCCATTTGGACAGTTCTTAGATTATGCAAAACACTTAATTCTTCCGGTTATAACCTTGACAATTGTAAGTATCGGAAGTTTGATGCGTTATACAAGAACCAACATGCTTGAAGTATTGAATTCAGATTTTATCCGTACTGCAAGAGCAAAGGGACTTTCAGAAAAACGTGTTATCAATCATCATGCATTTCGTAATACATTGATTCCGATTGTTACCATCTTAGGAGGAAGTCTTCCGGGATTATTTGCAGGAGCAATGATTACCGAGCAGTTGTTCCAGATACCGGGAATTGGATATGTATCTTATTTAAGTATGACCAGAGGAGATATTCCATTCTCCATGTTCTATTTGACATTTTTGGCAATATTATCATTGCTGGGTAACTTGATTGCGGATATTCTTTATGCAGTAGTTGACCCACGAGTACGAGTTCACTAGGAAGGAGAAGCACGATGAGCGAAGAAAAGAATTTAGATACAAAGCATAATAGCACATCTACTTCTTTGGATGATGAGCAAAGAGTAAAAGTGCTGTCACCAGGTATGATGGTTGCAAAACGTTTCTTTCGTAACCGTTTAGCCATGGTTGGTTTGATTATTATTGTCTGTATGTTTTTATTTTCATTTGTAGGAGGAATGTTTGCTCCTTACAGTGAAAAACAGGTATTCCGTACCACAGAGACAGCTATTAAGGATTATGCAGGTGTAGCAGAAAATAAAGACTGGCAGTATAGTATTGCGGATGGAAAGGATTTTCCGGCAGCAGCACAGGCACAGATGATTCTTGCAATTAATAAAGAACAAACAAGTTTCACAGCAAAAGATGTTACTTATGGATTGTTGAAAAAAAGCGATAATTTGTATTATATTGTTCAGGGTGAAGAGATAGCTACTACAACAAATGTACGTGGAGCTTTTAATTATAACGAAGTAGTAGCAGGTAAGCTTACAGACAGCGTAAAGGCAGCTTATGAAGCAGCAGTAGCTACAAATGCAACAGAGTTTGATGCAGATGGTGTTCATTACAGCATTACTCAGAAGGGACGTATGACCAGTATCAATGTGGCAGAAAATATTGCAATTGCATCTAAATTTGTATTTAGTGGCGCTACAGCAGATATTCAGCCGTCCTTTACATTCAAGTGTGCGGCTTTAGATGCAGTAGAAGCAGAAACTACATCCGTAGAAATTGAAGGAACCACATATACCATTAAAGAAAATGACGAGGGTGCATTGTTTTATAAAGATGGCAAAGAATATGTTCTTGTGTCTACTTATAATATCAGCCCTGCAAATGATGGTGTTTTCTTAACTTTGGATTTTAGAAGAGCTGCATTAGAAGCAATTGACAAAGGAAAAGAAAAGTTTTCCTATACCGATGAAGAAGGAAAAGAAACAGAATATGTTTTAAAACGTAAGAATGAACAGTACACCGTAAGAAATTATGTGGAAACGCAGGTAAACGATACATATGCCAAACCTTCCAAAACACATATCCTCGGAACGGATGGACATGGTATGGATATGCTGACACGTTTGATGTTCGGTGGTAGAATTTCCCTTATGGTAGGATTTGTTACCGTTATTTTGGAAGTGTTTATCGGTGTTATCATGGGAGGCGTTGCCGGATATTTCGGCGGCTGGGTAGATACCCTGATTATGCGACTGGTAGATATTTTCTATTGTATCCCGTCTTTGCCATTATATATTATTTTAGGAGCCATCATGGACTTCTGGAAAATTGATCCACAGCTTCGTATTTTCGTGTTATGTGCTATGTTAGGATTGTTAGGATGGGCAGGTGTTGCGCGTATGGTGCGTGGACAGATTCTTTCCTTGCGTGAACAAGAGTTTATGACAGCAGCAGAAGCATTAGGAATTAGTACTCATAGAAGAATTTTTGTACACTTAATTCCAAACGTAGTTCCACAGTTGATTGTTATTGCAACCATGGGACTTGGTGATACTATTTTAACAGAAGCAACATTATCCTTCTTAGGATTGGGCGTTAAATTCCCATATGCTTCTTGGGGAAACATTATCAATGCAGTAAACGATTCTTATGTTATGACAAACTTCTGGTTTGTATGGATTCCGGCAGGTATCTTGATTTTGCTGACCGTTTTAGGATTTAACTTTATCGGTGACGGACTTCGTGATGCATTTGACCCGAAAATGAAGAGGTAGGTGAGCAGTATGGGATTATTTGGAAATAAAAATAAAAACAATGCAAATTATATTTCAGCAAAAGAATCCAGACGAATTTCCAAGGAGAATCGTAAAATTACTGCTGAAATAGAGAAAAAGAGAAATCGTAAAAATATTCCGAAAGAAGAATATATTACAAAAATGAAAAATCCGAACAATGTAGTGGAATTTGATAATGTACACACATATTTCTTTACAGATATCGGAGTAGTAAAGGCAGTAGATGGAGTATCCTTTGAAGTACCAAAAGGAAAAACAGTAGGTATCGTAGGAGAATCTGGTTGTGGAAAGTCTGTAACAAGTCTTTCCATGATGCAGTTAGTACAAAGACCTACCGGTCAGACAGTAGAAGGAGAAATCCGTTTTGATGCGGGAGATCAGGTATACAATGTTGTAAATACTCCGACTTCTGAAATGCAGAAGTTAAGAGGAAATCAAATGGCAATGATTTTTCAGGAGCCAATGACTTCCTTGAATCCGGTATTCCGCATTGGTGATCAGGTAGATGAAGTAATTGCACTGCATAATCCAAGCATGAGCAAGGAAGAAGTAAAAGAAAGAACAATTGAAATGTTGAAAATGGTTGGAATTGCCAACAGCGAAGGTGTTTATAGCATGTATCCACACGAGCTGTCAGGTGGTATGCGCCAGCGTATCATGATTGCTATGGGACTTGCATGTAGTCCGAAACTGATTGTTGCAGATGAACCAACAACAGCATTAGATGTTACTATTCAGGCACAGATTTTGGACTTATTGCGTGGATTAAAAGAAAAAATCAACAGTTCCATCATGCTTATTACACATGACCTTGGAGTAATTGCAGAAATGGCAGATTATGTAGTTGTTATGTATGCAGGTCGTGTGGTCGAAAAAGGAACTGCTCAGGAAATTTTTAAAGATCCACGTCACCCATATACGATTGGACTTATGAATTCCAAACCGGTAGTTGGCAAAAAAGTAGACAGACTTTACAGTATTCCAGGAAAAGTACCAAATCCAATTGATATGCCAAACTATTGTTACTTCAAAGATCGTTGCGAAATGTGTGTAGAAGCATGTAATGGTGCATATCCGGAAGAAATTAAGATTTCTGATACACATTTTGTAAGTTGTTATCGCCATGTAAATGATGCTGTGAAGGAGGAGAAATAATATGTCAGTAGAAAAAGAAAAGATACAAGAACCTCTCGTTCACAATGATGAAAATATATTAGAAGTCAGCCATTTAAAGAAGTATTTCCCAATCAAGGGAACACTTGGTTCTACCAAAGGCGAAGTAAAGGCAGTAGACGATGTAAGCTTTAACATCAAAAGAGGAACTACCATGGGATTGGTAGGAGAATCAGGTTGTGGAAAGTCTACAACAGGACGTACAATTTTACGTTTGATTGAAAAAACAGATGGACAGGTATTATTTAATGGAATTGATGTAAATAAAGCCAGCAAAAAGGAAATGCGTGAACTGCGTACCAAAATGCAGATTATTTTCCAGGATCCATACTCCTCTTTATCACCAAGACTTCCAATCGGAGAAATTATTGGAGAAGCTGTAAAGGAGCATAACCTTGTTCCGAAGGATGAATACGATGCATATATTACAAAAATTATGAATTCCTGTGGATTGCAGGAATATCATAAAGATAGATACCCACATGAGTTTTCGGGTGGACAGCGTCAGAGAATTTGTATTGCAAGAGCGATTGCAGTAAATCCGGAATTTATCGTTTGCGATGAGCCGGTATCTGCGTTGGATGTATCTATTCAGGCACAGGTTATTAACTTGTTAAAAGATTTGCAGGATGAATATAATCTTACTTACTTATTTATTTCACACGATTTATCTGTAGTAGAACATATTTCTGATACAGTAGGTGTTATGTATTTAGGTGGATTGGTAGAAACAGGAGCTACCGAGGATATATTCAAAAATCCATTACATCCTTATACAAAAGCATTATTTAGTGCAATTCCAATTCCTGACCCGGATGCAAAGCTGGATCGTATCATTTTGGAAGGAAGTATTCCTTCACCGGCAAATCCACCAGCAGGATGTAAGTTCCATACCAGATGTTCTGAATGCATGGAGATTTGTAAAAAACAGGCTCCAAAGGTAAAAGATATGGGTAACGGACATATGGTAAGGTGTCATTTGTATGACTAGGAAAGGGTTCCCGGGCTTCAACTCAAAAGACAGATATATAGATGAATTACTGGCAAATCAGGAAAGAGAGTTAGCAGAGCTTCGGAAAGAACCGGAGGAACGGGAAAGAGAACAACAGGAAAATTTATACAAGCAAGAGGAACAGTTGACAAAGCAGGAAACCAGAAAGATGATGGTGAGTGCTACTCTGGCAGGCTTAGCAATCGGAATGGTTTTTATCGGTGCCATGTTTTTGTTTATTATGTTCTGTATCAATGTATGGTTTAAATAGAAGATAGTTGTACAGGATAAAAGAGCAGTCGAAAGGCTGCTCTCTTTCTATATCTAGTAAGAAATGTGGAAAGCACACAATATTTAGCGGATAAGCCTTGACAATAATAGACAGAAAAAACTATAATGTTACTAAGTGAAAGTGGGTATTCATATGTTTAGAATAGATAGCGGAGAAAGGAGCAATAGAATGAAAAGGTGGAAAAAATATTTAGGATTGATAATGGGAATGATAATGACAATTGCAGTCTTGCCTTCTTTAATGGTACATGCTAGTGGAAAAGTGGTAATAGCAGTGTCAGGTTCCAGTTTAAATATAGGAGATAGTGTGACCGTAACAGCAACAGCGCAAAATGATAATGGAGAACAAGTGTCTACAACATTAGAATTTAGTTATGACAGTAGTAAACTTTCCTTTGTAAGCTGTAGCAATTCAGGTTATTCCGGAGGAGAAGGCGGAAAAGTTCAAGTCACAGCAGGAAGAGCAACCATTACCTTGAAGGCAACAGCAGCAGGGACAGCAGCTGTATCAGCCAGCAGCACGGATGGCTTAACAGCAGGAGGAACGAAGCTTGCAATAAGTGATGGAACGACCTCTACTACACAGTCAGGGGATAACAGTTTGTCATCATTACAGATATCGGCAGGGACATTATCTCCGGCATTTAACTACAAGACAACCAGTTATACAGCCACTGTAGGAGCAGACGTAAATGAAATTTCCGTAGATGCAAAGCCATCCAACACCAATGCTACGATTGAATCTATTACCGGTAATACGGATTTAAAAGAAGGAACCAACAATATCAGCATTGTAGTAAAAGCTGAAAATGGAGCAATGGCTACTTATAAAATTGCAGTAACCAAAGGCGGAACAGCTACGACACCGGAAACACCGGAGGAAGAAGACCAGGGAACCGCAGAGGATAATCCGGATGCAATTGTAATTAATGGACATGAGTATAGTTTGTCCGCAACGATACCAAATGACAGAGTGCCGGCAGATTTTACCAAGACAACGGTAACCTGTAAAGGACAAGGGGTAGAAGCACTTCAGTTTAACATGGGTGATGTGGTATTGGTATACCTTACAACTCCGGATACAGAAGTGAAAAATACATTAGCGGTGTATAATCAGCAGACAGATAGCATTTATCCATTTGCAAAACTTGAAGCAGGAAATAGCTATTATATTTTATTAAATCCACCAACAGATGCGGAATTACCGGATAGTTATGCAACATCTACCCTGGATTTAGGTGATTATGGTACAGTAACCGCTTTTGGAAATCAAGAGCCAAGCCTGAGTGATTTCTATTTGTTATATGCAATCAGCAATCAGGGAAATACTGGCTGGTACCAATATGACAAGGCAGAACAGACAGTACAACGTTATGTTCAGCAAAGTGAAAATGGGACAGTAGATGCGGAAGCATTAAATGCTGACATTAAGAGCCTGCAGAATTCATATGATAAATTAGACAAACAGTATAGTAGTGAAAAGAATTTTGCAAGAAGAACAATAGCAATTTTGGTTTTTATCATTGCAGTACTTGTAGTTGTCATGGTAAATATTATTCTTCGTGGTAAGAAAAATGAGGATGAATGGGAAGACGATTTTAATGAGGTACCCAAAAGATTTCGTAAAAAGGTAGAAGAGCCGGAAGAAACGGAAGAACTGGATATGGAAGAACCAGAAGAAAAAGCAGAAAAACCAAAACATAGTTTTTGGAAGAAAAAAATCACAGAAGAAGTAGAAGAGGAAGAAGAGATTATAGAAGAATCTGAGCCGAAAATTCCGGAAAAGAAGAAGCCGGAGAAAAAGACACCAGAGAAAAAAGCACCGGAGAAAAAAGAACCGGTAACGAAAGATACAGACGATGATTTTGAAGTAATCGATTTAGATGATCTGTAAAAGGTGATACTATGTATATAGAAATTGATTTTAACAGTGATGAGGCTATTTATATGCAATTGCGTAATCAAATTGTATTCGGAATAGCTACCAATCAATATCAGGAGGGAGAATCACTCCCTTCTGTACGTCAGCTTGCAGAAAGTATTGGAATTAATATGCATACCGTAAATAAGGCATATCATGTATTGCGGCAGGAAGGATTTATTAAGTTAGATCGAAGAAATGGAGCTGTAATTTTTTTAGAAGAAGGAAAAATACAAGCAATACAGGAAATGAAAGAAACTCTGCGAGTAATTCTTGCAAAGGCAGTATGTAAAAATATTTCACGGGAAGAAGTCCATGAGTTAATAGACGAAATATTTGAAGAGGATTATTAGGAGGACAGCAATGCAGAAACAGTATACGCAGAAGGCAAAAAAGGCATTAGAGCTGGCAACGCGTTTATCTCAGAAGATGCACCATAATTATATTGGAACCGAGCATATTTTATTAGGATTGATTCAGGAAAAGACAGGAGTAGCAGCACAGGTTTTATTAGAAAATAAAGTAGATGCTGAAAAGTTGTTGGATTTGATTCAAGAGCTAATTGCACCAGAGGGTGGAGTGTTGATTTTAGATGAGGATGGATATTCCCCTAGAACAGCAAATGTATTAGAAAATGCAGCCAAAGAAGCAGAAAGATTCAGAAGTGAAAAAATTGGAACAGAACACTTGCTTTTAGCAATATTAAAAGAAAATGAGTCCGCGGCAGTACGTTTATTAAATACTATGGGTATTAATTTACAGAAATTATATATTGATTTATTAGTTGCCATGGGCGAAGAAGGAAGTTTTTCAAAGGAAGAATTGAAATCTGCAAAAACCAGAAAAAAGAATCTGGAGGCAACTCCGGTATTAGATCAATTTTCCAGAGACTTAACAAAGTTAGCTGAAGAAGGAAGAATGGATCCGGTGATTGGAAGAGAACAAGAAATACGTCGTGTGATTCAGATATTAAGCCGTAGAGGAAAAAACAACCCATGTTTAATCGGAGAGCCCGGTGTTGGAAAAACAGCTATTGCAGAAGGACTTGCACAACAGATTGCAATGGGAGTGGTACCGGACACCGTAGCAGGAAAGCGTGTTGTAACCTTGGATTTATCCAGTATGATTGCAGGGTCGAAATATCGAGGAGAATTTGAAGAACGAATTAAAAAAGTAATACGAGAAGTAGTGGCAGCAGGAAATATTTTATTGTTTTTAGATGAGATTCATACAATCATTGGTGCCGGTGGTGCAGAAGGAGCAATGGATGCTTCCAATATATTAAAACCTTATTTGGCAAGAGGTGAATTGCAATTAATCGGAGCTACTACCATAGAAGAATATCGAAAATATATTGAAAAAGATGCTGCGTTGGAACGAAGATTTCAGCCGGTAGTCGTAGAAGAACCTTCTGAAGAAGAAAGCATCAAAATTCTCGAAGGATTACGAGAATTATATGAGAAACACCATCAGGTAAAAATTACTGATGAGGGAATTGAGGCGGCAGTTAAGTTATCAGAACGTTATATTTCAGACCGATTCCTTCCGGACAAAGCCATTGACTTAATGGATGAAGCAGCAGCAAAAGTACGTTTAGAAAGAGTGAAAACCGTAGAGCCATTGCAAAAATTACAGCTTCAGATTCGTGAATTAGAAGAAGAATTAGAAGAAGCAGTTCAAAAAATGGAATTAGAAAAAGCGGCGGAATTAAAAAGAAGACGAGAAGAACTACAGGAAGAATATACTAAGTTACAGGAAAAAGCAAGAAAAGACAGCAGACGAAGAAAGCCACAGGTAGGAGAAAACGAAATTGCAGAAGTAGTTTCTCAATGGACAAAGATTCCGGTAAAGAAATTAGCAGAAGCAGAAACAGCAAAATTACGCAAATTAGAGATAGTACTTCATAAGCGTGTTGTAGGACAGGAAGAAGCAGTAAGTGCAGTTGCAAAGGCAGTACGTCGTGGCAGAGTAGGACTCAAAGACCCGAAACGTCCAATTGGCTCATTCCTGTTTTTAGGACCTACCGGAGTAGGAAAAACAGAAATATCAAAGGCATTAGCAGAGGCGATGTTTGGAACAGAAAGTGCTATGATTCGAGTAGATATGTCTGAATATATGGAAAAACACAGCGTTTCCAAAATGATTGGTTCACCTCCAGGATATGTAGGATATGAAGAAGGTGGGCAATTAAGCGAAAAAGTAAGACGCAATCCATATTCGGTAATTTTATTTGATGAAATTGAAAAAGCACATCCTGATGTATTCAATATATTACTTCAGGTATTAGACGATGGACATATTACAGATGCTCAGGGAAGAAAAGTAGATTTTAAAAATACCATTATTATTATGACATCCAATGCAGGAGCACAATCCATTATAGAACCGAAACGTTTGGGATTTGCAACAGTAGACGATGCAAAACATAACTACGAATTAATGAAAAACGGTGTTATGGAAGAAGTAAGAAGGATATTTAAACCAGAATTTTTAAATCGAATCGATGAAACAATTGTATTCCATGCATTGACAAAAGAAGACATGAAAAAGATTGTAACACTTTTAAGCAAAACACTAATAGACCGTTGCAAAAATCAAATGGGCATTACTTTAAATATTACACCGGCAGTAAAAAAATATATCGTAGACAAAGCGTATAATCCAAAGTATGGAGCACGTCCGCTACGTCGTATGATTCAAAGTAAAATAGAAGATGGATTAGCAGAAGAAGTGTTAGCCGGTAAGGTGAAAAATCAAGATACCGTAAATGTAGTTTTAAAGAAAAAAGAAATTGCATTTGTGAAAGTATAGCAGTATAATGAAAAATACAAAAAGAACGTAAGACAAATGATTGTCAACAGGAGGATAATAAAATGGCTGTAGTAGAAGAACTGATTCGTACAGAGAACGGAACTATCAGTTTTGGGAATTATGAATTAGCATCCAAATCAAAGGTAGAAGATTTTGAGTTTGGCGGAGATTTGTATAAGGTAAAGACTTTCAAAGAAATTACAAAACTAGAGAAAAATGGAATGTTTGTATACGAATCCGTACCGGGAACAACAGTTCATCAGCTTAAGGTAACAGAAGCAGGCGTATCCTTTGATGTAGAGGGGGCAGAAGATGCACAGATTACTTTGGAGCTTGAGGAAGAGAAAGAATACAAGGTTTTAGTGGACGATGTAAACGTAGGACATATGAAAACCAATCTTGGTGGCAAGCTTAATCTCGGTGTAGAATTAAATAATGGAACACCGGTAAATGTAAAAATTGAAAAGATTGCTGAATAGCATGACAGATAAATGAGGTTGTTGTGTAACACAACAGCCTCATTGTATTATAAAAAATAAAAATTAGGAGGAAATAAATGGCGAAGGGGAAAAATGTTACAGTATATTTTTGCCAGTCCTGTGGATATGAGTCTTCAAAATGGATGGGACAATGTCCGGGATGTAAAGAATGGAATACATTCGTAGAAGAAGTTGTTGAAAAAAAGACAGCAGGAAAATTAAAAAGTGTAGCAGGTGGAAATCAAGAATTAAAGTCTTATAAGCTATCAGAGATTGATATGCAGGAAAAAGAACGAATGAAGACCAGATTTCCCGAATTAGACAGAGTTCTTGGTGGAGGAGTGGTTCCGGGCTCTATGATACTGGTAGGAGGAGATCCGGGAATTGGAAAGTCCACCTTACTACTTCAAGTGTGCAGAAATTTGTCAGATACTATGAGCGTATTATATGTATCAGGAGAAGAATCGCTGCAACAGATAAAAATGCGTGCAGAGCGAATCGGAACATTTTCCGATAATTTACAATTATTATGTGAGACTAATCTGGAACGAGTAGAACAGGTAATTGAACGTCAAAAACCAAACGTTGTAATTATTGACTCTATTCAAACCATGTATAACGAGGAAGTTAGTTCAGCACCGGGAAGTGTTTCTCAGGTAAGAGAATCTACAGGAAGGCTCATGCAGATTGCCAAAGGAATGGGAATTACCGTATTTATAGTAGGTCATGTTACAAAAGAAGGTGTAGTGGCAGGACCTCGTGTACTAGAACATATGGTAGATACGGTGTTGTATTTTGAAGGAGATAGGCATGCGTCCTATCGTATTTTGCGTGGCGTAAAGAATCGCTTTGGTTCCACAAATGAAATTGGTGTATTTGAAATGTGCGAAGAAGGATTACGGGAAGTAGCAAATCCATCCGAGTTTATGTTAAATGGAAAACCAGAAGGAGCCAGTGGTTCGGTAGTGGCTTGCTCCATGGAAGGAACCAGACCGGTACTGCTGGAAGTGCAGGCATTAGTATGCCATAGTAGTTTTGGAATTCCGCGAAGAACAGCAGCAGGAACAGACTTAAACCGAGTAAATCTTTTGATGGCAGTGTTAGAAAAAAGAGCAGGCCTTTCCTTGTCTAATTGTGATGCATATGTAAATATTGCAGGAGGCATTCGCATGAGCGAACCGGCTATTGACCTTGGAATTGTTATGGCAATTGCTTCAAGTTATAAAGACAAGGCAATTGACGAAAAAACCATTTGTTTTGGAGAAGTTGGATTAAGCGGAGAAGTGCGAGCTGTAAATATGGCGCAACAGCGCGTAGCAGAAGCAAGAAAACTGGGATTTGATACTTGCATTTTACCTAAAGTGTGTATTTCAGGTCTTACAGACACAAAAGGAATAAAAATCATCGGTGTAGAAAATATTCAAGAAGCAATTCGTCAAATGTAAAGGGAGAAAAAATGGAAAGAAAAGAAATTTTAAAAACAGTAGATCATACCCTATTAGCACAGACAGCTACATGGGAAGAAATAAGAAAAATTTGTGATGATGCAGTAACTTATGGAACTGCATCTGTGTGTATCCCGCCTTCTTATGTAAAACAAGCATACGAATACTTAGGAAAAGAAAAAACAATTTGTACAGTAATCGGATTTCCAAACGGATACAATACCACAGCAGTAAAAGAATTTGAAACCAAAGATGCCATAGCAAATGGTGCAGACGAGATAGACATGGTAATCAACTTGGGATGGGTAAAAGATAGACGATATGATTTGATAGAACAGGAGATAAGAGTATTAAAGGTAGCCTGCGGAGAAAAAATATTAAAGGTTATTATTGAAACCTGTCTCTTGACGCAGGAAGAAAAAATAGAACTATGTAAAGTAGTGACAGCAGCAGGAGCGGATTTTATAAAAACATCCACTGGTTTTTCCACAGCAGGAGCAACCTTTGATGACGTACAATTATTTGCAGAGCATGTAGGAAAAGAAGTAAAAATAAAAGCGGCAGGAGGAATTTCATCCTTTGATGATGCAGAAAAATTTATTTCTCTGGGAGCAAGTCGATTAGGAACCAGCCGTCTTGTAAAACTGGCGAAACAGGAATAAGTGAGAAATATTTTCCAACAAAATACTGCAAAAAGTAGTATAATAGCTAAGAATAAATATGATATCACTATAATGATGTAGAAAAGAGCGTTGAAGGATGAGATTAAGAAGACCACAAATTATTGTAAAAAACAAAGAGCAGCTGGAAGGAATCCGAGAAAGTGGCAAGCGAAACATAGAGATTCTGGATACAGTAGCAGAAAAAATCCAAGAAGGAATGACAACAGAAGACATCGACCATATTGTTTATGAGACAACCAAAAAGCTGGGAGGAATTCCGGCTCCGTTAAATTATGAAGGATTTCCAAAGAGTGTATGTACTTCGGTCAATAGTCAGGTGTGCCATGGAATTCCGTCAAAAGATGTGATTTTAAAGTCAGGAGATATTATAAATGTAGACGTTTCCACCATTTATAAAGATTATTTTTCAGATTCATCACGCATGTTTTGTATAGGAAAAGTATCGGATGAAGCTCGTAAGTTGGTAGAGGTTACAAAAGAAGCAGTATACGAGGGCTTAAAACAGGTATATCCGGGCAATCGTTTTGGAACCATGGGAAATGCAGTGCACCAGTATGCAAAACAATACGGTTATACAGTAGTACGTCAAATTGGCGGACATGGTGTAGGACTTGAATTCCATGAAGAACCATATGTAAGCTTTGTATCGAAGGCAGGTACGGGAGCAATATTTGAGCCGGGAATGGTATTTACCATAGAACCAATGGTAAATCAGGGAACAGACGAGATTTATATAGATGGTAATAATGACTGGACAGTCTATACTATGGATGAAAAATTATCAGCTCAATGGGAAATTATGGTTGCAGTCACCGAAAACGGCTATGAAGTTATGGCATATTAGAATTTAGAAAACGATGCCCTCGCAAGGGAGTAAATACCTGTTGCGAGGGTAAATTATGTGAAAAGTTAAAATAATATAAAAAAACACAGACAATTCACACAATTCAAGAAAAAAAGACATAAAAACTTACTTTAATTTTATTTATAAAACTTGTTGACACCAACCGACAAACGTGGTAAGATAACATTCGTCGCTGAGAACGGCGGCAAAAACATGAAGAACTTTGTGTCAGAGAAAACAGTCTGAAAAATACAAAACTTCAAAAAAATAAAAAAAGTTGTTGACAAAAGCGAATGACCGTGATAAGATATAGAAGTTGTCGCTTGAGACAACAAAACAAACAACCTTGATAACTGAACAGTGAAACAACCTTGAAAGATTCTAAGAGTTTTCGCCTGATAAGGCGGAAGAGTCAGTAAGAACTGACAGAATTTTTTGCAGGACAGCATCAAAAGATGCGACCTTAAAACAGTAAGCCAGAAAAGATTCTGGTTAGGAAAAACTTTTTTAGAGAGTTTGATCCTGGCTCAGGATGAACGCTGGCGGCGTGCTTAACACATGCAAGTCGAACGAAGCACTTTATTTGATTTTCTTCGGGAATGATTATTTTGTGACTGAGTGGCGGACGGGTGAGTAACGCGTGGGTAACCTGCCTCACACAGGGGGACAACAGCTGGAAACGGCTGCTAATACCGCATAAGCGCACAGCTTCGCATGGAGCAGTGTGAAAAACTCCGGTGGTGTGAGATGGACCCGCGTCTGATTAGGTAGTTGGTGGGGCAACGGCCTACCAAGCCGACGATCAGTAGCCGACCTGAGAGGGTGACCGGCCACATTGGGACTGAGACACGGCCCAAACTCCTACGGGAGGCAGCAGTGGGGAATATTGCACAATGGGCGAAAGCCTGATGCAGCGACGCCGCGTGAGCGAAGAAGTATTTCGGTATGTAAAGCTCTATCAGCAGGGAAGAAAATGACGGTACCTGACTAAGAAGCTCCGGCTAAATACGTGCCAGCAGCCGCGGTAATACGTATGGAGCAAGCGTTATCCGGATTTACTGGGTGTAAAGGGAGCGTAGGCGGCAGGGCAAGTCTGATGTGAAAACCCGGGGCTCAACCCCGGGACTGCATTGGAAACTGTTCGGCTGGAGTGTCGGAGAGGCAAGCGGAATTCCTAGTGTAGCGGTGAAATGCGTAGATATTAGGAGGAACACCAGTGGCGAAGGCGGCTTGCTGGACGATTACTGACGCTGAGGCTCGAAAGCGTGGGGAGCAAACAGGATTAGATACCCTGGTAGTCCACGCCGTAAACGATGAATACTAGGTGTCGGGGAGCAAAGCTCTTCGGTGCCGCAGCAAAC